>NZ_JAFCLX010000001.1:0-326734 GCF_018130205.1 Bradyrhizobium sp. AUGA SZCCT0222
CCATCCCGTCCTACTCAGAAGGGCGTCGGCCGTCGTCACGGACGTTGGACGGGTTGCGGTGGACGCTGGTTTACGCCTCGACGACGGCGTGGATAAGCGTACGGCAAAACCGTGTGGTCCTGGCGCCCGTTGCAGGCGTCAAGCTGTCGGAGAAGCGCAAGCGGGAACGGCAGCGACGGAGTCAACCAAGAACTCGTCTCCGGGGAGAGCACGGCATAAGCCGTAAAGCCATTGCGCAGGGAAGGCCGGGTGTTCTCCGCTGCCCTGTATGCTCGTGTGCACTTTGTTTTGTGCAAACCGCACACGGGACCGCGGGTGCAGCGCGCACCCGGTCTTCCCTGCGCCCTCTCTATGAAAGGGCAAGGAACTTCTGGCAAACCTCGGGCGCAATGCGTCGCGAGATCGCGAAGCCACATTCAGTTGTCGTCACCCGCCCTCGCGAAGGCGGGTGACCCAGTATTCCAGAGACGCTGATGATAGAACCGAAAAGCCGCGGCGTACTGGATCCCCGCCTGCGCGGGGATGACGTCATTTGTGGGATGGCCGCTTTCCCGCCGTCATTGCGAGCGAAGCGAAGCAATCCATCCATCCGCGCGGGCAGCATGGATTGCTTCGTCGCTATCGCTCCTCGCAATGACGTTACTCATTGGGGCTGGAATTATTGCGTCGAGCTCGCATATCGGGCATCGGACTTCAGCGAAGGAACCGCGCATGAGTTTACAGGCCGACTTCACCAGCCAGGAGTTCTTTCGCGACCCCGCCACCGCGATCGAGAAGCTGCGCACCACCGGGCCGGTGGTGGAAGTGCGCTTTCCCATCATCGGCAAGGTGTGGGCCACCACCACGCAGGCGCTCGCCGATCAGGTGCTGAAGGACACTGAAACCTTCACAATCCGCCGCGACGATGGCAATGTCGCCGGGCTGCAGTGGTGGATGCCGGGCATCGTGCGCACGCTCGCCAACAGCATGCTGTCGATGGACGAGCCCGATCACAAGCGGCTGCGCGACATCGTCGACGAAGCGTTCCGCCGCCGTGCCGTGCTCGACATGGAGCCGCATATCCAGGCGATCGGCGACCAGCTTGCCGATGAATTGTTTGCCGATGGCAGTCCGGCCGATCTCGTCGAGCGCTTTGCGCGCAGGCTGCCGCTGTCGGTGATTTGCGAACTGCTCGGGCTGCCGCTCGCCGACCGCGCCAAATTCACCGCCTGGGCCAGCGGCTTTACCCGCTTCACCGGCGCGCTCGGCTTTCTCGGCATGATGCCGAAGATTTTTGCCATGCGGCGCTACGTCGAGCAGCATCTCGAAACCGTCCGCCGGCAGGGCGGGCAGGGGTTGATCGCCGAGATCGTGCGCGTCGAAAAGGACGGCGGGAAGATCAGCCGCGACGAGATCGTGTCGATGGTGTTCCTGCTGCTGTTCGCCGGCCACGAAACGACGACGCATCTGATCAGCGGATCGGCGTTCGAGCTTCTGAAGAATCCCGGACTGCGCCACTGGCTTGGTGAGGACGAAAGCCGGCTCGATCTGGCGGTCGAGGAATTTCTGCGCTTCATCACGCCGGTGCAATTCACCAAGCCGCGCTATGTGCGCCGCGATGTCGACCTCGGCGGCGTGCAAGTGAGGAAGGGCGACAAGGTCATGGCGATGCTCGCCGCCGCCAACATGGACCCGCAAGCCAATCCGCATCCCGAGCGGCTCGACCTGCAGCGCAGGCCCAACCGCCACATCGCGTTCGGCACCGGGATCCATTTTTGTCTCGGCCATCAGCTGGCGCGGATCGAAGGCCGATGTGCGCTGAAATCGCTGTTCCGGCGCTGGCCCGAGCTGGCGCTGGCGGTCGATCCATCCGAAATCAAATGGCGCAAGCGGCCTGGCCTGCGCGCGATCGACCGGTTGCCGGTGGCACGGCAAACACGCGGTCCGGGTGGCGTAAAGCAGGAGTAGCGGGTTTTTGGTTCCACAGCCTGTGCGGGTTGTGCCATCGATCGTTGCCCACTTGCTACGATTGTTGCGTAGCCGCAACACTTCCTGAACATTTAACCGTCAAATCAGCCAGCTGTTGCCTGCGCCGCTTTTTAGCCACACCCCTGCATGAAATCATGCCTTCATAGGCTGATGGCCACAGCGCTCGCGAAGACGAGACGGCTGGGGAAACAGGTTCGCGATGCACGCAGGGACCAACATCAAGAACAGGCTGCCGAGCCGTCACGTGACGGCGGGTCCCGCGTGCGCGCCGCAAGCCTGCGCCGCGGCATCCAGCGACGCGAGCAATGCTGCACCGCACATGCCGTTGATCACCAATCACTACCGCACCAGATTCGATTTGGTCGACGTCGCCGAAATCTTCGCGGAGGAAATCTTCAAAAAGACTCCGTATGCCGCGGGTTTGCAGCCGGGCGGCCGTTATGTTGCCAAAGACATGCAGGAAATTGGGAGCATATCGCTTCTGATGAAGACGCTGCTCGACAATGGCCACCTGCGCGGGAATTGCCTTACCGCCTCGGGCCGGACGATCGCCGAAAATCTCAAGAGCGTAAAGGTGATGGCCGTCACCGGCGGTGTCGTCGGCCCAAAAGATAATATTGCGCAGGAAGGTGCGGTCGTGAAGGTCGCGGGCATGTCGAAGCCGAAATTTCCAGGTTCTGTATTTCCAGGTTCTGTCCGCGGTTTGGACCGCGAAGAGAACGCCGCGGCGAGTCTTAACGTAAAGTTGACCGGCGCCGACGCCCCTGAACATGAGACCAAACGGCAGTCCCGAGCGACTAACTTCAAATCGGCTGCGCTGTGGAAGGACGCCCAAAGGATCGGGCAGGCGATGGGTGGCGCTGTTTCCCACCCAGGCGGTGCGCACGAGAAACAGTGTTATGCGGACATCTAGGCGTATCATTCTTGCGTTGATGTTAGGGGCCGCGCCGGTGGCGGGTTCCGGATTCGCGTTCGATGGTGCGCCGGTAAATCCCAAAGATGCCGCTCTTCCCGTGGTTTCCCAGCCCGCCGCCCAGGCGTTGAACGCCCAGGCCTTGGGTATTCCGGGCCAAAAAAAGGCGATTCCGCCGGCAACTGCGGCGGCTGCCGCGACCGCGCCGTCACTGACGTCCCTGCAATACGCCGCTGAAGGCGGTCATCCCGTGGCCCAGTGGAAGCTGGGCCGGATGTATGCCAACGGCGATGGCGTCACCCAGGACGACCTGCGGGCGTTCGAATATTTCAGCCGCATTGCCAACCAGCACGCCGAGGATAGCCCGTCGGCGCCTCAGGCGACGATCGTGGCCAACGCGTTCGTGGCGCTGGGGCGGTATTACCTCAACGGCATTCCCAATTCGAAGGTCAAGGTCGACCGGGAGCGGGCGCGGGAGATGTTCTCCTATGCCGCGTCCTATTTCGGCAATGCCGACGCCCAGTACGATCTGGCGCGGCTCTATCTGAAGACCCCCGACGCCTCGCGGGAAGATTTCCGCTATGGCGCCCGCTGGCTTGGTCTGGCCGCCCAGAAGGGCCAGCATCAGGCGCAGGCGCTGCTCGGCCAGATGCTGTTCAACGGCGACCGGCTGCCGCCGCAGCGCGCGCGCGGGCTGATGTGGCTGACCCTGGCGAGCGAGAGTGCGACGCCGGACGAGGTCTGGATCAAGGAAAGCTACACCCGGGCGATGTCGAAAGCCTCCGGCGACGACCGCGCGATGGCGCTGCAGATGCTCGAGCACTGGGTGCAGGGCCGCCGGGACTGATTGCCGCCGCGGCTTGGTGGCTGCCGCGGCTGGCTTGAGCGGCGCTTGTTCGCTCAGGCGGTTTCGAGATCGAGATCGGCCCAGACCGGGACATGGTCCGACGGCTTCTCCCAGGCGCGTACGTAGCTGTCGATACCGACATTGGTGAGCCGGTCGCTGGCCTGCGGCGACAGCAGCAAATGGTCGATCCGAATGCCCCAGTTCTTCTGCCAGGCACCGGCCTGATAGTCCCAGAAGGTGTACTGGCCGGGGGCGTCGTTCACGGCCCGCAGCGCGTCCGTCAGGCCAAGCCCGAGCAGCGATTGGAAGGATTCGCGGGTCGCGGGGCGGAACAGCGCGTCATTGGCCCAGGCGGCGGGATTGTAGACGTCCTGGGCTGCCGGGATGACGTTGAAGTCGCCCGCCAGGATCAGCGGCTCCTCCGCTTTAAGTCGTTCCCTGGAGTACTCAAGAAGCCGCGACATCCATTTGAGTTTATAGGGATATTTATCTGAATCCGCAGGATTGCCGTTGGGCAGATAAAGGCAGGCGATGCGCAGCACGCCCTTCTTCAGGGGAATCACGCCTTCGAGGAACCTGGCATGGGCATCCTCGTCGTCGCCGGCGAGGCCGGATTTGGTTTCCTCGAACGGCAGCTTCGACAACAGCGCAACGCCGTTGAAGGTCTTCTGGCCGTGGGTGACGACGTTGTAGCCGAGCGCCTCGATCTCGAGCCGCGGAAAGGCGTCATCGATGCATTTGATTTCCTGCAGGCAGACGACGTCAGGCGCGCAGTCCTTCAGCCAGGTCAGGAGATGGTCGATCCGCTGCCGGACCGAATTGACGTTCCACGTAGCAATACGCATTGCAAAAGCCCGGATTGTAATCACACATTTTCGCTGCAGTGGCATACCATGTGCCGCGAGGCTGTGATAACTATCTAGAAATAAGGCGTAAAAGTCGCCGTCAAGGGGGCCGGGACCAGCTGTCCCGCCCTTTGCGGACCGGCGGACGTGAAAAATTATGAAAAAGCGTAACTGGATACTTTTCGCCGGCATTATCGGCATTGCTGCCGTCGCGGCCTACACAACCCGCTCGTCGTGGATGGGGAGCAACGCCAGCGCACAGGGGCCGCAGCGCCCGCGCATGGTCTCGGTCGAACTGGCGAAGGCGGAGCGCAAGTCCGTGCCCGTCGATGTCGACGCCAACGGAACCGTCACGCCGATCTCCAGCGTGGCGCTGAAGTCGCGGCTGGAAACCACCATCGTGTCGGTCCATTTCCAGGACGGCGCCAAGGTCAACGAAGGCGACTTGCTGTTCACGCTCGATGCGCGCCAGATCGACGCCCAGATCGAGCAGGCCGAGGGGGTCCTGGCGAAGGACCAGGCCCAGCTCGAAGGTGCGCAGCGCGATGTCCGGCGCTACAGCGAGCTGATCGGCAAGGGCGCCACCACGCAGGTCAATCTCGACAACGCCAAGACGACGGCTGACATCCTGGCCGGAACCATCAAGGCCGACCAGGCGGCGCTCGACAATCTGAAGGTCCAGAAAAGCTACACCACGATCCGCGCACCGTTCTCGGGCCGGGTCGGTGCGGCTAACGTCAAGGTCGGCAATTTCGTGCGGCCGGCCG
Organism: Bradyrhizobium sp. AUGA SZCCT0222; assembly: GCF_018130205.1. Classification (NCBI taxonomy): domain Bacteria; kingdom Pseudomonadati; phylum Pseudomonadota; class Alphaproteobacteria; order Hyphomicrobiales; family Nitrobacteraceae; genus Bradyrhizobium; species Bradyrhizobium sp. AUGA SZCCT0222. The sequence goes on from NZ_JAFCLX010000001.1 coordinate 5,341, forward strand.
ATCTCGCACCGCTCGCCGTCATCAACCAGATGGCACCGGTCTATGTGACGTTCGCCGTCCCCCAGCGCGTGCTGGTCGATCTGCGCGAGTCGATGGCGAAGGGGGCATCCGGGGTGACCGCGACGATCCCGGGTCATCAGCGCTCGGAAAGCGGCAAGATCGCGATGGTCGAGAACACGGTGGATGCCACCACGGGCATGGTTACCGTGCGCGGCATCATGAACAACGAGAACGAGACCTTGTGGCCGGGCACCCTGGTCGCGACCCGACTGACGATCCGCAGCGAAGATGCGATCGTGGTTCCGACGGTCGCCGTGCAGCGCAGCCAGACCGGCAACTTCGTCTTCATCGTCAAGGACGGCACAGCCAAGGTTCAATCGGTCACGGTCGATCGTACCTCGCAGGGCATGTCGGTGATTTCAGAAGGGCTCGCCGGCGACGAGAGCGTGGTGGTCGACGGACAATTGCTGCTGTCGGATGGAACGCGGGTCGAGGCGCGGGCGAAGAAGGCGGGGGCGTAGCCGATGACGCTCTCGGAGCTCTGCATCCGCCGGCCGGTCATGACGACGCTGATCACGGCGTCGATCATTGCATTCGGCATCTTCGGCTTCCGCCTGCTGCCGGTATCGGCGCTGCCGCGGGTCGACTTCCCGACCATTGCCGTGACCGCGACCTTGCCGGGCGCGAGCGCGGATACGATGGCCGCCTCGGTGGCCGGCGTGATCGAGCGCCAGCTCTCGACCATCGCCGGCATCTCCTCGATGTCGTCGAACTCATCGCAGGGCTCGAGCCAGATCACGATCCAGTTCGATCTCAACCGCAATATCGATTCCGCCGCGCTCGACGTGCAGACGGCGCTGACCATCGCGCAACGCCGCTTGCCGATCGAGATGAGAATCCCGCCGAGTTTCCGCAAGGTGAACCCGGCCGATTTCGCGATCCTGTTCGTGGTGCTTGGCTCGTCCACGCTGCCGCTGTCGGCGGTCAACGAATATGGCGAAATCACCATCGGCCAGACGTTGTCGCAGATACCGGGCGTCGCGCAGGTCAGCGTCTACGGCGCGCAGAAGTTCGCCGTTCGCGTCCAGGCCGATCCGGAAGCCGCCGCGGCGCGCGGATTGTCGCTCGAAGACATCCGCGCCGCGGTTTCGGCCGCCAATTCGTCGACCCCGGTCGGCACGCTGAATGGACCAAAGCAGGACGTGGCGCTGCAGGCCTCCGGCCAGATGGACAAGGCGGCTGACTACAGCAAGATCGTGGTGGCCTGGCGCAACGGTTCGCCGGTCAAGCTCGATGAGGTTGCAAAGATCTACGACAGCGTCGAGAACGAGCGGATCGCGACCTGGCTGAACGACGAGCGCTCGATCGTGCTCGGCATCCAGAAACAGCCGGACGCCAACACGGTGGCGGTGGTCGATGGCATTCTGGCCAAATTGCCGGTGCTGCGGGCGCAGATCCCGCCATCGGTGTCGATCAACGTGCTGATGGATCGCTCGGTATCCATTCGTCAGGCGGTGGCCGACGTCGAGGAGACGCTGCTGATCGCGATCGGGCTGGTCATCCTCGTCATCTTCCTGTTCCTGCGCTCGGCGTCGGCGACCTTCATTCCGGCGCTGGCGGTTCCGATCTCGCTGTTCGGCACCTGCGCGGTGATGTACGCGCTCGACTATTCGATCAACAACATGACGCTGCTGGCGCTGACCCTTTCCGTCGGGTTCGTGGTCGACGACGCCATCGTCATGCTGGAGAACATCGTCCGCCATATCGAGCGCGGGATGCAGCCGTTTGAAGCCGCGCTGAAAGGCGCGCGCGAGATCGGATTCACGATCATTTCGATCACGTTCTCGCTGATCGCCGTGTTCATCCCGGTGTTGCTGATGGGTGGCATCGTCGGCCGGGTGTTCCGCGAGTTTGCGGTGACGGTATCGGTCGCGATCATCGTGTCAGGATTCGTTTCGCTGACCTTGACGCCGATGCTGTGCGCGCGCGTGCTGCGGGCGCACGACCCGAACAAGAAGCCGAACATCGTGCTTCGCGTTTTCGAGGCGATGTTCGAATCCTGGCTGCGTGCCTATGAATGGACGCTCGACTGGGTGCTGGCGCGCAAGGCGCTGATGCTGGCCGTGACGCTGGCGACGCTGGGCGGCACCGTCTACCTCTATATGATCGTGCCGAAGGGCTTCTTCCCGCAGGAGGACACCGGCTTCCTGATCGGCGTGACCGAGGCTGCGACGGACACGTCCTTCGATGCGATGAAGGAGCGGCAGCAGGCGCTGGTCGCGGTGCTGAGAAGCGATCCTGCGATCGAATACATCAATTCCACCGTCGGCGCCGGCGGACCGAACACGACGGCGAATTACGGACGGCTGTTCATTGCGCTGAAGCCGAAGAAGGAACGCGACAACCTCACGACGATCATCGGGCGGCTGCGGGGCAAAGCCCGCCAGATTCCAGGCATGCAGGCGTTCTTCCAGCCGATCCAGAACCTCAATATCGGGGGGCGGATCTCCAAGAGCCAATACCAGTATGTGATGCAGAGCGGCGACACCGACTCGCTGTACCGGCTGGCGCCGGAAATGCGCGACAAGATCGAGAAGGTGCCGGGCCTGCTCGACGTCACCACCGATCTCTACATCAAGAACCCGCAGATGACGGTCGATATCGACCGCGAGAAGGCCGCGGTTTACGGCGTCACCGTCGACCAGGTTCGCAACCAGCTCTACAACGCCTACGGCTCGCGCCAGGTCGGCACCATCTATATGCCGTCGAACGACTACCAGATCATCCTGGAAGTGCAGCCGCAGTTCCGGGTAGATCCGTCCGACCTGTCCAAGCTCTACATGAAGACCCAGAACAACCAGACCATTCCGCTGTCGGCCGTGGCGAAACTGGTTCCGACGGTGGGGCCGCTGCAAATCAACCATCAGGCGCAGCAGCCGGCGGTGACGATCTCGTTCAACCTCGCGCCCGGCTATTCGCTGGGCTATGCGGTCGACCAGATCACCACGCTCGAGCAGAGCTCCAACCTGCCGGCGACCATTGCCACCGGCTTCTCCGGCACGGCGCAGGTGTTCCAGGATTCGCTGCGCGGGCAGGGCGTCCTGATCCTCGCCGCCGTGTTCGCGGCCTTCGTCATCCTCGGCATCCTCTACGAGAGCTTCATCCACCCGATCACCATCATCTCCGGCCTGCCGTCGGCCGGCATCGGCGCGATCCTGACGCTGATGCTGTTTGGAATGGAGATGTCCGTCATCGCGATGATCGGCATCGTGATGCTGGTCGGCATCGTCAAGAAGAACGCCATCATGATGGTGGACTTTGCGCTGGAGCGCCGCAGCGTCGGCCTCAGCGCCGAGCATGCGATCCGGGAAGCCGCGCTGCTGCGTTTCCGCCCCATCATGATGACGACGTTCGCCGCGATCTTCGGCACGCTGCCAATCGCGCTCGGCGCCGGCGCCGGCGCCGAGCTGCGCCAGCCGCTTGGCGTCGCCGTGGTCGGCGGTCTGTGCCTGTCGCAACTGCTGACGCTGTACATCACCCCCGTGATCTACATCTATCTCGACCGCATCGACCGCCGCCTGAAGCGCCGGCTCGAGCCGCAGCTCGAGGAAACCGACGGCGAGCGGCCGCACGTGGTCGCGGCCGAGTAATGGTCCTGGCGCGGGCAATGCGGACTGCCTTGCGATGCATTGTCGTCCTGATCGCGATTGCGTGGACTGCCGGGACCAAGGCCGTTCCGGCCGAGCCGATCGAAATCTTCGACGCGCATCTGCATTATAATTGGGAACCGAAGCCCTATTACCAGCTCGACGAGGTGCTCGCGCTGTTCAAGAAGCATCGCGTCACCGGCATCCTCGCGACCAGCCGCCCGAACAGTGGAACGCATGCGCTGGTGGATGCGAAGGCCGATGGCCTGCAGGTCGTGCCTTTCATCCGGCCGTACCGCGTCCGGTCAGATATCCAGAGCTGGTTCGGCGATCCCGTGATCTTCGATCTCGTGCAGGACGAATTCAAGCGCGGCTATTACCGCGGCATCGGCGAATTCCATCTGTCGGGCAAGTCGGCGGAAAACGAGTGGGTGAAGAAGACCGTCGATTTTGCGGTGGCTAACGACCTCTATCTGCACGCCCATGCCGACGACGAGGCGGTCGAGATCCTGATGCGGCACAATCCGAAAGCCCGGATCATCTGGGCGCATACCGGCTTTGGGCTGTCGACCGATCGCGTCACGGCGATGCTGTCGAAATACCCAAAGCTGTGGGGAGAGTTGTCGTATCGCAGCGGCATCACCGACGGCGCAGGCAAGCTGACGGCTGAGTGGCGGACGCTGTTCGAACGCTATCCTGATCGCTTCCTGCTCGGTTCGGACACCTGGGTGCCGGAGCGCTGGGCGAGCTATGGTGAGATCATGGCGAGCTATCGCGCTTGGCTGGCGCAGCTATCGCCAAAAATCGCCGAGCAGATCGCGAGCGGCAATGCGAAGGCGCTATTCGCCGCGCCGCGCTGATATCGCTCAGATCGAAAAACTGGTGCCGCAGCCGCAGGAGGCGGTGGCGTTCGGATTGACCACCCGGAACGACGCGCCGATCAGGTCGTCGACGAAATCGACCTCCGAGCCGGCCAGGAACGGCACCGATGCCGGATCGACCAGCACCACCGCGCCCTCGCGCGCAATCACCAGATCGTCCTCGGCCTGCGCGTGTTCGACGTCGAACTTATACTGGAAGCCGGAGCAGCCGCCACCTTCGACAGAGATGCGCAGCATGGCGCCGTCGCCCTCGGTCTTGAGGATTTGCCCGATGCGGCGGGCGGCCCGCTCGCTGACGGTGATGGCAGTGGTCATGCGTGGTCTCCGGTCGAAGGCGTCATACCCAATTCATTTGGTATCCCGCGCTCCCCATAGTTAAGTATGTAATCTCGCAGAATCAAATGGATAAGGACTAAAAAAACGTGTCGGTCGGAATGGCTGCCCCCCGCGCGCTCTATGCCTGCGATCCCGATCGCAGCCGCGGCCGGCTGTTTACGGAGCCGCCGAGCAAGACCCGCAGCCCGTTCCGGCGCGACTGCGACCGGGTGATCCATTCCACCGCCTTCCGCCGCCTGAAGCACAAAACTCAAGTCTTCGTGTTCCATGAGGGCGATCATTACCGCACAAGACTGACCCATTCGCTGGAGGTGGCCCAGATCGCCCGCGCGCTGGCCCGCCAACTCGGGCTCGACGAGGACCTCACCGAGACCCTGGCGCTGGCCCATGACCTCGGCCACCCCCCGTTCGGCCATGCCGGGGAGCGGGCGCTGGACAAATGCCTGGCGGCCCATGGCGGCTTCGATCACAACGCCCAGACCTTGCGTGTCGTGACCTCGCTGGAACATCGCTACCCCGAGTTCGACGGCCTCAATCTGAGCTGGGAATCGCTGGAGGGCATCGTCAAGCACAACGGCCCGCTGACGGAGCGGAGCGGAGCCCCGGCCGGGCGCTACAGCGACAGTGGGATCCCGGTCGGGATCGCCGATTTCAACCGCAAATATGATCTGGAGCTGTGGACCTACGCCTCGCTGGAGGCCCAGGTCGCAGCCTTCGCCGACGACATCGCCTATGACGCCCACGATATCGATGACGGCCTGCGCGCGGGCCTGTTCAGCGTTGACGACCTCAAGGTGATGCCGCTCACGGCAGCCATCATCGCTGACATCGGCAAGCACTATCCCGATCTCGATGACAGCAGGCGCGGGGCGGAATTGGTGCGCGAGCTGATTTCCTACATGATCTCGGCTGTTGTGGCGGAGGCCGGCAGGCGGATCGACGCCGCCAAACCGCAATCGGCCCATGATGTACGCCACTGCGCTCAGCCGCTGGTCGCGTTTCCGCCTGCCGTGGCGGCGGAAGAGGCCGACATCAAGGCGTTCCTGAAGCTGCGGATGTACCGCCACAAGCGGGTGATGCGGGTGATGGGCGAGGCGGAGCAGATCGTGTTCGACCTGTTCGCGCGCTACCAGAAATCTCCGGATGACCTGCCGGCCGAGTGGGTCGAGGGCACCGAGCGCGAGACCGAGGGCGAACGTATCCGCCGGATCGGCAATTTCATTGCCGGGATGACCGACCGTTTTGCCCTGACCGAGCATCAAAGGCTTTTTGACTCGACCCCGGATTTGCGTTAGGCGGCGGCCCAGGAACTTAGAAATATGGCCGAAAAACCCACTTCTCCGCACCTTTTTGCCGATGTGCTTGCGCGCGTGCACAGGATTTGTGCCGTGCTGGCGGCCGAGGAAAACTGGCCCGCCGGCATCGATTTCTCCCGCGTGGTGGTCGAGCCGCCGCGCGATGCGACCCATGGCGACATGGCGACCAATGCCGCGATGGTGCTCGCCAAGGACGCCAAGGCCAAGCCGCGCGATCTCGCCGACAAGTTCGCCGAAAAGCTGCGCGCGGACGATCTGATCGCCTCCGTCGAAGTCGCCGGGCCGGGCTTCATCAATCTCACTTTGAAGCCAGAGGTGTGGGCCGATGCGCTGCGCACGGTACTGCGCGAAGGTGTCACGTACGGCCAGAGCGCGATTGGCGGCGGCGAAAAGGTCAATGTCGAATACGTCTCGGCCAATCCGACCGGGCCGATGCATGTCGGCCATTGCCGGGGCGCGGTGTTCGGCGATGCGCTGTGCAGCCTGCTGCAATTCGCGGGCTATGACGTCACGCGCGAATATTACATCAACGATGCCGGCGCGCAGGTCGATGTGCTCGGCCGCTCGGCGTATCTGCGCTACCGCGAAGCGCTCGGTGAAGACATCGGCGCGATACCGGAAGGCCTGTATCCCGGCGACTATCTCGTGCCGGTCGGGCAGGCGCTTGCCGCCGAATACGGCGACAAGCTCAAGGCGATGTCAGAGAGCGCCTGGCTGCCGGTCGTTCGCCTCAAGGCCATCGACATGATGATGGAGATGATCAAGGGCGATCTCTCAGCGCTCCACATCAAGCATGATGTCTTCTTCTCGGAGCGCTCGCTGATCGAGACCGGCAACAACAAGGTCACCGAGACTATCGATTATCTGCGCTCCAAGGGCGATGTGTATGAAGGCCGCCTGCAGCCGCCGAAGGGCAAGCCGGTCGAGGATTATGAGGACCGTGAGCAGACGCTGTTCCGGGCCACCGCATTCGGCGACGATGTCGATCGTCCGCTGATCAAGTCGGACGGCGCCTATACATATTTTGCGTCCGACATCGCCAACCACAAGAACAAATTCGATCGCGGTTTCACCAACCTGATCGACGTGTTCGGCGCCGATCATGGTGGCTACATCAAGCGCATGCAGGCCGCGGTGAAGGCCGTGACCTCGGGCAAGGCGGCCCTCGACGTCAAGATCGTGCAACTGGTCAAGCTGCTGCGCGACGGCGAGCCTGTGAAGATGTCAAAGCGCTCCGGCGAGTTCGTCACCTTGCGCGAGGTGGTCGACGAGGTCGGTTCGGACGCCGTGCGCTTCATGATGCTGTTCCGCAAGAACGACGCGGTGCTGGATTTCGACCTCGCCAAGGTGATCGAGCAGTCCAAGGACAACGCGGTGTTCTACGTCCAGTACGGCCATGCCCGCGGCCATTCGATCTTCAAGAACGCCCGGGAACTGGTTCCCGACCTGCCGGAGAGCGATTCTGCCCGGGCGGCCTATCTCGGGGATGCCGCGGTGGAGCGGCTGACCGACCCTGCGGAACTCAGCCTGCTGAAGCAATTGGCGCTCTATCCCCGGATGATCGAGGCGGCGGCGGTGGCGCATGAACCCCACCGAATCGCTTTTTACCTCTATGATCTCGCGAGTGAATTTCACGCGCTTTGGACCAGGGGGCGGGATTTGCCCTATTTACGCTTCATTATCACTAATGATGCACAGATTACGAAGGCGCGACTGGCAATGGTCCAGGGCGTCGTCTCGGTTCTGGCATCGGGCTTAGCCGTTCTCGGCGTCCACGCTCCGACCGAGATGCGGTAGGCAGGGGCGAAGGCCCTCACAATGGGGATTGTGAGGGTGTCTGGCAGGGGCCAATTCGTATTTCATGGCTCTTATGGTCATGGCGGGTTGGCGCTGTCCCGAAGGGGATGCATCTTCACGATGGCTGATCGATACCAGGAACGACTTTTTCCTTCCGACGCCGGCGATGATCGCGGCGCGGACCCGGCTGCCCCGAAGGGCGACAGCGATCCGCTCGCGGAGCTGGCGCGGCTGATCGGGCAGTCCGACCCGTTTGACGGCAGCACCAAGACCCCGCACCCACTGCAGTCGCGGGCCAACGTGCGCCCGCAATACGACGCCGTGGAGGAGGAAGGGGTCAGTGTAGCCGCGGGCCCGCCGCCATGGATGCAGCGCGCCAGGCACGATGCGCCGCCACTACCACCGCAACAGGAATACGAAGAGCCGGAGCCGGAATACCAGCCGAGCCCCGTGCATCCCCTGCACCGCTACGCCGCTCAGCAGCCGGCGGCTCATGAACAGGACTATCACGAGACGGCGCAGCAATACGCGGCTGAGCAGCCGGTGGATCCCTCGCGGTATGACGACGCGCTGTATGGCCAGCTCGAATCCGGGCAGCATGAATTTGCGCGTGATCCGGCCTTTCCGGATGATCCCTACGCCTACCAGAGTGATTATGAGGAAGAGCCCGAGCCGCCGCGCAAGCGCAGCAACGGCTTGATAACGGTCGCCGCGGTGCTGGCGCTGGCTGTGGTCGGGACGGGGGCTGCCTTCGCCTATCGAACCTATGTCGGTTCACCCCGCAGCGGCGAGCCGCCGATCATCAAGGCCGACAACAGCCCGACCAAGGTCATGGCGACGCCCGGCGATGGCGCCGCTGGCAAGACACCGGACCGCATGGTGCCCGGCGATGGCGGCGAGAAGATAGTGTCGCGTGAAGAGGCTCCGGTCGACGTCAATTCCAGGTCCGGCCCGCGCGTGGTGTTTCCGCCGCTGAACCCGAATGGCAGCCCGCCCTCGGTCGCAAGCGTCTCTCCGGCCGCTCCGCCGCCAGCTGCCGCCGCGAACGGCTCGCTGCCGAACAACGAACCACGGAAGATCAAGACCCTTGCCGTGAAGGGCGACGCCGACAACGGCGGCGTTCCTGCAGGGGTTGCGTCGGCAAAGCCGGCGCCGGCTGCCCGTACGGCCGCACCGGCGCCAGCCCCGGCCGCGGCGCCGCGCAACCCGTCATCCGCCAACGCCAGCGCCAATGGTCCGCTCGCGTTGACGCCGCAAGGCGGCGTAGCGCCCGATCCGGCGCCCACCCGTGTCGCCGCGACCAATCCGGCGCAGGCCGCGCCTTCCGGCGTTGGATACCTCGTCCAGGTCTCCTCGCAGAAGAACGAGGCCGATGCGCTGGCCTCCTACCGGGCGCTGCAGGGCAAGTATCCATCCGTGCTGGGGACACGTTCGGCTTCGATCAGGCGGGCGGATCTCGGAGAAAAGGGCGTCGTTTACCGCTCGATGGTCGGACCGTTTGGTTCTCAGGAGGAGGCGGCGCAGCTGTGCGGCAACCTGAAAACCGCCGGCGGACAGTGCGTCATCCTCAGGAATTAACGGCCGTTTCCTTGACCCGGGAGCTGTGAGGGGCCTAATCGGCCCCCATGAGCAGCCGCGCATTCATCACAGGCATATCCGGACTGGAATTGAGCGCTGACGAGCGCGCTTTTATCCGTGCCGAGCTGCCATGGGGCTTTATCCTATTCAAACGAAACATTGAGACCCCCGCGCAAGTTGCTTCGCTTGTTGGCGAATTACGCGATTTGATCGGAAACGCCGATGCGCCTGTCCTGATTGACCAGGAAGGCGGGCGGGTCCAGCGGCTCGGACCGCCGCATTGGCCGGTCTATCCGCCAGGCGCCGTCTTTGGGGCGTTGTACGACATTGACCCCAAGTTGGGCTTCAAGGCCGCCCGTTTGAGTTCACGGCTGATCGCAGCCGACCTGATCGACCTCGGAATCACGGTGGACTGCCTGCCGCTCGCAGACGTGCCGATCGCCGGCGCCGACGCTGTTATCGGCAACCGGGCCTATGGAACCGACCCGGGCAAGGTTGCCGCGATCGCCCGCGCCGTCACCGAGGGGCTCGAGCAGGGCGGGGTGTTGCCGGTCCTGAAGCACATTCCCGGCCATGGAAGGGCCACAGCGGACAGCCATTTTCGGCTGCCGACGGTTGATTCGACTAGGGAAGAGCTCGATCGGACCGATTTTGCCGCCTTCCAACCGCTGGCGGACCTGCCGATGGCGATGACCGCACATGTTGTGTTTAGCGCGCTAGACCCCGTCCATCCGGCGACGACTTCTGCGACAATCATCCGGCAAGTGATTCGCGGCGTAATCGGGTTCCAGGGTTTGTTGATGAGTGATGACGTGTCCATGAATGCGTTGGCGGGGTCGATCGCCGAGCGGACCCGAGCCATCGTCAACGCCGGCTGCGACGTGGTTTTGCACTGCAACGGCAAGCTCGACGAAATGCGTGATGTCGCAGCCGAGACGCCGGAACTGACGGGCGAGGCACTCAATCGCGCCAACCGGGCGCTGGCCTCGCGAAAGGCGCCGTTGCCGCTCGACCGGCAGGCGGCGCGGGCTGAACTGGACGCGTTGATGAATCGGGTAGGGACGGTATGACGGCGGAGATTCTATCGTTTGAGACCGGACGGCCCGCCGCTGACGGCACCGACAGCGAGCCCTCGCTGGTCGTCGACGTCGAGGGCTATGAAGGTCCGCTCGACCTGTTGCTGACGCTGGCGCGGCAACAGAAGGTCGATCTGTCCAAAATTTCGATCCTGGCGCTGGCCGACCAGTATCTCGTCTTCATCGAGGCGGCGCGAAAGATTCGCCTCGAACTCGCGGCCGACTACCTCGTCATGGCGGCCTGGCTGGCGTTCCTGAAATCGCGGCTGCTGCTGCCCGAGCCGGCGACGCCGGACGGCCCGAGCGCCGAGGAGATGGCGACCGCGCTCGCCAACCGGCTGCGCCGGCTGGAAGCCATCCGCGAGGCGGCCAACCGGCTGATGAACCGGCCGCAGTTCCAGCGCGATATTTTCCCGCGCGGCAATCCGGAATCGATCGCAGAAATCCGCCACCCCAAATTCACCGCGACCCTGTACGACCTGCTCACGGCCTATGCCACGCAGCGTCAACAGAAGGTGCTGGCAACGGTGCATCTGGCCAAGCGCACGGTGTGGTCGCTGTCGGAAGCGCGCGCCTCGCTGGAGCGGCTGGTCGGCGTGGCCGATGACTGGAGCTGCCTCGACGAGTATCTCCTCAGCTATGTCGTCGATCCCTCGCAGAAGGCGACGGTATTTGCCTCCACCTTTGCCGCAGCGCTTGAGCTGGTGCGGGAAGGTGAGATGGAACTGAACCAGAAAGAGGCGTTCGCGCCGCTGTATTTTCGTAAGCGTCAGCCGCAAGCGTCCGGGGCGATGTCCGCTTCGGATCTCTCGGTCGAGTAAGTGGAAGAAGGAGACCTAGCCATGGCGAGCCTCGCGGAAAAGCGAATGGAAGAAGCCGAGGAACATTCCGTCGATCCCACGAACGAGCCCGAAGCGCGGCCCGAAGAATTGCGGCTGCTGGAAGCGCTGCTGTTCGCCTCCGCCGAGCCGGTCGATCAGGCGGCGCTGGCCAAGCGCATGCCCGACGGCGTCGACGTCAAGGTCGCCTTGGCGCAACTGCAGGCGGAATACGCCACGCGCGGCGTCAATCTGGTGCGGGTCGCCAACAAATGGACGTTCCGCACCGCCGGCGATCTGGCGTGGCTGATGACGCGGGAGAGCACGGAAACGCGGCGGCTGTCGCGCGCGGCCATCGAGGTGCTCGCGATCATCGCCTACCACCAGCCGGTGACGCGCGCCGAGATCGAGGAAATCCGCGGCGTGATCACCTCCAAGGGCACGCTGGATGTGTTGCTGGAGACCGGCTGGATCCGTCCCCGCGGCCGCCGCAAGACGCCGGGCCGTCCGCTGACTTTTGGAACCACAGAGGGGTTCCTGTCGCAGTTCAGCCTCGAAGCACTCGGCGATCTGCCGGGCCTGGAAGAGCTGAAGGGCACGGGCCTGCTGGATTCGCGGCTGCCTTCCGGCTTCAGCGTGCCGACCCCGTCGGACGACGTGGCGCTGCGAGAGGACGAGGATCCGCTGGATGCCGGCGACACCCTGGAACTCCTGCTGGCGCCGGCCGCCGAGCCGGAGACGCCGAGCGAGAGCTAGGGCGCGGACAAAAATATCGAAAACAACCCCATGCAAAGTAGAACGGGCCCGGTTCGGAGCCTGTTCCGCCAAGGGCCGGTTGGTCCTCGAAACCGGATTAACGGTAGCAATAATACGTAGTCGCGACAGCGATTTGCCGCGGCTTGGGTCCTTGTTTTTGACACCTCCCGGGCCTACCTTCCGGCAAAGCTTGGGCCGGTTGCCGGCCGTCTCTTTTGGAGGGTTGCAGGATGGGTTCGCTTAGCATTTGGCACTGGATCGTCGTGATCGCAGTGGTCCTGCTGTTGTTCGGCCGCGGCAAGATTTCGGACCTGATGGGCGACGTCGCGCAGGGCATCAAGTCCTTCAAGAAAGGCTTGCAGGACGATGACAAGCCTGCGGAAAAGCCCGCGGTCGAGCCGACCAAGACCATTGATCACAATGCGGCGCCGACGGCGGCCCGCACCGATGTCGGCAGCAAGGCTGTCTGACGGTTTAGTCGTAGGCGCCCGTCTGGCGCGGACCGGTGTCCGGTGAAGGCATGGCCTATTGAAGTCATGGACGCCGGTTGAGAAAAGACGCGGGCCGCCCCAAAATCTTGCTAATGAGATTTGGTTGGGGCGGGGTCGCGTAAGCGGAAATTTTCATGTTCGACATCGGGTGGAGTGAACTGGTCGTCATCGCGGTTGTCGCGCTGATCGCCATCGGCCCGAAAGAGCTGCCGGGCGTGCTGCGCATGGTCGGGCAATGGATGGGCAAGGCCCGCAAGATGGCCTCCGAATTCCAGGGCCAGTTCCAGGAAGCGATGCGCGAGGCCGAAATGGCCGACCTCAAGAAGAGCTTTGACGAGGTCAAGGACGTCGCGACCGGCATGTCTCCCACCAATCTGATGACTTCGCTGCAAAAGGACGTCGGCGACGCCTTGCAGATCGGCGACATCGACAAGCCCGTCAATTCGCAGGTGGAAACCTCGATCGGTGAAAGCGTGACGCCCGAAATCGTCGCGCCGACCACGCCGGCCGCCCCGACGGCCGAGACCTTTGTCGAGGCCGAAACCTATCAGGCTGCTTCCGAGCCGCTGGTGATTACGCGTGAAGTTCAGGCCGCGCAGCAGCAGGACATCGCGCCACCGGCGCCGGATATTCTCAAGGACGCCAAAGCGTCATGAGCGACGAAGACATCGAGGCCAGCAAAGCGCCGCTGATGGACCATTTGATCGAGCTGCGCTCGCGGCTGATCAAGGCGCTGCTGGCGTTCGGTATAGCCTTCATCTTCTGCTTCTTCTTCGCCAAGCAGATCTACAACGTGCTGGTGTGGCCGTTCGTCTGGGTCGCTGGCCCAGAGAATTCGAAGTTCATCTACACGGCGCTGCTGGAATATTTCCTCACGCAGTTGAAGCTCGCGCTGTTCGGCGCCGGCTTTATTTCGTTCCCGATCATCGCGACGCAGATCTACAAATTCGTGGCGCCCGGGCTCTACAAGCACGAGCGCGGTGCGTTCCTGCCGTATCTGGTGGCGACCCCGTTCTTCTTCGTGCTCGGCTCGCTCCTGGTTTATTTCATCGTGCTGCCGATGCTGGTGCGCTTCTCGCTCGGCATGCAGCAGTCCGGCGGCGACGAGACCGCGCAGATCCAGCTGTTGCCCAAAGTGGGCGAATATCTGTCGCTGATGATGGGGCTGATCTTCGCCTTCGGCATCGCGTTCCAGTTGCCGGTGATCCTGACGCTGCTGGGGCGGATCGGCATCCTCACCGCAAAACAGCTTCGCGAAAAGCGGCGCTATTTCATCGTGGTCGCCTTTGTCATCGCCGCCGTCCTGACGCCGCCCGACGTGCTGAGCCAGGCCTCGCTCGCGCTGCCGTTGCTGGTTCTCTACGAAGGCTCGATCCTCGCGGTCGCCCTGGTGGAGAAGCGGGCCGCCGCCGCAGCCAAGGCCGCGACCGGTACGCCGCCCTCCGCGACCCCGCCGCCCGCGGCCAATCCGGCCGAGTAGGGCCTTTCGGCGCCTGCCGCACATCCTGCCGTCATCCTGAGGTGCGCGCTCTTGCGCGCCTCGAAGGATGAGCCACAGGCACCTGTTTCCCATCCTTCGAGGCTCGCCGAAGGGCTCGCACCTCAGGATGGCGGGCACTGAGTATGTCTTCAGTGTTCCAAATTGCGTCAGTTCGGGGTACGGAATTCATGTTGTATGACAACGTTATGCGTTGCTTGTTTGCAGAGCGGTGGCCCAGGAATTCTTGAAATGCACGACATCAAATCGATCCGCGATAACCCGCAAGCCTTCGACGCCGGACTGAAGCGCCGTGGCCTGGCGCCGCTGTCGCCGTCGCTGCTGGCGATCGACGAACGGCGCCGCGCGGCGATCCAGGCGTCCGAGCAGGCACAGGCACGGCGCAATGCGGCTTCAAAGGAAATCGGCGACGCCAAGAAGGCGAAGGATGAGGCGCGTGCATCGAAGTTGATGGCCGAGGTCGCCGAGCTCAAGACCACGATGCCCGAGCTTGAAGCTGCGGCAAAGACGGCGGACGACGAGCTTGCAAAAGAGTTGGCCGCGATCCCGAACCTGCCGCTCGACGAGGTGCCCGACGGCGCCGACGAGCACGGCAATGTGCAGCGTCAGGTGTTCGGCAAGGCGCGCACCCACGGTTTTGCGCCGAAGCCGCATGACGATCTCGGCGGCGCGCTCGGCTATATGGACTTCCAGGCGGCGGCGAAACTGTCCGGCGCGCGTTTTGTCGTGCTGAAAAAAGGTCTCGCGCGGCTGGAGCGCGCAATCGGGCAATTCATGCTCGATCTCCACACCAACGAGCACGGCTACAGCGAGATCAATCCGCCGCTATTGGTGCGTAGCGACGCGATGTTCGGTACGGGGCAATTGCCAAAGTTTGAAGAGGATCAGTTCCAAACTGCACGAGGTATGGCGAAAGCGCTGAACAGTTTCCTCGCACACTCAAAGCACATAGAAGCTATGGTGCAAGCTACTTTGAGAAAGGAGGCGTTCAACGAAGATGTGCCGGTTGGCCTCCCAATGGGCACGGAGTTGACAGATAGTCTCTGGCTCATTCCCACGGCCGAAGTATCGCTCACTAACCTCGTCCGCGAATCCATCGTCGACGACAAGGAATTGCCGATGCGTCTCACGGCGCTGACGCCGTGTTTCCGTGCGGAGGCAGGTGCCGCCGGCCGTGATACCCGAGGCATGATCCGCCAGCATCAGTTTACCAAGGTCGAACTGGTCTCGATCACCACGCCGGAGAACAGCCGCGACGAACACGAGCGGATGCTGTCCTGTGCTGAGGAAGTGCTGCGCCGCCTCGACCTGCATTATCGTGTCATGACGCTGTGCGCGGGCGACATGGGTTTCTCCGCGCAAAAAACCTACGACATCGAAGTGTGGATGCCGGGGCAGGGCGACGGCGGTGCTTATCGCGAAATCTCCAGCTGTTCGGTGTGCGGCGATTTCCAGGCGCGGCGCATGGATGCGCGCTATCGCGGGCCCGACGGCAAGCCGCGTTTCGTGCATACGCTGAACGGTTCCGGCACTGCGGTCGGCCGCGCGCTGATTGCGGTCATGGAAACCTATCAGCAACAGGATGGCTCGATTGCGGTACCCGACGTGCTGCAACCTTATATGGGCGGCCTCAAAGTGATCGAGCACGACAAATAGCAAAGTCGAAAATGGCGCTGCATCGCGACATCCATTGGATCGGCCGGCAATGGGCTGTCACCGGCCTCGGGATGCAGTTGATCGACCAGAAGCTGAAGGGCTTCTTTGATATTGAGGTCCCGCAATTGTGGGACGAGGCGCTGATCGAAACCACGCGCGCCAAGGAATGGCTCAACGTCGCGGATTTCGACAAGGGGCTCGAGGTGGCGCGAAAGCGGTTTCCTCCGGGCAGCCTGACGTCGCCGCCGGCGGCGGCCACCCCAGCGCAGCCGGCCGCATTGGCGGCAGTTCCGGAGGCTCAGCCCGTTCCACCGTTGACATCAGTTGCTTCGGCTCCGCCCATCGTAGCGGCTCCGGTTATCACATCGATCAAGCCGGTTAGAAAAGCGCCGGCGCCTGCGCAAATCACGGCGCCTGCAGAACCGCTGCCGCAAGAGGCTGAAATGATCGAGCCGGCAAAATCGGCGCTGGGAAAATTTCAGATGCAGTTTCTGGGTCATGGCAAGTTCATTCGTCCCTGGCGGGTCCGAATGAAAGAGTGACGGTATTTTGCCGGTTTGCCTCGGCGGCGATAGCCGGATAATACGGCGCCCGGAAACCGGCCTCGACTCGAACCAGAAGGCATTTTGACGGATGCGCATTCTCTGCACCAATGACGACGGCATTCACGCTCCCGGTCTGAAGGTCGTCGAGGAGATCGCCCGCGCGCTGTCGGACGACGTCTGGATCGTGGCGCCCGAACTCGATCAATCCGGCGTCTCGCATTCGCTGTCGCTGAACGATCCGCTGCGGCTGCGCGAAGTTGGCCCCCGACACTTTGCAGTGCGCGGCACGCCGACCGATTGCGTGATCATGGGCGCGCGCCACATCCTCGGCGAGAAGCTGCCTGATCTCGTGCTGTCCGGCGTCAACAAGGGCCGCAACGTCGCCGAGGACGTGGTCTATTCCGGCACCATTGCGGGCGCGCTGGAAGGCACCATTCTGGGTATTCCGTCATTTGCGCTGAGCCAAGAATTTTCCATCGACACGCGCCACGCGCCGCTGTGGGACACGGCGGTGAAATTCGGACCGGATATCGTGCGCAAGGTGATCGACGCCGGCGTGCCCAAGAACACCGTGATCAACGTCAACTTTCCGGCCTGCACCCCCGACCAGGTCAAGGGCATCCGCGTCACGCGGCAGGGCAAGCGCAATCTCGGTTTCCTGAAAGTCGACGAGCGTCACGACGGTCGCGGCAACCCCTATTTCTGGATCGGCTTCGAACGCGCCGCGGTGCTGGACACGCCGGCCGAAGGCACCGATCTCGCCGCATTGGCCGCGCGCTACGTCTCAGTGACGCCGCTGCGGCTCGACCGCACCGATGAAGCATTTTCGGAAGCGCTGACGACGACGCTGAAGTAGGGCAGCCACAGACTCGGACGTCATCCTGAGGCGCGAGCGCAGCGAGCCTCGAAGGATGGGCCACGGGCGCTTCTCATCCTTCGAGGCGCGCAAGGGCGCGCACCTCAGGATGACGCGATCGGGTGCAGTTGGCCTACATAGCTCAACACAAGCTAGCTCGATTTTGGCCGCCCAGCGCGACGACGAGACAGTTCGCTGACCTTGTCCCAATCGGACTTCAGCAATGCCTCTTTCTTGGCGCGGCTCCAGCCCTTGATCTGACGTTCGGCTGCGATCCCATCAGTGATCCGGTCGAAATACTCGGACCAAACCAGCACCACCGGCCGCCTTGTGAAAGTGTAGCCCGGATGTGCCCCTGCGTTGTGCTGATCAACACGAGGACCGAGATCGTCTCCGGTTGCGCTCCCCACATAATAGGACCCGTCGGCACAACGAAGCATATACACATACACACCCATCGCCGTCGTCCTTCGAGGCTCGCAAGTGCTCGCACCTCAGGATGACGTCGATTAGTCACCTGTCAACTTGGTTAGAAAGACTGGGGGGACGATTTCGAATCGAATCGGCACACGTCATCCTGAGGTGCGAGCGCAGCGAGCCTCGAAGGATGGGCCACGGGCGCTTCTCGTCCTTCGAGGCGCGCAAGGGCGCCCACCTCAAGCGATAAGCGCAATTGCGCTCACGCGGGGATGACGTCGATTGGTCAGCTCTCAATTGATCTTAGAAGCGCTTAAGCCGCAGCGCTCTTCAGCGCGCTGTTGATCATTTGCGCCAGCGTTTCCAGTTGAAACGGTTTTTGTAGCGCCGGGCGATCGCGGTATTCCTCGGGCAGGCCCGACGAGCCGTAGCCGGTCGCGAAAATGAAGGGCCGGTTGCGCGCCTTGATCAGTTCGGCCACCGGCGTGATCACCTTGCCGTTGACGTTGACGTCGAGGATGGCGAGATCGAAGTCGGTCGATTGGGCGAGCTTGACGGCTTCGCCGATTTCGCCGGCCTCGGCGGCGACGCTGTAGCCGAGCTCTTCGAGCATGTCGGCCACCATCATCCGGATCATGACCTCGTCTTCGACGAGAAACACTGAACAGCCCTGCGGCCGCGTCGCCATCATGATGGAATCCTTGCCCTTCCCGAGCTCAAGGTTCGCAAATAACATCAATCGGCGCAACGACAAGATGGGATAGGCCAAGGCCTGCGGCCCACCCGTCAAGAGCCCCGATTTTCCGGGCTCTAACGCTGCTTCCGGACCCTGGTTCCGCGATCGGAACCCATTTTTGAGGAAATTCTTCCTTAAAGCTCTGGTGGCTATTGCATCCAATCTCTGCCGAAGCACTAGATGAATGGCCAAGCCGTGACCCTTGAGTCGCTAATGTCGCAAGAACCGCCCGAAAAGATGATGTTCCAGCTGACCCTGCGGCGGCGCGGGATCAGCGACCAGACCATCCTGCGCACCATGGAAGAGGTCCCGCGCGAGATGTTCGTGACCACTGCCGATCGCGGCCATGCCTACCGTGACAGCGCGCTCGGCATCGCCTGCGGGCAAACCATCAGCCAGCCCTTCGTGGTCGCCTACATGACCGAGCAATTGCAGCTGCAGAAGCAGCACAAGGTGCTCGAGATCGGCACCGGCTCCGGTTACCAGGCCGCGGTCCTGTCCCGGCTTTGCAAGCATGTCCTGACCATGGAGCGGTACCGGACGCTGGCCGACAGCGCGCGCGCCCGGCTGGAAAAGCTGGGCTACGACAATATCGAGGTCCTGCTTGGCGACGGTTTCGATATCCCGCGAGGTGCCGGGGATTTCGACCGCATCATCGTGACCGCGGCGATGGAGCAAATTCCCGAACAGCTGCTGGCGCGGCTGGAGCCGGGCGGCATCCTGCTCGCGCCGGTGGGGCCGCATCAGGGCGTCCAGACGCTGGTGCGCGTCACCAGGACCGAGGCCGGCTTCGATCGCAAGGCGCTGGTCGACGTGCGCTTCGTGCCGGCACTGCCGGGAATTGCCCGCGAACTGTAGAAGCACGGGATTGGCGGTTCCCGCCAACATCTTATTTGAAGGGTTAAGCGGTTATTTACTCGGGACGTGTTTACTCAAAAGAGTATTTTGTTGCGTACAAGTGAGTAACCATGTCCCGTGTCGCCGAGTTACTTCGCTCGCGTCGCATGCCGCAGATTGCGGTGCTGACGCTGATGTCGGTTGGCTTTGCCGGCTGCAGCGCCGATATGCAGACGCGCTTGTCCCAAAACACTTTATCAAACCCGTTCAACTATCAGCCGGACGCGACCGGTACGGTGCCGCAGGCGCCGGCGCCCCAGGTCGAGCGTCGCGAACTGCCGCAATATGCGCGGCCGCAAGCCCAGGCTCCGCAGTATCAGTCGCAATACCAGTCGTCGGCCTTGCCGCCACCGCCGCCGGTGGTCACGGCGCCGCGATCCTATCAGGCCGCAGGCAACGGCGTGTCGGGAGGAGGCCGCGGGCTTTCGTCCTATACTCCGCCGGGCCAACCCAAGCTTGAGACCACCGCCACCGTTGCGCCGCGCTCGGTTGCCGCTGCGCCCGCGCATGGCGGCACCACGATCATCGTCGGCACCAGTGACACGCTCGATATCCTGGCCAAGCGCTACAATGTTTCGCCGGCCGCGATCCTGCAGGCCAATGGTTACAAGGGTCCGCGCGCGCTGTCGCCCGGCCAGCAACTGATCATCCCGCGCCAGGCCGTCGCCGCCGCGCCCGCGCCGGCGGTAGCGCCGCCGGTCAGCAAGCCGGTCGCGGCCGTGGCAGGGCCGTCGAGCGTACACGTCGTCAATCGCGGCGACACGTTGATGAGCATTGCACGCCGCAACAACCTTCCGGTGGCGGATCTCGCCAAGGCCAACAACCTCGACACATCGGCCAAGCTCAGCCTCGGCATGAAGCTGAGCGTGCCCGGCGCCAAGACCGCCGCCGCACCTGCGGCGCAGCCGGTTGCACCGGTGCAGCAGGTCGCAGCGGTCGCAGCGCCTGCCGCCAAGCCGTTGACACCCGCCGCACAGCCGCAAAGCGCGCGCCTGGCGCAGTCGACCGTCAATGTCGAGGAAAAACCGGTGGCCGAAGCGCCGGCGGTCAAGTCCAGCGAAGCCACCGGCGCGCTGCCGACCTTCCGCTGGCCGGTACGCGGCAAGGTCATCACGACCTACGGCGCCAAGACCAACGGCAAGGCCAATGACGGCATCAATCTGGCGGTGCCGGAAGGCACCCCGGTGAAGGCTGCCGAAGACGGCGTCGTCGCCTACTCGGGCAATGAATTGAAGGGTTACGGCAATCTCATTCTGGTTCGGCACTCCAACGGTTACGTCACCGCATATGCCCATGCGAGTGAGCTGATGGTGAAGCGCGGCGACACGATCAAGCGCGGCCAGATCATTGCCAAGTCGGGCCAGTCGGGTGAGGTGGGGTCGCCGCAACTCCACTTCGAGATCCGCAAAGGATCTTCACCGGTTGACCCGCTTCAATTCCTGAACGGGGCGTGAGGCGCTAGACGCCTCACCAAGCTTCCACAAACCGAGCTGTCGTCGCCCGCCTTGTGCGCAATTGCGCACTGGAGCGGGCGATCCAGTATTCCAGAGACGTCGGCAATTGAATAGAGATGCCGCGGCGTACTGGGTCCCCCGCATTCGCGAGGACGACAGTCAACCGTGGCGGGCCGGCGATTACTTCCCCGTCAGCCGCACACCCAGCCGTCCCGCCAGCTCCTGTGTGAACTGCCAGGCGACGCGTCCCGAGCGCGAGCCGCGCGTCGTCGACCATTCCAGCGCTTCGCGCTCCAGTTCCTCATCGGCAAGCTTGATGCCGTAATGGCCGCAATAGCCGCGGACCATCGCCAAATATTCGTCCTGGCTGCAGCGATGGAAGCCGAGCCACAGACCGAAGCGGTCCGACAGCGAAACCTTTTCCTCGACCGCTTCGCCGGGATTGATCGCGGTCGAACGTTCGTTCTCGATCATCTCGCGCGCCAAAAGATGCCGCCGGTTCGAGGTGGCGTAGAGGATGACGTTGTCCGGGCGTCCCTCGATGCCGCCTTCCAGCACCGCTTTGAGCGATTTGTAGGAGGCGTCGTTACCGTCGAAGGAGAGGTCGTCGCAGAACACGATGAAACGGAACGAAGAGCTGCGCACCCGGTCCATCAGACCCGGCAGGCTCTCGATATCCTCGCGATGGATCTCGATCAGCTTGAGTTTGTCGGCCGCCTTGCGCTTGAGGTTGATGTCGGCATGCGCGGCCTTGACCAGCGACGACTTGCCCATGCCGCGCGCGCCCCACAGCAGCGCATTGTTGGCGGGCAGGCCGTCGGCGAACCGCTCGGTATTCTCGATCAGGATGTCGCGCATCCGGTCGATCCCCTTGAGCAGCCCGAGGTCGACCCGGCTGACGCGCGGCACCGGCGCCAGCCGCCCGTCCGGGTGCCAGACGAAGGCGTCCGCAGCCCCGAACGACTCAGGGCCGGAGGCCGCCGGGGAGGCCGCGGAAAGGTGGCTCGCGATGGCCTCCAGCGCGTCAGCGATGCGCTCGGCGGTGACGTCTTTCGAGGGGGTTGCCGGACGTTTTGTCGCGGTTTTTGCGGGCTTCCGCCGGCCTGCTTTGGAGGTGGCGCGAGCCGCTGTTTTCTTGGGCTTTTTCGACATTTTCCCTGTTCCTGACGGCGCAGCCATAACGGGCCTTGGAAGCTCCCGCAAGCGCCCTAAATGAGGGGGCTGGCAGCGTTGCAATTGGGACGGCCGCCGCTATAGTCCGCGCGAATTTGCCCGGACCGGCCAGACGCTTGCGTCGCCGGTCGTTTCCGTATCTCACGAGGATTGTTCGAATGCTGATTACCCCTGCGTACGCCCAGGCTGCAGCCGGTGGCGATGCCAACAGCATGTTGATGTCGCTGCTGCCGTTCGCACTGATCTTCGTCATCATGTACTTCCTGATTCTGCGCCCGCAGCAGAAGAAGATCAAAGACCATGCCGAGCTGGTGAAGAACATCCGCCGCGGCGATACCGTCGTGACCTCCGGCGGCCTGGTCGGCAAGGTGACCAAGGTCGTCGACGACGACCAGATCGAGTTCGAGATCTCCGACGGCGTCCGCGTGCGCCAGATGCGGCAGATGATTTCAGGCGTTCGTGCCAAGGGCGAGCCGGCCAAGGAAAAGGCCGAAACCGCCAAGGACGAGACGTCCGCGAGCTGATTTGCGCTCTGGCATACTCCTGATCTGACAGGTCGACTCGATGTTGTATTTCTCGCGGTGGAAGGCGCTGGCGATCATTCTGACCGCGCTGGTGGTGTGCCTGTGCGCCGTTCCGAACTTCTTCCCGGCGGCCCAGGTGAAGACCTGGCCGGCCTGGGCGCAGCGCCACATCGTGCTTGGCCTCGATTTGCAGGGCGGCTCGTCTCTGCTGCTGGAAGTCGACTCCAATTACGTCAAGAAGGAAAAGCTCGAGCAGGTGCGTGACGAGGTACGGCGCGTGCTTCGCGATGCCAAGATCGTCTATACCGGCCTTGCGGTACGCAATGATGCCGTCGAAGTGCGCATCAGCAAGGACACTGATCAGGCGACGGCGCTGACCAAGCTGCGGGACATGGCGCAGCCGATCGGCGGGCTTCTGGGCTCCAGCGGCGGGCGTGACCTCGAAGTGGCCGATGCCGGCGGCGGGTTGATTCGCATGACCATCCCGCAGCCCGCGATGATCGAACGGATGCGCAAGACCATCGAGCAGTCGATCCAGATCGTCCAAAAGCGCGTCGACGAGGTCGGTACCGTCGAGCCGATCATCCAGCGCCAGGGCACCGACCGCATCCTGGTGCAGGTGCCGGGTCTGCAAGATCCGACACGCCTAAAGAAGCTGCTCGGCGAGACCGCCAAGATGGAATTCCGGATGGTCGACCTCACGGTGCCGCCGGACCAGGCGCAACGGGGGAGCGTGCCGCCGGACTCGGAGTTGCTGCCTAGCGCCGACCCGCAATATCCGCAGCCCTATGTGATCAAGAAGCAGGTGCTGGTCTCGGGCGGTGACCTGATCGACGCCCAGCCGGGCTTCGACCAGCGTACCAATCAGCCGATCGTTTCATTCAAGTTCAACAGCTCCGGATCGCGGAAGTTCGCGGTGGCAACGACCGAGCACGTCAAGGAACCGTTCGCAATCGTGCTGGACGGCAAGGTGATCTCGGCGCCGGTCATCCAGGAACCGATTACTGGCGGCTCCGGACAGATCTCCGGCAACTTTACGGTGCAGGCTGCCAACGATCTGGCGATCCTGCTGCGGGCCGGCGCGCTGCCGGCGCCGCTGACGGTCGTCGAAGAGCGTACCGTCGGTCCGGGCCTCGGCCAGGACTCGATCGAGAAGGGCGAGCTTGCGGCCTATGTCGGCTCGATCCTGGTTATCGTTTTCATGCTGGTGACCTACCGGCTGTTCGGCGTGTTCGCCAACATCGCGGTGGCCATCAACGTCGCCATGATCTTCGGCATCCTGTCGCTGCTGAACGCCACGCTGACCTTGCCGGGCATTGCCGGTATCGTGCTGACCGTCGGTATCGCCGTCGACTCCAACGTGTTGATCTATGAGCGCATCCGCGAGGAATTGCGCGCAGGGCGCACCGCGATCTCGGCGATCGATGCCGGCTTCCGCCGCGCGCTGTCGACGATCCTGGACTCCAACATCACGACCTTCATCGCCGCCACCGTGCTGTTCTACATCGGCACCGGGCCGGTTCGCGGTTTTGCCGTGACGCTCGGCATCGGCATCATCACCACCGTGTTCACCGCATTTACCCTGACCAGCCTGATCGTCGCCGGCTGGGTTCGATGGAAGCGGCCGAAGACCGTGCCAATCTGAAGCATGATCCCGAAAAGTGGACACCGGTTTTCGGAACAGATCATGCTTCTAAACAGAAATAGAGCAACGAACATGATCCAGCTACGCTGGATCACGTTCGCGCTGACAATGCGGAGCCAGCTTTGACACAATACGTCCTTATCGGGCTGGGCATTCTGATTGCCGTGCTGACCGTGGTCGCCATATTCGATCTGCTGCCGCCGCTGCGCATCGTCCCGGACGACACGCATTTCGATTTCACGCGCTTTCGCCGCATCTCGTTTCCGATCTCGGCTGCGCTGTCGATCGTCGCGATCGTGCTGTTCTTTACCCACGGCCTGAATTTCGGCATCGACTTCAGGGGCGGTACGCTGCTGGAGGTGCAGTCCAAATCGGGCCCGGCCGACATCGCCGGGATGCGCGCGACGCTGGGTGGTCTCGGCCTCGGTGAGGTCCAGCTGCAGCAGTTTGGTGGTCCGGCCGACGTCCTGATCCGGGTTGCCGAGCAGCCCGGCGGCGACCAGGCACAGCAGGCGGCGGTGACGAAAATCCGCACCGCCCTCGGCGACAGTGTCGAGTATCGCCGCGTCGAAGTTGTCGGACCCCGCGTGTCCGGCGAATTGCTGGCTTACGGCATGCTCGGCCTGATGCTGGCGATCGTCGCGATCCTGATTTATCTCTGGTTCCGGTTCGAATGGCAGTTCGCGCTCGGCGCCATGATCGCCAACGTCCACGACATCGTGCTGACGATCGGCTTCATGTCGATCTCACAAGTCGATTTCGACCTCACCAGTATCGCGGCGCTCCTGACGATTCTCGGCTACTCCCTGAACGACACGGTCGTGATCTATGACCGGATCCGGGAAATGCTGCGGCGTTACAAGAAAATGCCGATGCCGCAACTGCTCAACGAATCCATCAATTCGACGCTGTCTCGCTCGATCATCACCCACGTCACGGTGACGCTGGCGTTGCTGGCGCTGCTGCTGTTCGGTGGGCACGCGATCCACAGCTTCACGGCGGTCATGATGTTCGGCGTCGTGCTGGTCGGCACTTACACCTCGATCTTCATCGCGGCGCCGATCCTGATCTATCTCGGCGTCGGCGAGCACCGCGACGCGCCGGATAGGCCCAAAAAGAAGTAAGCGGGCATGATCCCGAAAAGTGGAAGCCGGTTTTCGGACAAGATCATGCCCACTCAAAACACTGGCTCCTCGGACGCTCCGCATTTTCCGAGGTCGGCGCCGATCGAGGCCTACGGCAAGGGCGGTTTTGCGTTCGCCGACATGTCGCATCGTGGCTCGCTGTTGTGCCTGCCGGACGGGATCTGGGCGTGGGACGTCACGAAGCCTGATGAAATCGACGAATACTCGCTGGCGCGCGTCTTCAAGTCAGCCAATGCGATCGATACCCTGGTTGTCGGCACCGGCACCGACGTCTGGATTCCGCCCAAACATTTGCGCGAGGCGCTGCGCGCGGTGAGGGTGGTGCTGGACCCGATGCAGACCGGACCGGCGATTCGCACCTACAACATCATGATGGGTGAGCGCCGGCGCGTCGCCGCGGCGCTGATCGCGGTGCCATGAGCGCAAGCGAGGCCACAAAGGATTCCGCCGGCTTCTGCGCCGATCTGGTGCGCACCCATGATTTCGTCCGCTACGCATCGACGCTGTTCATGCCGGCGGCCCAGCGCCGCGCGCTGCTCGCGATCTACGCCTTCAACGTCGAGATTTCACGGGTGCGCGAGCAGGTCAGCCAGCCGCTGCCCGGCGAGATGCGCCTGCAATGGTGGACCGACATGCTGGCCGGCGCGGGCCATGGCGGCATCGAAGGCAACCCGGTCGCGGCCGAACTGCTGCAGGTGATCCGCGACTACCGCCTGCCGGTCGACCCGCTGTCCCGCCTGATCGACGAACACCAGTTCGATCTCTACAACGACCCGATGCCGTCGATGGCGGCACTCGAAGGCTACATCAACGACACCTCGTCGGCGCTGTTTTCGCTGGCCGGGCGTATCGCGGCGCGGCCTTCGGAAGCGGTCGATCACCTCGCGCGCCACGCCGGTTTCGCCCAGGGCCTGGTGCAGGTGATCGAGAGGTTGCCGTGGGATGCGGCGCGGCGCCAGCTGTTCCTGCCGCTGCAATTGCTGCAGCAACACGGCAGCGGCGTGGAAGAGGTGTTTACTGGCAAGCAGACGCCGCAGGCGCGTGCGGCGATCGACCAGCTGATCGGCGAGGCGCGGGAGCATCTGGAAACCGCCTTCGAACTGCTCGCCGGCGTGCCGCCGGAGGTGAGGCCGGTATTCCTGCCGTTGGCGCTGGTCCGCCGCGACCTGAAGCGGATGTCGCGGGCCGATTCCGATCCGTTCGTGCCTAAGACCACTTCGCGATTGCGGACGCTCTGGACGCTGTGGCGCGCGTCGCGGACGCCGGAGTTCGGCGGTTAGGAGTTTGCTCGCGTAGATGCGCCCGATGGCGAGTCCATATCGGCCGCTTCAAAATTGAACCGGTCCCGCAAATTCTTGCGGCTCTCCAGGATGTCCTTCAGGAAAGCCCGGTCGGCGTCGTTCTTCATCATCGGCTCGATCAGGTCGAGCTGGTTCATCGCGACGAGCTGCAGGATTTCGGTGCGCGGCTTGCCGGCGGCATCGCGCGGCAACGCGTGAACGACCTGGATATGCTCCGGTGCTTTGACGCCCTTGGCGGACGAAAGCTCGCTGCGCAACTGCTTTTCGAGCGAGACCTGATCGGCCTCGACGAACGCATAGAGCCCGACGCCGGTGCGGCGGTCAGCAAAGGCGACGATAGCCGTGTCGCGCACGTCGGGGTTCTTCCGGATCATCTCGATCAGCACGGGCGCGTCATTGACCAGGCGACGGCCGCCGCCCTCCCGATCGGTGAAATTGAACAGGCCGCGGGTGATAGCCTGATAGACCTTCTTGCCGGTCATCAGCCAGACGCTGGCGACGACGGATTTGCGTGCCAGGATCTTGCGCTCCATCGGAGTCAGCGCTGCCGGCGCGTAGCTGCGCTTGTGTTTCAAGAGGTGCCGCAGATCCTCGTAGGCCGCGATGCGAAACAGCCGGCTGCGGCTCTTGAAGCAGGCGGCGAGCTGGAAGTCGGTGAGATAGGCCTGCCCGTCGCTGCCGCGCAGCCAGTTCTGCTCCTTGGCGAGATCGTTGTGGCAGATGCCGGCGCGATGCAGCTTTCGGAGCGCTAGCTTGGCCGAGCGGAAATAGCCGACATCGCCATGGGGCTTTGCCATTTGCAGCGCGACGCCATCGATGAAGCCGCGCACCAGCGCCTGCCGGCCGGCCCACAGCAGTTTTGGACCGACATGAAGGTCCCGCGCCAGCGCCAGTGCGCGGCGCTCGCGGGCGAACAAATGGCGGGCGAGGAGATAAGACCATGCCGGCACCTGATCGAGCCGGCGCAACACCGCATCAACCTCGCCGGCGTCGCTTTTGAAGCGCCCGCGCTCGACGGTCGAGAACACGTCGCGCTTTAGCAGCACGCCTTCGGTCCATCGCGCCGACAGAATCGCGGCGTCATCCTTTGGCAAAGCCATGATCTTACGCCGCCGCCGCGACGCGCAGGTGATCGGCGATCCAGCGGTCGAGATCGGCCAGCGCCCGCGCGCTCATCGCCTGCTTCTTGGCGACCGTCTTCTCGTTGCCGCGCAGCCGTGTGCCGTCCGGCTTCTTGGTCGGCGGACTGGCAAGCGGCGGGAATAGGCCGAAATTGATGTTCATCGGCTGGAACGAGCGCGGACCTGCGTCGACCGTCTCGATGTGACCGCCGGTGATGTGGCCGAGCAAGGATCCCAGCGCTGTCGTTGCCGGCGGGGGCGCCAGCGACTGCGCGCGCGCATCGGCCGCGGCATAGAGCCCGGCGATCAAGCCGATGCTGGCGGATTCCACATAGCCTTCGCAGCCGGTCATCTGGCCGGCGAATCGCAGCCGCGGCTGCGCGCGCAGCCGCAACTGGCCGTCCAGAAGTTTTGGCGAGTTCAGGAAGGTGTTGCGATGCAGGCCGCCGAGGCGGGCGAACTCGGCCCCCTCGAGCCCGGGAATTGTGCGGAAAACGCGCTGCTGCGCGCCGTGCTTCAGCTTGGTCTGGAAGCCGACGATGTTGTAGAGCGTGCCGAGCTTGTTGTCCTGGCGCAGCTGCACGATGGCGTAGGCCTTCACCGTTGGGTTATGCGGATTGGTGAGGCCGACCGGCTTCATCGGCCCGTGGCGCAGCGTCTCGTGGCCGCGTTCAGCCATTACTTCGACCGGCAGGCAGCCGTCGAAATAGGGGGTGTTGGTCTCCCAGTCCTTGAAGTCGACCTTCTCGCCGGCCAACAGATCAGCGACGAACGCGTCGTACTGCTCCTTGGTCATCGGGCAGTTGATGTAATCGGCGCCGGTGCCGCCGGGCCCGACCTTGTCGTAGCGCGACTGGAACCAGGCCACCGACATGTCGATGGATTCCTTGTGCACGATCGGCGCGATGGCGTCGAAAAACGCCAGCGCGTTCTCGTCGGTGAGCTCGCGTATCGCGTCCGCCAGCGGCGCCGAGGTGAGGGGGCCGGTCGCGACGATCACATTGCCCCAGTCGGCGGGCGGCAGGCCGGCGATTTCCGTGCGGTCGATCTCGATCAGGGGATGATCGTGCAGGGCACGGGTGACCGCGGCCGAAAATCCGTCGCGATCAACCGCCAGCGCGCCGCCGGCGGGCACCTGGTTGGCGTCCGCCGAACGCATGATCAGCGAGCCCAGCCGCCGCATTTCGGCGTGCAGCAGGCCCACCGCATTGTTGGCGGCATCGTCGGAGCGGAATGAATTGGAGCAGACGAGCTCGGCAAGCCCTTCGGTCTGGTGGGCCTCGGTCATTCGCACCGGGCGCATCTCGTGCAGGACCACGGGGATGCCAGCATTGGCGATCTGCCATGCGGCTTCCGAGCCGGCGAGGCCACCGCCGATCACATGGACGGTGTTAGTTGGATTCTTGGCTGCGGTCATGCGCGCAGGGTTAGCGCGTTTTCTCGCCAAGTGCACCTGCGGCAATGGCGTTTTCAAAACAGGAATCCAGACTCAGATACGACAACGCCCGCAGCGAGGCGGGCGTTATCCGTTCGTCAGGCGGCTGACAAAGGATCAGCCGTTGTAGGTCCCGGCTGCAACGCGCGGAATGTCCGAACGATCAAGGCCAATATCGGCCAGTTCGCGATCGCTAAGCTGGGACAGTTCGCTGACATTGCGCTGATAGTCCCGGAAAGCCTGGATCATGCGGATGAGCGAGAGTAACATGGTAGTCTCCTTGAAATTACGATTCAGCTCTTGGAGGGAAGCCTTATCGTTGAAATGAATATAGCTGGTATTTTGCAGTGCAGAAGTTCCGATGTTGCGGTGCAGCTACTCCAAAAGCGCATGGCTAAGATAAGGTCCGATTAACCTTCGGCAGGGCTGCCTTATCAAGTGCTGAAGGGGCGTCTGGCCAGTCAATTGATGCGAATTATCCTGTAAAATCGCGGCGTTGACGCAATCACGACACAACCATCACTGCTTGGTTCCGTGGTCTGAAATCGCCGCAAACGGACTTGAAACTCGTCGAACCCGTCTCTCTGCGAAACGAATTTCTGCATGCGTGATTCGCATGCACTCCGCAGCATAGAAATGAATTATAAGTCACTATATTGCCTGCGAACCGCACCACGCGTACGGGATGGCCCAAGGCAGGGTTGCCGGTGCTTCGGCTGGCGAACTTGCGCAGATCGCGGGTGACGACAGTTCTCCTGGCGCTGGACAAAGACGGTGCGAACAACCGATCGCGATGTGAATGCGACACCAAGCCAAGATGCGTTGGTCATCGTCACCGGCGTTGCACGCACCGTGGCGAGAACGAACGCTCACTGCTGCACTGAATCGATCAACGCGCATGCTGCGCCGCGTCGTTACGCGGCTGTAATGAATTACGCAGCCGTAATGAAAACGCGTCGTTTCGCATAAGCGCCTTGCATGCTGCGCTCAGCACCTCGCGCGAAGTTTATTCCTCAATTCTCTGCGACCAGCGAACAATCGTCGCGCAGATTCCGGCAATGACGCTGGTGCTGTCAAAAACAGAAAACGGAAAACAACATGCTCAATAAATTAATCGCAGCAGCCGCAATGGCTGCCATTGCCTACGCCATCGCTCCCGCAAACGCCGCCAAGGTGAACGCCGGCTGCAGCGGTCCCAACCTCGAAAAGACCGAGACCGCCATCGAAGCGATGGCGGACGGCGAGGGCAAGATTGTCGCGCAGAAGGAAATCGCCCTGGCTCAGGACGCTATGCTGAGCGGCAAGATGGGCGTCTGCGGCGCGCATCTGAGCAAGGCGATCCACATAGGTACGGCGAAGTAGACGTATCCGGCGGAGGGCCTGTTGCCTTGGTGCCTGGCCCTCCGATTTCCCGACCCCTTCAGGGCGCACGTGCAAGCTGCGTCGCGAAATAGCCGATGGTCTTGGAATAGACCTCGCTCTTATTCCACTGCTGGATCACGGCGAAATTCGCGCTGCCGGGCTCCCAATCCTTGCCGCGCTGCCAGCCATAGCTTGCAAGGTAGTTCGCGGTCGAGGCCAGCACATCAGGCGCACTGCGCAGCAAGTCGCGGCGGCCATTGCCGTCGAAATCGACCGCATATTTGATGTAGGACGACGGCATGAACTGGGTCTGCCCGATCTCACCGGCCCAGGCGCCGCGCATATCCTGTGGTGCGATATCGCCGCGCTCGACGATGCGAAGCGCGTCCATCAACTCGGCCTTGAACAAATCGGTGCGACGGCAGTCATAGGCCAGCGTCGCCAGCGAGCGCAGCGTCGGGAATTTTCCGATGTTGACGCCGTAATCGGTTTCCAGACCCCAGATTGCCACCAGCACTTCGCCGGGCACGCCATAGGCCTGTTCGATGCGCCCGAGCACCGACCCATATTGCTTGAGCATGTTGGCACCGCGCGCGAGCCGGGGCGGGACCATGCGGCCGGAGAATTCCTCAAAACTCTGGCTGAATACCTTCTGCGAATGGTCACGCGTAATGACGGCCTTGTCGAGCGCCACGCCGGTCAGTCCGGCTTGAATGGCCGACTGCGAAATTCCTTTCGCCGCGGCTTCCTTCTTGAAGTCTTCGAGCCAGCCCTCAAACGTGCCGGTGCCACAGGGTGCTGCAATCGATGGGCTTGCCGAAGTCAGGAGGAGTGCAGCCAGCGCCAAAGTCCGAACAGAAACGCGAGAGGTCATAGTGTCGTTCGCTCCAAAGTCGATTCATGATCGACATTAGTCTCGAAACCACACCGAATGTTCGGAGCAACAGCGGCCAAAACAAGGCCGCGATTTCGCCGGCGCTGACACAAACGTGTCATCGGCACAGCCGCTCAATTCATAGGCAATTCTGAACCCGAAGGCCGAGGCCGTGGGGCGGCCTAGGTTGGTCTTGCGCGATGCTTGCATGAATGGACGCCAAACCGCCGGTCGACAACCGACCGGCGGTTTGAGATCTCGCTACCCGCTGCAAGGCCTATGCGCCTTCCTTGCGCCGCCAGGGAAACAGATTGGCCGGGAAGTCCGCCGCGGGCTTGCGCTCGCGCGGCGCGCGGGGCGGAAGCGGCTGAGGATTGAGTTCCGGTTCAATGGTTTCCCGGTAGAGATGCCAGGTGGCGTGGCCAAGCAGTGGAATGACGACGGCAAGGCCAAGGAAGAACGGCAGCGTTCCTGCAACCAGCAGCACCGCCACGATCAAACCCCAGACCGCCATCGGCACGGGATTTCGTGCGACCGCGCGCAGGGACGTCACCATCGCGTCGCCGGCGCCGGCGTGACGATCGAGCATCAACGGGAACGATACGACGCTGATGCAGAGCGCAACGAGGGCGAACAGGAAGCCGACGCCACAGCCGACCATGATCAGCCACCAGCCTTGCGGCGTCGTCAGCACCCGCGTCGCGAAATCTCCCATGCCGGTCGCGCCTTCATAGCCGAACGCCGCGATGTAGATCGCCTGCGCGGTGGCAACCCAGGTCACAAACAACGCCAGCAGGAGGACGCCGAGCCCGAGCATGGCGCCGAACGAGGGCGAGCGCAGCACCTCGATCGCATCCCACGCGGACGCCTGTGCGCCAGTCTCACGACGGCGGCTCATCTCATACAGGCCTAGTGCAGCGAAGGGGCCGAGCAGGGCGAAGCCTGCGGCCAGCGGAAACAACAGCGGCAACACCGAGTAACCGAGCACCGTGCGCGCCAGCACCAATCCGAGCACGGGATAGATCACGCACAGGATAATGGCGTGACTTGGAACGGCCTTGAAATCCTCCCAGCCGAGCTGCAAAGCCTGGTGCAAATCGGAAAGGCCGATGGTTCGGATCACTGGCGCGTTCGCGGTCTCCTCTCCGCTCTGCGTCAGAGATGTGACATTGCCTTGATATGAGGTGCCTTGATATGAGGTGCCTTGAATTGGAGTCGCCATGGCCGTCTCCCTTTGGCGGCCGCATTTTGCGCTCGCTGGAGGGCGCAAACGTGCCGTTTCCAAACATGATCACGATCAGGCCAGACGCGAAGACAGGGAAGAATAACTGGCCATGCCGCGAACTGAGCCAGCAGCGTACCCCCAAACCGGGACAATAGCACTCACGCTTCGGTGAATGTTTCATTGGCAAGCCACAATTCGCTGGCTAAACTACAAGGCGAGCCCGGCCTGGTGCTGCCGGTCAAACAGTGCCGCTAGCGACATACCTATTCAATTCCACTGGGAGCCAACGATGAGCATTTTCGGAAAAATCATGGGCGCGATTTTCGGT
Organism: Bradyrhizobium sp. AUGA SZCCT0222; assembly: GCF_018130205.1. Taxonomy (NCBI): domain Bacteria; kingdom Pseudomonadati; phylum Pseudomonadota; class Alphaproteobacteria; order Hyphomicrobiales; family Nitrobacteraceae; genus Bradyrhizobium; species Bradyrhizobium sp. AUGA SZCCT0222. Next base: position 38,229 of record NZ_JAFCLX010000001.1, read on the forward strand.
ACGAAGGCAGACGCGGCGCCAGCTTCCGGCGGAGCGGCTGCAGGCGGAGCTGCCGCCGGCGGATCCGCAGCACCGGCGGCAACGATCGATGTTGCTCCGATCCTGGACAAGGCCGTGGCTGACAAGGGCGAGAAGCTGGCGTGGCGCACCTCGATCGTCGATCTGATGAAGGCGCTCGACATCGATTCGAGCTTCACGGCGCGCAAGGAACTCGCCAAGGAACTCGGCTATACCGGCGACAGCAATGATTCGGCGAGCATGAACATCTGGCTGCACAAGCAGGTGATGACCAAGTTAGCCGCAAATGGCGGCAAGCTGCCGCCGGAAATTCACTGACGCTTTCGTTCTGATCAACAGGCACAAGGCCCGCGGTGACGCGGGCCTTGTTTGTTTTGGGATGCGCACGAGAACGATCGTTCAGGGATACGGCCGGCGCCCGGTGTAGCGCGGGGCGGAGTTAGCAAGGTCGGCGCGGCTGATGCCGATGTCGCGGAGCATACGTTCATCCAGCTTGCTGATGCTTGCGATATCGGAGCGATACTGGGCGTACCGCCGGATGGCGGCAATGAGAGAGATCAACATGGTCTGTTCCTGTTCGGTATTTGAGGCACCTTTGCGGTGCTGATGGCCGTTGGTCGCAAGCTGCGGCGACGCGGTTCACTGCAATGCAGCAAAGCGCAGGTGCCATGCAATTTGTCCGAAAAGGCTGTAGAGACGGCCTGAACGAGAAACGTGTACCAAGGGAGACCATCATGAACAGCCTTGACCGCAGGACAATTTTAACCACGGGAGCGTTGGCGCTGGCGGGGGCAGCGGCAAGCGCTCCGGCGGCTGCGCAGGCCGGCCCGAAGTCGATGTTTCCGGTACCTGCGACGACCATTCCGATCGTCGGCGAGACCGACGTGTACCAGGTCCGCCGCATCTACTGCATCGGGCGCAACTACGCCGCGCATGCGCGCGAAATGGGGTCCGACCCGACCCGCGAACCGCCGTTCTTTTTCCAGAAGCCGACGGATGCAATCCAGAACGTCGCGATCGGCAGTGTCGCCGATCATCCCTATCCCTCACTGACCAAGAACTATCACTACGAGGTCGAACTGGTGGCAGCGCTCAAGTCGGGCGGCACCAACATCCCGGCGGAGAAGGCGCTCGATCACGTCTATGGCTATGCGCTCGGCCTCGACATGACGCGGCGCGATCTGCAGCGCGCGTTGGGCGACGAGAAGAAGCCCTGGGAGATCGGCAAGAGCTTTGACCGTTCTGCGGTGCTCGGCCCGATCCACCCCGCCGCCAAGACTGGCCATTTCACCAAGGGCGCGATCTCGCTGGCGCTGAACGGCACCGTCAAGCAGAACTCCAACCTGCAGAACATGATCTGGAGTGTCGCCGAGCAGATCGCCAAATTGTCGGATGCCTTCGAGCTGAAGGCTGGCGACATCATCTATTCCGGCACGCCGGAAAATGTCGGTCCGGTCGTGAAGGGTGATGTGCTGCTGTGCAAGCTGGAAGGGCTGCCGGATATGTCGATCAAGATTGTTTAGATGTTGTCGTCCCGGCGAAGGCCGGGACCGATACGCCGCAGCTTCTCGATTTTGATAGGTTGTGGTTGACACCTTTCGCGATAAGGACGGCCGGTGGTTGGGTCCCGGCCTTCGCCGGGACGACAAGGGATTATCCCGTCAAATCGGCGAACTGCGGATTCTTGTGCAGATAGTCGACAACAAAACCGCAGCCGGCGATCACCTTGTGGCCGTCGGCGCGGATCAATTCCAGCGCACCCTTGACCAGTTCGGAGGCAATGCCGCGGCCGCGCAGCGCCCTCGGCGTCTCGGTATGGGTGATGATAACAGCCGACGGGGTCAGCCGATAATTCGCAAACGCTACCGCCCCCTCGACGTCGAGTTCGAAGCGGTTTTGGGCTTTGTTGTCGCGGATGGCCATCGAGGGGTTCCCATGCGGTTCACCTCATTCATCTAGGCATGTGAACCCCGTGATGCAAACGAGCGACCAACGGGAAAATCGCTTGCCGGGGTGACAACATGCGAATTTTGACCTGCCTGACCGTTTCGCTGCTCGGCGCATCCCTGACGTTCGCGCAACCGCCTGCCGCATCCGCCGAAAGCGACCGGAACTGGCAGGCCTGCACCGGCACGACGACCGCGCCGAATGAGAGGGTGACGGCCTGCAGCGTCGTGATCGATGGCAAGACCGAGACCGGCAATAGGCTCGCCGGCGCCTATTGCAACCGCGGCCACGGCCTTACCGAGAAGCGTGAGCTCGACGCCGCCATGGCCGATCTCAATGAGGCGATCAAGCTCGATCCGGACTATGCCTGCGCCTATTCCAATCGCGGACGGGTCTATGCCTTCAAGCGCGATCTCGATCACGCCATGGCCGACTATGACGCGGCGCTGCGCATCGATCCGACCTTCGCCTTGGCCTACAACAACCGCGGCGACGCCTGGTTCGGCAAAGGCGACCTCGATCGCGCGCTGACCGACTTCGACGCCGCCATCAAACACAACCCGTCGCTCGCCATCGCCTACGGCAATCGCGGCTATCTCCATCATCGCAAGCGCGACACGGCCCGTGCGATCGCCGACTACAGCATGCAGATCAAGCTGAAGCCGGACGTGCTGGCCTATATCAACCGCGGCAATGTCTACCGCGATACCGAGCAACTGGAGCGTGCCGCCGCCGATTACGGCGCGGCGGCGAAAATCGCACCGACCGATGCGCGGGGCTGGCGCAACCGCGGCATGATCCGGCTGTACCAGGGCGATACCAAGCGCGGCATTGCCGATTACGACAAGGCGTTGCAATACGATCCGGCCGACGCCTATTCCTGGAACAACCGCGGCCAGGCCAAGATGCGGCTGGGCGACAAGGCCGGCGCGGTCGTGGATTTCCGCAAAGCCCTGGAGATCGATCCCAGCCTGCGCACCGCCCGCGATGGCCTGCAGCAACTTGGCGCAGTCCAATAGATGGTTCGTGGTCTTGCAACCGGTTAGGGTGTACCTACGTCCTTTGCAAGACATACGCCCCGATGCGGCCGGATGTGGTTCGAGATCGGAAATGTCAGGTGTGGCCGGCCGCTGACGTATGCCTCTTTTCAATGGGAGGTTTACATGTCGGACTTTCGTTTCTTCAGTAAGCATCGATCGTGGGAAGACTGGTTCGGCATGCTGCTTGGCGTGCTGATCGTGGTGTCACCCTGGTTTCCACTGCAGCCGGCCAACGAGGTCATGACCGCCGATCGCAGCACCATGATCCTCAACACGTTCGTGGTTGGCATGCTGGTATTCGGCCTCGCCCAGCTGGAATATGTCGCTTTGCAGCGCTGGGAGGAGGTGGCCGAGATCGTCCTCGGGCTCTGGCTGATCGCTTCACCGTGGATTTTCGGCTATTCCGGCGACGCGTTTCTCCCGGCTTGGCACGCGATACTCGGCGCAGTCGTGGCTCTGCTCGGCGCGCTTCAGCTGTGGCAGGATTGGCGCCTGACCGATCAGGAACTTGCCAACCATCCGCAGTAGGTTGCTTGCGATCGGGCCTGCCGGCGTCCTCATCGGCAGGCCTGCGTGGCAGCTCGGTAACGATGACGACAGGATCGCCCGGACCCGCCGGGTGGTCCTGTTTCGGCGTGGGAAATCGGGTGGTCAGCGCACGCCGGTCCCCTTGCAGCGCTGGCATTTCACGACGTTGTCGCCCTTCTTCACCAGGCCTTTGCCCTCGCAATTCTTGCATTTCTGCTTCTTTTTGATGTTCGGGCCTTTTTCATTGGCCATCATGATCTCCCAGCGGCGTTTTTGGCTGAGGGCACCATGAGCCAGCCCTTGAGCCGCGTCTATAAGCACGCAGCCTGAACCAGCACCGGGACGGCCGGACGCGCTGGCAGAGGCCGGGCTTTCTGCTAACGTCCGGCCGGGCGTTCAAATCAGTGTTGAGAAGCGTAACGATGATGACTTTGCTTGGCTTGTGCAGTGCGGCGGTGCCGACATGACGGGAATCGCAACCACAGCCGCGCCGCGCGGCGGCCTCGTGCGGATGTCGAACCGGGTGATGAACCTGGCGCATCTGGTGACCCAGAACGCCCGCCGCCATGGCGATCGCGCCGGCTTTATCTACGGCGACCGGACCTGGACCTGGCGCGAGATCGACCGCGGCGTCTCGGCGCTGGCAGCAGCGCTGGCGGCGCGTGGCCTCGTGAAGGGCGACCGGCTGCTGGTGCATTCCAAAAATTGCGACGAGATGTTCTGGTCGATGTTTGCGGCGTTCCGGCTCGGCGTGGTCTGGGTGCCGACCAATTTCCGCCTGATGCCGGACGAAGTGGCCTATCTCGCCACCGCCTCCGGCGCCAAGGGGTTTTTGTGCCACGGCGATTTCCCGGAGCATGCCGCCGCGGTCGCCAACCCCGCGCTGGAATTCATCTGGCGGATCGGCGAGGGCGCCTTTGGCGAGCAATCCGTCAGCGCCGCGATCGCGGCGCATGGCGACGCCGAGGTCGCCAATACCGCGGTCGACTATAACGACTCCTGCTGGTTCTTCTTCACCTCGGGCACGACGGGTCGGTCCAAGGCCGCGGTGCTGACCCATGGCCAGATGGCCTTCGTCGTCACCAACCATCTCGCCGACCTGATGCCCGGCACCACCGAACAGGACGCCTCGCTGGTGGTGGCGCCGCTGTCGCATGGCGCCGGCGTGCACCAATTGGTACAGGCCGCACGCGGGGTGCCGACCATCCTGCTGCCGTCGGAAAAATTCGACATCAACGAGGCGTTTCGGCTGATCGAGGCGCATCGCGTCAGCAACATTTTTACGGTGCCGACCATCTTGAAAATGATGGTCGAGCATCCCGCGGTCGACCGCTATGATCATTCCTCGCTCCGATTCATCATCTATGCCGGCGCGCCGATGTACCGCGAGGACCAGAAGGCCGCGCTGAACAAGCTCGGCAAGGTCTTGGTGCAGTATTTCGGGCTCGGCGAAGTCACCGGCAACATCACGGTTATGCCGGCCAATCTGCACGACCCCGAGGACTCACCACATGCGCGGATCGGCACCTGCGGCTTCGAGCGCACCGGCATGCAGGTCTCGATCCAGGGCGACGACGGGCGAGAACTCAAACCGTTCGAGACCGGTGAGATCTGCGTGATCGGCCCCGCCGTGTTCGCCGGCTATTACGACAACCCCGATGCCAACGCGAAGGCGTTTCGCGACGGCTGGTTCCGCACCGGCGATCTTGGCCATATGGACGAGGAAGGGTTTGTCTACATCACCGGCCGCGCCTCCGACATGTACATCTCGGGCGGGTCCAACATCTATCCGCGCGAAGTCGAGGAGAAGATTTTGACCCATCCCGGGATCGGCGAGGTCGCCGTGCTTGGGGTGCCCGACCCGTTCTGGGGCGAGGTGGGCGTTGCCGTCTGCGTCCCGCGCGAGGGGGCGGCTGCGGTGAGCGAGGCCGAGCTCGCTGCGTTCCTGTCGCCCAAGGTGCCGCGCTACAAAATGCCGAAGCGCTTTTTCTTCTGGGAGGCGCTGCCGAAGTCCGGCTACGGCAAGATTCCGAAGCGGCTGGTGCGCGACGAACTCGAGGCGCGCGGGCTGCTCGACCTCACCAATCAAGACGCGCCACGATGACAGCGGCGAAGGCAAATCGGCCGGCGCCCGAGGCGATGCGAAGCATCGTCCAGCCCGGTCCTCCGAACCCTGAACGCATCCAGTGGGCCGAGGCGCGCGGCCGCGCTTTCTCGTTCACGGTTCAAGCCGGCCTGCCGCTGCTGGAAGCCGCGCGCCGCGGCTTTGCCGAGGCCGGATTTGCCGGTGGCGTGCTGAGCATGCGGGGCGGGGCGCTCGGGCCGTTTGCCTATGTGATGCCCGCGCTGTCGAAGACCGGCGCCAATGCCGCGTTCTACAGCGACACCTTCCGGCCCGAAGGCGTCACGCAGCTCAAGTTCGCGGCGATGACGCTCGGCGAGCGCGACGGCGCGCCGTTTTTCCACTGCCACGGCCTGTGGACCGAGACCGATGGCGACCTGCATGGCGGTCATATCCTGCCCGAGGAGAGTATCGTCGCCGAGCCGTTCGCGGTGGAAGCGTTCGGGATCGATGGCGCTGTCTTTACCGCCGAGGTGGATAGCGAGACCAATTTCAAATTGTTCGGGCCGGTGCCGCGCGAGGCGACCGATGCCAACGCCACGAGCCGGGCCTTTGCGCTGCGCTTGCGGCCGAACCAGGATTTCGCATGTGCGCTGGAAGCATTCTGCCGGCAGCACGGGATCTTTCACGCCCGGATTCATGGCGGGGTCGGCAGCACGATCGGCGCGCAGTTCACCGATGGCCGATGCGTCGTGCCGTTCGCGACCGAGCTAGCGATCCGTTCCGGCACCATCACGTCAACCGCCGACGGTACGCTGGAGGCCGCGCTCGATATCGCGCTGGTGGATTATCTCGGCGGCATCGCCGAAGGCCGGCTGATGCGCGGCGACAATCCGGTGTTGATGACGATGGAGCTGGTGCTCGAAGTGCTCTGATCAGCGTGGGAAGCTGGAAGCTCCAGCTCCCCACCTGAACCAACGTTAGTAGCAGACCAGCTGGCGTTTGGCGACGTAGCCGATGCCGGGGACGAACGCGGTGCGGCGCGCGTAGTAGCAATCGCTGGCGTAGCCGGTGTCGCCGATCAGGCCGATCGACAATCCGCCGCCCCACCAGCCGTGGCCGTGGTGGTGATGGTGGTGGCCACCGCCGACAACGCCGGGCTTGGTGATGGTGAGGGCACTGGCCGGGGAGGTTGCGGACACGGCGAGCGCGGCGGCAGCGGCCGCGATGAGTACGAACTTCTTCATGACACTTCCTCTGTTGGCCCGGCGCGATCGTCGCGTGGGCGTTTTCACAACGGCCGCTCGCTGAAGTGCTGGCGTCCTGTTTGCGAGAGGTTGGTGGCGGGAAAAGTTCCATGGGTTCACGGAGCAATCGGCATCATGTGTGAGTTGGATCACGGACGGGGGCGGTTGTGGTGGGTTTGTGCGGAACGGTTTTGTTGGTTGAGAGATGCAGATGAAGATGTGGTTTGCATCTCTTGCGCATGTTTCTGACTCAGATTTCGAACAGCGACGACACAAGTATTTGTTGCTGTCGTCCCGGCGAAGGCCGGGACCCATACCGCGTGATCTCTCGGTGAAGCTCAGTAGGAGAGACCATTCGCAAAACTTCTTCCTGTGGTTATGGGTCCCGGCCTTCGCCGGGACGACGCGGATATAGTTTCGCGTTCCCGCGGCGCGATGCGCCCGAGGTTTGCAAGAAATTTCTTCCGCCCCCAGAATTCAGAGGGCGCAGGAAATGCCGGATGCGCGCTGCACCCGCGGTCTCATGTGCGATTGTGCTAAGAAAGCTGCACACGAGCATACAGGGCAGCGGAGAACATCCGACATTCCCTGCGCAATGGCTTTACGGCTTATAACGCGCTTTCCCCGGTGAGACGGCCTCTATTGCCACCGTCGCCTCGCAGATCGCTCCGCAAGACTTGACGCCGTTACGGGCGCCAGGACCACACGCTTTCGCCGTACGCATCAGCCGCGACCGTCAATCGCAACGTCAGCGTCCACCGCGACCCGCCCCTCGTCGTGACGACGGCCGACGCCCCTCTGAGTGGGACGGGATGGCTATTGATGTGCAGGTGATTTGGGGTGGGAGGAAAGAGAAATTTTTTTGATTGTCGGAAATTTAGGACTTGACATAACTTCTGTAAATCGGAAGTGATTTGCCCGTCGGGCTACTATGTCGCACCCACCGTCATTGCGAGCGGAGCGAAGCAATCCACGCCTCGGCCTGGCGCAATATGGATTGCTTCGCTGCGCTCGCAATGACGGGGAGAGAGCGGTACCCACATCAAGCTGTCATTCCGGGGCTCGCGAAGCGAGAACCCGGAATCCATTGGGCCACAGAGCATGCCGCCTGATGGATTCCGGGCTCGCGCCAAGAGGCGCGCCCTCAGATGCGCAATTGCGCATCGGGGAATGACGGGGAGGGAGCTCGTAGCCCGGATGAGCGGAGCGATATCCGGGGATTTTCCCGCACTGTCCCGCATATCGCTGCGCTCATACGGGCTACGAAACAGGCCGCCAAGGAGAACTCGTTACTTCAAATTCTGGGCGATGCCGTCGAGGGTCTGGGACCATTTTGCGCTCATGTCGGACTGAGCCTTCGAGGTCCTGGTATAAATGTTGTTCGCTTCCTGAAGCGCGAGCTGAAGTTGCTGACCAAGGTCGGACCGTCCGCCGCTGACGCCGTTCAGTTCGTCCGTTGCGAGTTCGCGAATGTCGTTGTTCAGATTGACCATGTCATTCCCCTCTTTGTCTCGGGCGAGACCATTCCCGCCGCGATGATAAGGGCTACGCGATGCGGTCGCGCCGCTCTGTGACTTCGGGCACATTCGAGAACTGGCGGGGCTGCGTTCTCCGGCAAAAGCTCCCGTTGCACACCGGGTGAACTTGAGGCTGCCGACCGCTACTAAGGGAAACATGTGAGCGAGCCTTTAGACCAAGCCGCCGTGGTGTGCTGCCGCTCTCAATAGCCCCGTGAGAATGAAGTCGGAGACGCTAGTCATGAATGAATGGATATCTTCGCTGGTCACATGGTTGCCGTTCCTGGCGGCGATCGCCGTGTGGTTTTGGTTCGCGCGCCGCCACGGCATGCAGGCGCGTGGATCGTCCGGCTCGACCATGATCGAGCTGTACGAACAGCAGGTCGCGGAGACCCGGCGGATGAACGGGTTTCTGGAGCGGATCGCGGCGTCGCTGGAGAAGCGGGAGAAGTAGGGCGCAGCAGCGAAGCGTATCGCGCTGCACGAGCGGTACCCCGAGGCGGAATACGCCGCGCGTTTCGGCGGCGCCACAAACCAGCCTCCTTTGGTATGAAAATGCGTGACGATAACGCCGCGTGCCTGCGCGGCGATAAAGACCATGGGGAAACGACATGAGGAAGACGACCGCGAGGGTGGGGGCCGTGGTGGCGGCGCTGGCAGTCATGGGGGTGGCCTGGGCGCACGGGCCGACCCGCCAGAAGGTGCGGGAATCGATCGAGATCAACGCGCCGCCGGCCAAGGTGTGGGCCTTGATCGGCAATTTCCAGGACATGAGCTGGCTGCCGCCGGTCGGCAAGACCGAGGGCACCAAAGGCAACGCGATCGAGGCCACGCGGCGGCTGACGCTGGCTGGCGGTGCGACCGTCGATGAGGAGCTCTACAAGTACGATGCCGAGAAGATGACCTATTCCTACCGGATCACGGCCGTCGATGTGAAGGTGCTGCCGGTCACCAACTATTCGTCCACCCTGACGGTCACGCCCAGTGCCGACGGCAAGGGAAGCAGCCTGGAGTGGGCCGGCGCGTTCTACCGCGGCTTTCCCAACAACGATCCGCCGCCGGAGCTGAGCGACCAGGCCGCCGTGAAGGCGGTGAGCGGGCTCTATAAGGCCGGCCTCGAGGCGCTGAAGAAGAAGGTCGAAAGCGGAAGCTGATCGTGCGGGCTAGAGTCTTGTCTTGACGCGTTTTCTGAGCGTGAACCGGGTCCACCCCGCATCAAGTGCGGGGCAGGCTTTCGCTGGAAAACGCTATGTCGTTCTGGCGGCTGCGGTCGCCGGCATCGGCACGGTGTGGGCCGCCCGGGCCGAGGAGGCGTTCGTCACCAATCAGCTCAGCGAAAATCTCACCGTCGTTGACCTCGCGACGTCGCGGCCGGTCGCGACCATCGCGATCGGTGGCAAGCCGGCAGGGGTCGCCATCACGCCGGATGGACGCTTCGCCTATGTGACCAGCCCCGACGCCAAGGCGCTCACCGTGGTCGATGCCGCCGCAAGGCAGGTCGTGGGCAAGATCAACGTCGGCGGTGGTCCGCTCGGCGTTGCGGTGGCGCCGGATGGCGGCGCGGTCTATGTCGCCGACTGGTACGCCGCGGCGGTGCGGGTGATTGATCCGAAAGCGCAGCGCGTGATCGCCGATATCGCGGTCGGCGCATCGCCGTCGGGGCTTGCGGTAACCCCGGACGGGCGGTTGCTGCTCTCGGCGGACCGCGACGCCGACAGTGTATCCGTCATCGATACCGCGACGCGCGAACGCCGGGCGGTCATCAAGGTCGGCACGCGCCCCTTCGGCATCACGATCGATGCGGACGGCCGGCGGGCCTACACCGCCAATGTCGGATCGAACGACGTCTCCGTGATCGACATTGTCGAAAGCCGCGAAATCGGGCGCGTGAAGACGGGCCTGCGTCCCTACGCGGTCGCACTTGCCCAGGGCCGCGGCTTCGTCAGCGACCAGTATGACGGCACCGTCAGCGTGTTCGATCTCGCAACGCTTGCGCCGGTCAAGCGCATCAATGTCGGCGATTATCCGGAAGGGATCGCGGCGACGGCGGACGGCAGGCAGATCATCGTGGCGAACTGGGAGAGCAACTCGATCAGCGTGATCGATGCGGCCGAGCTCAAGGTGACCGGTGAGATCAAGGTCGGTGACGGCCCGCGGGCGTTCGGGATGTTTTTGCGGCGGTAGTCGCGCTACTTTGGCTGGCGCAGTCGTAGGATGGGTGGAGCGAAGCGATACCCATCATCCCTCCGCGCGCAGGATTGATGGGTTTCGCTTCGCTCTACCCATCCTACAGGCTATTATCCTGAAGTCAGGAAAATGCCATGACTCACGAACGCATTGAAATCAATCCGGCCATGATGGCCGGCAAACCAGTCATTCGTGGCACCCGTGTTCCGGTTGAGCTGATCCTGCGCAAACTTGGAGCCGGTGTGCCCGTCGAGGCAGTCCTCGTGGATCATCCACGTCTGACGCTGGAGGATATCCATGCCGCGCAAGTATTTGCTGCCGACTATCTCGCCGGGGCTCGATTGTAGATGCAAAGGCTCACCACGATGGCTGCCGTCGTACACCCCGGCCGTTTATTGAAACGCGAGCTGGCGGCCCGCAAGCTCAAGGCAAACCGCTTGTCGCGGGATATCGGCGTACCATCGGGCCGCGTCACCGACATTCTCAACGGTCGCCGTTCGATTACGGCTGATACGGCGGTGCGCCTTGGGCGCTACTTTGGCAACGATGCACAGTTCTGGCTCGGCTTGCAGGGCCAATATGATGTCGGCGTCGTTGAGCGGGAGAAGGGCGCGAAGATTGCGAAGCGGGTTAGGCCCGCGGACGCGGCGTAGGGCAGCGGACAAACGAAAGAGGCGGAATACGCTGAGCTATTCCGCCCCTGAGGTCACGAGTTTCGCGACGATCCGGTGCAGTTCGTTGAGACGACAATCCTGCGTGAGCTAGTGTTCTAGCCTGCAGTAACAGTTCTGCCCAAAGGGATGAACTCAAGAAGTCGCGCTTCAGTTGACCTGCCCGTCGCAAATCCTGCTTGCATTTTTGGCATAGTCCAAACCTCTTTCGCCGCTGCCAACAAATCTTTGCGAACCTTTTTATTGTTCGCCAGGTGGTATCCGACGCCAAGACCAAAAATTTCGAATGCTGAAAGCAGGAATGATCCTGTGAAGTCGCTTTTTGACTTCTCCCATCTGCGAAAGAGTTGTTCACCTCCTGATTTCGCAATTAGGTCAAAGGTAGCCTCGAAAACTTTCTTAAGCTCGAGCTGCTTGGTCGAGCTGTTCATCGCAACATTTACGATCTCGTCGTCCAATACCTTGGGTAGATCGCGAAGCGAGGTTAAGTTCAGCTTGCTAGACGGCCAGTTATGCAAGATCAGAAATCGCGTCACTAATTCAAGATCGAAGCGCTCTTCAACCATTCGCTCACTCAACGAAACGCATTCGGCAAAACTGCTGTATGAAGCCATCTGTTCAACTTGAGTAAAGAACTCAGGTGACACCGCGACCAGCAGTGATGTCCGCAACTCGGCAGGGGTAAGTGGTGTGCCGTAGCTGTTCAATCTGTGAAAGAGGTCGTACTTAGCTTGAGGTGATGAATCTCGCTTAATTATCTTAATATCAATCTTCGAACGCTTGATATCAAGCCGCTGAGCTTCAGACAGTGATTGTGATTTGGTCTTGCTCTCCCAAACTCGCCCCTCCAGGGCTGGTAAATAAGTTGTACCCTCTAGGACCAATTTGTCGTGAGGTTTGCTGTTCTCATCCAGCAACTCGCCTTGAAGCTGAAGTATCGTCGAAACTCTCTGAAGTCCGTCCACCAGCTCCCATTTTCCAGTCTCGGTTTGCGCGACAAAAATGGAGGGAAGTGGAATTCCCAGCAGAATGCTCTCGATAAGGCGCGACTTCTGGAGGTTTGACCAGCGAAAAAGGCGCTGGAATTCTGGCCTGATGATGAGCTCACCGTTGCGATACAAGCTGGTAAGCTCACCAATGCTCATAGGATATCCATCCGAGGATATTGAGCGTCTTGCCTCTGCAATCTGTGCTTCTAGAGTCTTACTCTCGGCCATTGTCATTTTCTCCAGCCTTCCGTTCGGCTCAATTCGGTCGCCAAAGCAGGAAGTTCGGGAAAGACCATTGTCTCGCCAAAGCCCAACGCCGCTAAGTCACGAGCGAGCTCGGACCTATCTCCCCGAATTGCTAGTTTCCATAAGTTTCCGTCAGTCTCATTCGCAAACTCCTCAAGAGTTCTTGCGTCATTTCCCCAAACCATAAACGTCCCGCGTTGAGCCACGATGCGTTGGGAATTATGTGTACCAAAGATCGCGACAGGGGATTTATTTCTCCGTTTCGTCGTTTCAGGCCTGTATGCATCGACTTCGTCATCTGACGTAGTGAGCACGTGAATAGACTCGCCATACTCAGAAAGGACAGGCATTGATCGATTCCATGCGATCGGATCGACGCACCAAATCGCTGGTAATGTTTCGACAGATCGCTTTAGCGGCGAATAGTTCAATGCAAAATGCGCGGCAACAAATAGATTTTCGCTCCAGTCCAACAGACGGGTTGGAAATCCAAAATGCTGCATGGCGAACAGATGTTCCCAGTCGTTCTGCGGGTAGCCCGCAGGCCAATAGGCGACGCTTCGCTGTCTAAACCGAGTCAGGAGTCGGCGTTCGCGTTCGAACACATCGTCGACGGCTTTTCCGTCCCTCATGAGTTTCGGGATGAGACCATACCCCTGATCTGGAAGTCCTCGATACCAAAGGAACGAGTCCTGGGGCACATCCTTTGATATTTGGAGGACTGACGATAGCAATCCAGTCAGTCCTTCAACTTCTTGTTCGATTATCGGCACATATCCCCCAAAAAGCCCAATCAAGTAACTCGACTACACCGAGATTATCTAGACGGATGGCTGGACTGTTATCACTTCCAGAGGTTGCACGCCACAGAGCCCTCACTCCGCCGCCTCACTCGCTCCCGTACTCTTCCTCGGCTTCCCCGCCGCCCGTTTCAGCACCGGCTCCAGGAATTTGCCGGTGTAGCTCCTTGGCGCCTTGACGATGTCCTCGGGTGGGCCCCAGGCGACGATTTCGCCGCCGCCGTCGCCGCCTTCGGGGCCGAGGTCGATGACCCAGTCGGCGGTCTTGATGACTTCGAGGTTGTGCTCGATGACGACCACCGTGTTGCCCTGCGAGACCAGCTCGTGCAGCACTTCCAGCAGTTTGGCGACGTCGTGGAAATGCAGCCCGGTGGTGGGTTCGTCCAGGATGTAGAGCGTGCGGCCGGTGGCGCGCTTTGACAGTTCTTTTGCCAGCTTGACGCGCTGGGCTTCGCCGCCGGAGAGCGTCGTGGCCTGCTGGCCGACATGGATGTAGTCGAGGCCGACGCGGTGCAGCGTCTTGAAAGTCTCGCGGACGCGGGGGACGGCCTTGAAGAACTCGGCGGCTTCCTCGACCGTCATGTCGAGCACGTCGGCGATGCTCTTGCCCTTGAACAGGACTTCCAGCGTCTCGCGGTTGTAGCGCTTGCCCTTGCAGGCGTCGCAGGTGACGTAGACGTCGGGCAGGAAGTGCATCTCGATCTTAATGACGCCGTCGCCCTGGCAGGCCTCGCAGCGGCCGCCCTTGACGTTGAAGGAGAAGCGCCCGGGCTCGTAGCCGCGCGCCTTGGCTTCGGGCAGGCCGGCGAACCATTCGCGGATCGGCGTGAAGGCGCCGGTATAGGTCGCGGGGTTCGATCGCGGGGTGCGGCCGATCGGCGACTGGTCGATGTCGATGATCTTGTCGATATGCTCCAGCCCCTCGATGCGGTCGTGGGGCGCGGCGCCTTCGCTGGCGTTGTTGAGTTTTCGGGCGATCGCCTTGTAGAGCGTGTCGATCAGCAGCGTCGACTTGCCGCCGCCGGAGACGCCGGTCACGCAGGTGAACAGGCCCAGCGGAATTTCCGCCGAGACGTTTTTCAGATTGTTGCCGCGGGCGTTGATCACCTTGATGGTGCGGCGATGGTTCGGCGGCTTGCGCTCGGGGATCGCCACCGACAATTCGCCGGTGAGATACTTGCCGGTCAGCGACTTCGGATTGGCCATGACCTCGGCGGGCGTGCCTTGCGCGACGATGTGGCCGCCATGCATGCCGGCGCCGGGGCCGATGTCGAGCACGAAATCGGCGAGCCGAATGGCGTCCTCGTCATGCTCGACCACGATCACGGTATTGCCGAGGTCGCGCAGCCGCTTCAGCGTCTCCAATAGCCGCGCATTGTCGCGCTGGTGCAGGCCGATTGACGGCTCGTCCAATACATAGAGCACGCCTGTCAGCCCCGAGCCGATCTGGGAGGCGAGGCGGATGCGCTGGCTTTCGCCGCCGCTCAGCGTGCCGGAGGAGCGCGACAGCGTCAGATAATTGAGGCCGACGTCGAGCAGGAAGGACAGCCGCTCGCGGATCTCCTTCAGCACGCGGATGGCGATCTCGTTCTGCTGGGTGTTGAGCGCCTTGGGCACGCTTTCGAACCATTCACCGGCGCGGCGCACCGAGAGTTCGCTGATCTCGCCGATATGCTTGCCGCCGATCTTGACGCACAGCGCCTCCGGCTTCAGCCGGTAGCCGTGGCAGCCCTCGCAGGGAATGTCCGAAAAATACTTGGCCAGCTCCTCGCGCGCCCATTCGCTTTCGGTCTCGCGAAAACGGCGATTGAGGTTGGTGATGACGCCCTCGAACGGCTTCTTGGTGTCGTAGGAGCGTACCCCATCCTCATAGGAGAACTTGATCTCGTCGTCGCCGGAGCCGTGCAGGATCGCGGCCTGGGTTTTCTTCGGCAGGTCCTTCCATTTGGTGTCGAGCGTGAACTTGTAGAACTTGCCGAGCGCGGTCAGCGTCTGGATGTAGTAGGGCGAGGACGATTTGGACCAGGGCGCGATCGCGCCCTTGCGCAAGGTCAGCTCCTTGTCGGGGATGACGAGGTCCTCGTCGATATGCTGCTCGACGCCGAGGCCGCCGCAGGCCGGGCAGGCGCCGTAGGGGTTGTTGAAGGAGAACAGCCGGGGCTCGATCTCGGGAATGGTGAAGCCGGATACCGGGCAGGCGAATTTTTCGGAGAACAGGATCCGCTCCGGGCCGCTCTTGTCGTGGATCTTTGCGGTCTTCTTGTCGGACTTCTTTTCGGACTTCTTTTCGTCGTCGGTGCTGCCCGCGGGCGCGTCGGCGTATTCGATCACCGCGAGGCCTTCGGCGAGCTTCAGCGCGGTCTCAAAGCTTTCGGCTAGACGCTGGCCGATATCGGGGCGTACCACGATGCGATCGACGACGACGTCGATGTCGTGCGGGAATTTCTTGTCGAGCGTGGGCGCCTCGGCGAGCTCATAGAAGCTGCCGTCGATCTTGACGCGCTGAAAACCCTTCTTGAGGTATTCGGCGAGCTCCTTCTTGTATTCGCCCTTGCGGCCGCGCGCGACCGGCGCCAGCAGATAGAGCCGCGTGCCTTCCGGCAGATCAAGCACACGGTCGACCATCTGCGACACCAGCTGGCTCTCGATCGGCAGGCCCGTCGCGGGCGAGTAGGGCACGCCGACGCGTGCCCATAAGAGGCGCATGTAGTCGTAGATCTCGGTGACGGTGCCGACGGTCGAGCGCGGGTTTTTCGACGTCGTCTTCTGCTCGATCGATATCGCCGGCGACAGGCCGTCGATCTGGTCCACATCCGGCTTCTGCATCATCTCGAGGAACTGGCGCGCATAGGCCGAGAGCGACTCGACGTAGCGGCGCTGGCCCTCGGCATAGATGGTGTCGAAGGCGAGCGAGGATTTACCTGAGCCGGATAGGCCGGTGAACACCGCGAGCTTGTCGCGGGGAATCTCGACGTCGATGTTCTTCAGATTGTGCTCGCGCGCGCCGCGGATCGTTATCGCGCGCGTTCCCGAGCCGGCGTTGGTTTGGCGCTTCGCCCTCAGCACTTCATCCATATCGGCATTTCCAGGCGCGTGGAGGCGCGCCACGTTGGGCGCGCATGGCCAGGGAAGACCTAAGCCGGGCGCCGATGGCAGAAAGCTGGAACGTAGGAAGAACGGGCCGGGATTTCCAGTGCTCGCAGCGAGCCATCAACGGTTTGTTTTGCAATGAGTTGCCATGGGATCGCAATGGCAGCAGATGGCAGCGGAACCGCAGAGCACATAAAACAAAAAGGCCGGCGCGAGGCCGGCCTTTTCATCAAATCGTTTGGTGCAGCGAAGCTCAGTACTTCGCGATGACCGGGCCGCCCCAGCGATAGTTGACGCGGACGGTCACGAGATCGACGTCCTGACGGATGCGTTCGCTGAAGGTGCCGCCAGCCACATTCGTGAAGGTGCTGGTTCGGTTCCCCATGAACAGATGATCGTATTCGACGGCGGCCGACCAGTTCGGGGCGAAGCCGTATTCGAGGCCGGCACCGACCACACCACCCCAGCGATTGTCATCGTTAGACGAGGCGATCAGCGCGTTGCCGACAGTGGCATTGATGCGATAGCGATCGGCGGTCACAGCTGCACCGCCCTTGACGTAAAACAGAACGTTGTTGGCGGCGTAACCGACCTGACCGGTGAGCAGGCCGAACGCGTCGACCTTCGAGCGAATGGTCGTTCCCGCGCCAAAGCCCACGGGTCCAAGGCTCACGCTGCTGCCGCTGAAGTCGGCCCAGTTGCCCTGTCCTTCAACGCCGAACACCCAGGTGCCGGCCTGCCAGCGATAGCCGATCTGGCCACCGGCAGTGCCGCCGCTTGCATCGTGGCAACCTTCGCTGGCAACGAACACGCCAGCGCCGTTCAAGGCATCCCAGCACTTGCGGCTCGTACCCCAACCACCGTTGGCACCGACGTAGAAGCCGCTCCAGTCGTAGATGGCCGCGATCATCGGGGGCGCCTTGGTGTAGGGACGCGCAGCGAGATCAGCAGCCGCGGCGGGAGCCGCGAAGGCAACGAGAGCAACCGTACCCAGCAAAAACTTCTTCATTTCAAATAGTCCCCAGTCCTTTGTCCGCTTCCCGTTGATCCCGAAGCGTTTTCGTCCAAGACGCGAGCGCCGCGCCGCTGGATAAATCCATACGCCGATTCAACCGGAAATGCCGTCTCCGAAATGCAACACTCGCGGGTGAAGTGCGGGCTCTTCAAGGTAATGATTTGTTTAGAATATCCGCCGCGCAGCTCCGGGTGGGGCACGGACCAAATACCGAAATACCGGCCGGATGTGGATGACCTGAGGTTGCGTAGAACAAAACTGGAACAATGCCGCGGGCAATGCTATATGTGGATAACCGCTGCTTTGCCGAGGGATCGCTAAGTCGGGGCGGCCATCGGGCGTATAGGGTCGTCTCAAATGTCCCTGACAGGATGAGGCGGCCAATCCGGCGGCCCGTGCCGGCCGATTGCAGCGGTCGGGCAGCAGTTTTTTGGTACCGATTTTGAGTGGAGAGCGACGATGGCGGGAAGCGTGAACAAGGTGATCCTGGTCGGAAACCTCGGCAAGGATCCGGAAATCCGGCGGACACAGGACGGGCGGCCGATCGCCAATCTGAGCATCGCGACCTCGGAAACCTGGCGCGACAAGGGTACCGGTGAGCGCAAGGAAAAGACCGAGTGGCACCGCGTCGTGATCTTCAATGAAGGGCTCTGCAAGGTCGCCGAGCAGTACCTGAAGAAGGGCGCCAAGGTTTACATCGAGGGCGCGCTGCAGACCCGCAAATGGACCGACCAGAGCGGGGTCGAGAAATACTCGACCGAAGTGGTGCTGCAGGGCTTCAATTCGACCCTGACCATGCTCGACGGCCGGTCCGGCGGCGGGGGCGGCAGTTTTGGCTCCGACGATTCCAGCGGCGATTTTGGCGGCGGCCAGGCCACTTCCGCGCCGCGCCGCGCGGTAGCCGCCGGCGCCGGCCGCAACAACGACATGGACGACGATATCCCGTTCTGATCGGGGTCTGTCCGACCAACCGGGCTAGCGTGCTGCCATAAAATCGGCGGCTCGGGCAAGCTCGGTTGGCTCGTGTGTATTCTTACAAATCTGATCCAACGGGTTGATTCCATGGGCATGCGCTTGTGCGACGCAACATTTTGACTCGCGTCTATGTAAATGATATTTACATTAGGAGATCGATTTAGCGTTTTCGCCGCGCGTGATGCCGTCGAACCGGCGGCAGCCGGATGGAACCTTGGGGAGCGTCCGTCATGAGCTTCGCGCCGCTGCTGGATGCCGCCCCCGCGATCCCGCTTCATGCCTTTGCGGCGATGGCGGCCTTTGCGCTTGGCGTGGTGCAGTTCGCGGCCCCGAAGGGAACGCTGCCGCACCGGACGCTTGGCTGGATCTGGGTTGGCCTGATGGCCGTGGTCGCGATCTCCTCGTTCTGGATCCACGAGATCAGGCTGCTGGGTCCCTGGAGCCCGATCCATCTGCTGTCGATCTTCACGCCGATCATGCTGGTGCTCGGCGTGTGGTACGCGCGCCGGCACAAGGTCCGCGGCCACAAGATCACGATGATCTCGATCTTTGCCGGCGCGCTGGTTGTTGCGGGGCTGTTCACCTTCGTTCCCGGGCGGATTATGCACGCGGTGGTTTTCGGCCAATAGGCGACGCTGAGAACACCGGTTTTGACGAGTTGGATTTGGCCGCGGAGACGGCCGTATCGGGGGCCCGGAAATGGCTGGCGCGATGACTTGCCGGAAGGGCGCCGCGGGTCCTGTAAGTCCATGAAAAAACGAAGGGAAAAACAGCTGGCCGGGAGCGCCTTGGGGTGGTTAAAAGCACCCCGATACGCTATATGATTCCCAGCCTAGAACTGACCGGATTCCCCCTTTGTCTGATAACGATGAGAACAAGCCCGGCGAGCCGCCGGCGCCTTCCGATATTCGTCCCGTTTCCATTCTGGACGAGATGAAGCGCTCCTATCTGGATTACGCCATGAGCGTGATCGTGGCGCGTGCGCTGCCGGATGCCCGCGACGGCCTGAAGCCGGTGCATCGCCGCATTCTGTACTCGATGTACGAACAGGGGCACACGCCGGACAAGAAATACGTCAAATCCGCGCGCGTCGTCGGTGACGTGATCGGTAAATATCATCCGCACGGCGACCAGTCGATTTACGACGCGATGGTCCGGATGGCGCAGGAATTCTCCATGCGCGTGCCGCTGATCGACGGGCAGGGGAACTTCGGCTCCGTCGACGGCGATCCCCCGGCAGCCTACCGGTATACCGAAGCGCGCCTGACGAAATCGGCGCTCGCCGTGCTCGGCGATATCGACAAGGACACCGTCGATTTCCAGGCCAATTACGACAATTCGGAGAGAGAGCCGTCGGTTCTGCCGGCCAAGTTCCCGAACCTCCTGGTCAACGGTGCCGGCGGCATCGCCGTCGGCATGGCGACCAACATCCCCCCGCACAATCTCGGCGAAGTCATCGACGCCTGCACGGCGCTGATCGACAACCCCGCGCTCGGGATCGACGACCTCATCAACATCGTACCCGGCCCCGATTTTCCGACCGGCGGCATCATCCTCGGCCGCCAGGGTATCCGTTCGGCCTATCACCTCGGCCGCGGCTCGATCGTGATGCGCGGCAAGGTCGCGATCGACACCATCCGCAAGGACCGCGAAGCGATCATCATCACCGAAATTCCCTACCAGGTGAACAAGGCCACCATGGTGGAGCGCATCGCCGAACTGGTGCGCGAGAAGAAGATCGAGGGCGTCTCGGACCTGCGCGATGAATCGTCCCGCGAGGGCCTGCGC
Organism: Bradyrhizobium sp. AUGA SZCCT0222; assembly: GCF_018130205.1. Classification (NCBI taxonomy): domain Bacteria; kingdom Pseudomonadati; phylum Pseudomonadota; class Alphaproteobacteria; order Hyphomicrobiales; family Nitrobacteraceae; genus Bradyrhizobium; species Bradyrhizobium sp. AUGA SZCCT0222. The sequence goes on from NZ_JAFCLX010000001.1 coordinate 58,349, forward strand.
GTTGTCGTCGAACTGAAACGCGAAGCGGTGCCGGATGTCGTTCTGAACCAGCTCTATCGTTTCACGCCGCTGCAATCGAATTTCCCGGCCAACATGCTGGCGCTGGATTCCGGCCGCCCGCTGACCATGAACCTGAAGGACCTGCTGACGCTGTTCATCGCGTTCCGCGAGCAGGTCATCACGCGCCGGACCAAGTTCCTGCTCAACAAGGCCCGCGACCGCGCCCACATCCTGGTCGGTCTCGCCATTGCCGTCGCCAATATCGATGAGATCATTCGCGTGATCCGCGCCTCGCCGGATCCCACCACCGCCCGCGACAGCCTGATGGCGCGGGACTGGCCGGCGCGGGATGTCGAGGCGATGATCACGCTGATCGACGATCCCCGGCACCGGATGACCGCCGAAGGTACCGCGCGGCTGTCGTTCGAGCAGGCCAAAGCCATTCTCGACCTCCGCCTGCAGCGTCTGACTGCGCTGGGCCGCGAGGAGATTTCCGAGGAGCTCGACAAGCTCGCGGTGGAGATCGCCGACTATCTCGAGATTCTGCGCTCGCGTGCGCGGGTGCAGGCCATCGTCAAGGCCGAGCTCGCCGAGGTGAAGGCCGATTTCGCCACCCCGCGCAAGACCGTCATCATGGAGCAGGAAGACGAGGTCGAGGACGAGGACCTGATCCAGCGCGAAGACATGGTGGTCACGGTCTCGCATGCCGGCTACGTCAAGCGCGTGCCGCTGTCGGCCTACCGGGCGCAGCGCCGTGGCGGCAAGGGCCGCGCCGGCATGCAGACCCGCGACGAGGATTTTGTCTCCAGGCTGTTCGTGGCCTCGACCCATACGCCGGTGCTGTTCTTCTCCTCGCGCGGCCAGGTCTACAAGGAAAAGGTCTGGCGGCTGCCGATGGCGGCGCCGAACGCGCGCGGCAAGGCGCTGATCAACATCCTGCCCCTGGAGCAGGGTGAACGCATCACCACCATCATGCCGCTGCCGGAGGATGAATCCTCCTGGGGCAATCTCGACGTGATGTTCGCCACCACCGGCGGCAACGTCCGCCGCAACAAGCTGTCCGACTTCGTCGATGTCCGCCGTTCCGGCATCATCGCCATGAAGCTCGACGAGGGCGAGGCGATCGTCGACGTGCAGATCTGCACCGAGCGCGACGACGTGCTGCTGACCGCCGCCGGCGGCCAGTGCATCCGCTTCCCCGTCACCGATGTGCGCGTCTTTACCGGCCGCACCTCGATGGGCGTGCGCGGCATTGCGCTTGCCGAAAACGACAGACTGATCTCGCTGTCGATCCTGCGCCATGTCGAGACCACCTCGGACGAGCGGTCGGCGTACCAGAAGATGCGCCGCGCGGTGGCCGGCGAGACCGGCGCCGAAGAGCCCGCCGATGTCGAGGCCGAAGAGACGTCAGGTACGCTTCAGCTCTCCCAGGAGCGCTATGCCGAAATGTCGGCGCAGGAACAGGTGGTGCTGACCGTGTCCGTCAACGGCTACGGCAAGCGTACCTCGTCCTACGAATACCGGACCACGGGCCGTGGCGGCAAAGGCATCGTCGCGATGTCGGTCAACAACCGCAACGGCAAGCTGGTGGCCTCGTTCCCGGTCGAGGACAGCGACCAGATCATGCTGGTGACCGACAAGGGCCAGTTGATCCGCTGTCCGGTCGAGGGCATCCGCATCGCCGGCCGTTCGACACAAGGCGTGATCGTGTTCGACACCGCCGAGGACGAGCACGTGGTCTCCGTCGAGCATATCGGCGACGACGGCGAGAATGGCGAGAACGGCAATGGCGGTTAGCGCCTTGTCAAAGGCGCTGTCTCATTTCAGCGGAGCCAAATTCGGTTTGATGCGAGCTTGACGGAAGCCAGATTGGTGGGCGCTCGTTAATCGTGTCGGGCGCGCCACGCGCCGCTATTTCTTCGTTGCGGCATCCGCCGGAGCGCCCGGGACAGCGCGCGGCATCGATCGCGAACCAGGGTGCATGGTGATCGTGTGGCTGGACACGTAGGTGGCCCACGTGCTGCCGCTCAATAGCGATAGGCCGCTGGCGGCGTTCTTCGACGGCTTCATGACGCGACGGAGATGAATGCGACGTGCAATTTGATTGGGACCGGACGCCTGCAACCGGACCGAGCCTGCGTATGTCCGTTGTTCGGGGACGACCGGAAGTGACCGGCACGCGGCCAACCGACGCGACTGACCCTTAGCTGACATCGAGCCTACTCAGTCACAGGCCGGTTGGGGCGATTTGTCGCTCAACCGTGCGGTAGCAAAGTGCTAGGCTAAACCCAACGCCAGCGTGTTCTTCGGGAAGGCATGCGACGGCGCTAGTTCATCACATTGATTGGCGGTGCATTGGCAATTTGGCCGCTGGCAGCGCGGGTGCAGTAGCCGGCGGGTGAAGATTACCGCATCGGGTACTTGGGTTGTGTCGGTTTCTCTGACGCACTCCTAATGCTGCCAGATCCGAGAAGGTCGGAACATCGAATGGCATTGGGAAGTCTGCATTGAAGATTGGGCTGCCGACGATGTTTGGCTTGAGAGATGACCTCGCGGTTCACCTTTCCAGGCGGGGTCCTGCGAGACATGGGAGCTGAGTTTTCGGGAGCGAAGAGGAGGATTTCATGGCTGGACGTGATTGGCGCATCGAAGCTAAGTACGTTGAATACTGCAGTTGCGATCTTGGCTGTCCATGCGAGTCGATGGCCGATCCGACATACGGGATGTGCACCGGCTTAGTAGCCTTCAAGATCGACAAGGGCCACTGCGAGAAACTCAGTCTCGACGGTCTCGCGGTGGTGGCCACTTTTTACTTTCCCAGAGCCATCCACCACGGCCACGGCGTCTTGCAGCCGATCATCGACGAGCGTGCCAACGACGCGCAGCGGGACGCGTTGTTCTATGTCCTGTCCGGCGAGGACCAAAAGGCCGGGACGATGTTCCAAATTTTTTCAACCATTATCGAGACCATCAAGGACCCGCAGTTCTCGAAAATCACTTTTGAATGGGACTTGGCAAAGCGCACCGCACGCATTGAGGTGCCGGGCTTTGTCAGGGCCAACAGCGAGCCGATCCGCAATCCGGTGACCGACGAGGAACACCGCATGCTGACGGTGCTGCCCAACGGCTGGGTGTTCCATGAAGCCGAAAGCGCCGCCGGATTCGCCAAGGGGATCGGCGCGATCAAGTTCGATCTTAACCGCCGGCACAGTTCGCTTGCTAATGTCGCTTGGGATCCGAACGGACTCGTCCACTCCTACGACGAATACAAGCAGAAATTCGGACGGCCATAGACGACCTCACTGGCGATGCAGCTGCTGCCGTCGATGCTCGAAAAGGTACTGCACCGCGACCGGGTGATCGTGGGGGTGGGGTTGCTCTCGGTCATCGCGCTGTCGTGGTTTTGGGTTGCGCTCGGCGGCGGCATGGACATGAGCGCGGTCGAGGTAACGCGCATGCCTCGAGACATGGTGATGACGCCGGCGATCTGGACGGCAGGCTATGCTGCGCTGATGTTGTGGATGTGGTTTGTGATGATGGTAGCAATGATGCTGCCGAGCGCCACGCCGATGCTGCTAATTTTCGCGCGCGTCAGCCAGCGTGAACGAGCGGCTGAACGGCCGTGGGTGTCGACCGGCATCTTTGCCTCAGGGTATCTCGCAGCTTGGGCCTGCTTCAGTGCGGGGGCCGTCGCGATGCAGTGGGGGCTGGAAGAAAGCGGACTGCTGTCGGCAATGATGGTTACCACCACGGCCTGGCTCGGCGCCGCGATCCTGATCGCCGCCGGGCTTTGGCAGTTTTCGCCGATCAAGCATGCCTGCTTGCGCCAGTGCCGTTCGCCCGTCAGCTTCCTAGCCGCCCACTGGCGTGTCGGACGCGGTGGTGCATTCCGCATGGGCCTGACACACGGTGCCTATTGCCTAGGATGCTGCTCGTTCCTAATGGCGCTGCTGTTTTTTGGCGGTGTTATGAATCTTTGGTGGGTCGGGGGGCTCGCAGCGCTCGTCCTGCTCGAAAAGACTTTGCCGATCGGCCACTGGCTGGCCTACGCCGTCGGGGGCGCGCTGGTCGTTTGGGGCGTATGCCTGGTGGCGAGCGCCAGCAAGCACGTGTTTGACCTTCTTTGATTCCGAGTGCTCTCGCATGAGCACTCCATCTAGTCGCGTTGCGGGCCCGCAAAATGCCATTTGAGGCAATTTGGGCTCGCTGTCTCGCGTCCGCATTCGCCCATCTTGGACGTGACGTCGAGGCGCACGCGGCGGCGGCGAGTGTGCTTGAACACGATCCCAATTTAACAATAACCACGTACATCGCTCGCCGCGGACGATCAAACGCGAAGCTGTTTATCGAGGGCCTTCGGAAAGCGGGGTTGCCCGAGTAGCTCTGTTGCTTGTTCCGGCAGAGACCACACGAAGCGCGTTGTCGGTTTATCGGATAACCGAGTCAGCGCTGTTTCGGTGCTCGAAGCGCGTATAGCCTTTGATAGATCATCGGCTCGGGTATCCAATCAAGCAAGGTGTGTCCAAGTGGCAGCTTGATCAGGCTGGCGATAATTCGAGAAGAAGGCGGATGCCAGTAAACGGACAGGTTATGAAGTTTAAGGGGAGCGAACCCCAGAGCCGTGAACTCGTACATCAATCGCTTATGACCGAAGTGTCTTCTGTAGTCGACGATTGGGCCCGAAAGCAAAAGTATCTTGCCAGAGTGCTCTCTGGCGACCTTCTGCAAGAACGCTTCCCGCTCCGGCAGGGACAGATAGTAGACGCATTCGAGGGCTGCGATGACGTCGTACCCCTCGAATGAGGCTTGCAAGAAATCAACGCTTTCAAATCTGGCGTTTGGCAGGCTTAGCGATTTGGCGCGGGCAATTGCTACATCGCTGATGTCGATGCCAACCACCGATCGTGCTTTGTCAAAGATCGCTTGCGTCAAGTGGCCTTCGCCGCAGCCGAGCTCAAGAACGGATTTGTCCCGGATGAATGGCTTCAGGCATCGGCGCAACACCTTGTCCCTGAATTGGGCGTGGGAAATATGCCAGGGGTCAGGGGTCGCGTAATAGAGATTGAAATCTGCAGCCGTTCGCATGGCTGGTTTCCGCTTGGTTGAAAGACAAGCAATATTCCCAGTCGCCAAGAACGAAATGTCTGTGGCGCGTTGGCGAGATGCTTAAAACCTTGCCTGTGGCGGCAACGCCTATTGCATGCTCACCCTTTCGCGCCATCGCGCTTCGAAAGTATCAAAGTCCTTCAGTGCCCAGGCTTGGGCGTCCAATGGATTGCCGGACTTCTCTGTGGCCGCGGTTGTAACTTTTGCGGCGGAAACGGGTTGCGGGGATGCCTCCTTGGGCCATTCCAGCAACGCTTTCGACAGCATGGGCTTGCCTTCGTACCAGCACTTTCGTCCATCGATCAGACGATAGGACCACCAGCGCCCGTGCGTATTTGACGGCGTCGCGGCGCTGCATTGTTGTTTGGCCTGCGCGTTTGGCATCCCAACTGGCAGGAGCGTAGCAATCCAAACGGCCAGGGCGATTGGTGGGAGTTTCCTCATTTGCGCGCCTGTTGCTGCAAGCGGCTTACTGCGACCACCAAATCGGGGCGGCCCAGAACTTCCACCAAGCTGTCGAGGATCGTTTCATTGTTCTGCGGCCAGGGCCGAAGGTAATCTTCCAGTATGCGTTGTGCTTCGCTAATTGCCTGAACTGTCAATTGTTGATCGGTCATGTCTTCTTACCCATCAAACAAAACGCGCCCCGCCAAAAAGCGGAGCGGAAAATCAAGACGCTTTTGGGAAATATCCCCGTTATTCTGCCTTATTCGATCAATTTTTGTTTCAATGTGGAACCTCGGCGCTCAACCTCGGCGGCCTCGACCGGCGGATGACTACGTGAAGGCGATCGCACTGAAGTCGATTGAGACCAGCAGCATGTCCGTGACGGGTCTGCGATCGGGACCGCGAGCGTAAGCGCGCCGCATGCTCGGAAGGCGAATACCGCCGGCTTCGATATGCGCAGACGTGAGTTGCGCGGCCGGAAAACCGCCCGCGATGTTCACGCTGTAATCATGACGGCGCAGCATCATGTCCTCGCCGAAGAAGAAGTCCTGCACCATGCAGTGGGTTTCCATCCAACCGGGGAAGCGGGCGCGCAGCACGCGCCAGGTTCGGCCCCCTCGCGCCAGGGCTCGGTCTCTTCGACACGGACCCCGTCCATGGCCAGCAGGAATGGTGTCGTTAGATATGTCCACACGGCTTCGCCGTTGAAGTAGGCACGGTGCAGCGGATCCCAGGGGGTGTGCATCTGGTGGCCCGCGAAAGAATCCCGTGGCGCGTATCGCTCGGCGACCAGCGTACCGTCGAGCTTCTCGATGGCGATCCGATCCGGCGTGAACACGGTCCGCTGATCGGGAGCCCCGAACGGCGTGACGGAGGAGCGCTCCTCATGCAGCCACACGGTCATGCGCCGCGGATTGCTATCCTGCAACAGGCCTTTGAGGGGAAAGAGGCCGCCGCCTGTGACCATGGTGGCCTCGACCTTATTGTATCTTTGCCAGCGCTCCAGACCGCCGTGCGCATCGAGAACTTTCGCAAGCAGCTCGTTCATGGCTTTCGTCTCCAATCCTCAAGAGAAATCGGTCAGGATCAGGTCGAAGTTCGGTCTGGTTAGGCGGTCGGCGTTGGTAGCGCCGATATATGTGGGCGCGCTGGTGACGAGGGCGGCGTGCCCGGGGTAGCGGTGCTCGTGGACATACCCCTTCGTGGCTCTAAGCTATGCCCTCCGAACTTGCCGCGATATGGCAGATTAAGAGCTATCCTTGCGAATGGTGGAAGCGGATTCGATGGAATGCCTGGTGACGCTGCGGCATTCCAGAGCCTGGTTCCACCGCACCAAATTTTCGCCAAACGTCGCCGCTAACTCGACCGCCGGCTGGTGGTCGATCAAGGTGGAACTCAGTCATGTCGGCATATCCGAGCGTCACGATCGATGTCGAACCGCGTCACCCAAACGTCGCGGAAAGCCGTGTAGAGGGTGCGGGCAGATCCGATCTCGGCAACGGCCTCGTTGCCGCACTTTACGCTACGCTCGTCATTCCCGTGATGACTGGATGGTTGTACTTGCTCGGTCTTTCGTTTTGGAAGGTCATGATCTGGATGATTGCCTGATCATGCAGGGTTCTCTGTCCAGCCCCCTCAAGCCCAGTGCGTGGAGCACATGAGATGCTGGACGTCCTCGTTATTCTGCTTTTGCTCGGGGCAGCCTACGCTGCTGGATATTATACGCGTGACCGCATGTCCCGGAAACGGCGTGAGAGCGCTCGCAGATGGAAGAACTACGTGGAAGCGGGACGGCCGATGCCGGCTAATACGAACCGGGCTCCCGCCGAACAGGCGCATGGCGATCTCGCGCAAATGCTGAGCCGCTGGGATGACAGGGCCCGAGCACGTCGATCGCAGCAATGATCCTTCCCTAAAATGGATGCTGATCGCTTCCTGAAACGCCGAAGTCCTCGGGGGGCATCCCGAGGACTTCAAATCAGAGCAATCTGACGGCTAATTGGAAAGGTCGGCGCCCTTATGGGGTGCGGTCGGCGGTAACCAGGCGCGCTTCCCGGATCAACGACTTGGAACCGGCGGCGCGGAGGCAGGAAGCCTCGAAATTCGGCCAAGCCTGCTGCGAGCAATCCTTGCCGACGGTGCGGATGTCGAGGCGGTCACCCTTGGCAAGCGCCTGCGGCACGCTGGCTTCAACCGAGGGGGCAAAGCCGGGCAAAATGGTCAGTGCGGTGGCGATCAGCGCGGCAAAGGTGATTGCGGAAAGTGCCTTGATCATGACGGTCCCCTGTCATGGGCCGTTCGGCCCGTCGTTTCGTTGGATGGATGTGTACCTAGGCGGCGTTTCCGGGTGTCTTCGCCAAGCCCAAAAATGGTTTCGTCCGGGCCGAGTTTTGTTTCGTCGCCCCGACGGGACGAAACATTGGCGGCTCCTTAAGCAGACGCGCCGACCCCAAAAGTGGTTCATTGGCCGATTTCAAATAAATAGCGCCCATTGTGGGGAACCGGAGCGTTTTCGAGTGAAGCCGGCCCCGGGCTTGATCCGGGGTGGGTACCGGTTCGCGTGAAGAAAACGCGTCAAAACAAGAGGCTGGCCCGCTTGCCGGGCCGCCCGCGGCGGGTTAGGAGGGTTCTATGCCCCGTATTGCGCTCTATCCCGGCTCTTTTGACCCCGTTACCAACGGCCATCTGGACGTGGTCCAGCACGCTGTGACCCTGTGCGACCGCCTGATCGTCGCCGTTGCCGTCCATCCCGGCAAAAAGTCATCGCTGTTTTCGACCGAAGAACGCCTGGAAATGCTCGAGGACGTATGCGCGCCCATCGCGAAGAGCGCCGGTTGCGCCTTTGAGGCCTCCACCTACGACAATCTGACGGTCACGGCGGCCCGGGCCGCCGGCGCCACCATCATGATCAGGGGCCTGCGCGACGGCACCGATCTGGACTACGAGATGCAGCTTGCCGGCATGAACCAGGCCATGGCGCCTGAGGTGCATACGGTGTTCGTCCCGGCGTCCCCCGCGGTCCGCCCGATCACCGCCACACTGGTGCGCCAAATCGCGGGCATGGGCGGCGACTTTTCCGCGTTCGTGCCGCCCTCGATCGCAGCCAAACTCAAGGCCAAATTCGCCAGCTAGCGCGCCTCGCGTGCTCCCGACGCCTTACTCTCTCGATCCCGGAGTTTTCATGATCCGCATTCTCGCTTTTGTCGCCGCGCTGATTTGCGCGGCTCCCGCGATCGCCCAGCCGCTGCCGGCCAATCTCGACAAGGCCAATGCGGTCGTAATCGACACGACGAAAGGCCGCATCGTGATCAAGCTGCGGGCCGACCTCGCGCCCCAGCATGCCGAGCGCATCAAGCAGCTGGCGCGCGAGGGCTATTACAACAACGTGCCGTTCCATCGCGTGATGGACGGCTTCATGGCGCAGACCGGCGACGGCCAGAACTTCAACGGCACCGGTGGCTCGAAATATCCGAACCTGAAGCAGGAGTTCTCCAAGGTGCCGTTCACCCGCGGCATCGTCGGCATGGCGCGGCGCGGCGACAGCGTCGATACCGCGAACTCGCAGTTCTTCATCATGTTCGCGGAAGGCTCGAGCCTGAACAACCAGTACACCGTGATCGGCGAGGTCGTGTCCGGCATGGATGTGGTCGACAAGCTGAAAAAGGCGCCGCCGGGATCGTCCGGTGGACAGGTCACCGACCCTGACAAGATGGTGAAGGTACAAGTCGCATCCGATATCAAGTGAGCCATGACAACGTCGCGCAGCAAGCCGCTCCTCGGGTTTGCCGCGCTGCTGTTGTACCTGGTATCGACGGTGCAGGCCTCGGCACAACCGCTGCAACTCGACACACTCAAGGACATCTTTGTGCGGCTGCAGTCGTGCTGGAAGCCGCCGCCGCTGTCGCAAGCCAACCCGATCGACATCACCGTGGTCGTCAGCTTCAACCGCGCGGGCGCCATTATCGGTCAGCCCAGGATTACCTATGAATCGGAACACGCCAGCGATAACGACCGGCTCAAATACCGCATCGCGGTGATGGAAACATTGCAACGCTGTACGCCGTTGCCATTTACCGAGGGACTCGGCGGTGCCGTTGCCGGCCGGCCGCTCGCGATCCCTTTTCGAACCCGCAAACGTCCACCCAAACCTGATGAGAGAAGAGCATGGCAGCCACAGAAAATACTTTGATCCTCGAGACCACGCAGGGTCCCGTCACCATCGAGATGCGCCCGGATCTGGCGCCGGGCCATGTCGCCCGCATCAAGGAACTGGTGCGCGAAGGGTTTTACGACGGCATCGTGTTCCATCGCGTGATCGACGGCTTCATGGCGCAGACCGGTTGCCCGCAAGGCACCGGCACCGGCGGTTCCGGCAAGAAGCTGAAGGCCGAATTCAACAAGGAGCCGCATGTGCGCGGCACCACCTCGATGGCGCGCGCCGCAAGCCCGGATTCCGGCGACAGCCAGTTCTTCATCTGCTTCGACGACGCGTCCTTCCTCAACGGCCAGTACACGGTCTGGGGCAAGGTCACTGACGGTATGGAGAATGTCGACAAGATCAAGCGCGGCGAGCCGGTGCAGAACCCGGACAAGATCGTCAAGGCGCATATGGCTGAAGACGCGGGCTGATAGCCGCCGTCATTCCGGGGCATGCGAAGCATGAACCCGGAATCTCGAGATTCCGGATTGCCGCGTTTCACGCGGCATCCGGAATGACGCCCCTGGGTTACGCTGGAGCGCATTGCGCCATGCGCACCGATCTGTTCGACTTCGAACTGCCCCCCGCCAACATCGCGCTGCGACCGGCGAGCCCGCGCGATTCAGCGCGGATGCTGGTGGTGCAGCCGGACGGCGTGTTGCACGACCGGGCCGTGGCCGAACTGCCGGACTGGCTGCAGCCAGGCGACCAGCTCGTCGTGAACGATACCAAGGTCATTTCGGCTCAGCTCAATGGACGCCGCATTGGCCGCGAGACCGAACCGAAGATCGAAGCGACCTTGATCAAGCGGCTCGACGGCTCGCGCTGGCGGGCGCTGGTCAAGCCGGCCAAGAAGCTGGCGCCGGGCGACGTGGTGCGCTTCGGCAATGAAGGCAAGGTCTGCCTGCTCGGCCATCTCGATGCCGAGGTCGAGGCCAAAGGCGAGGAGGGCGAGATCACGCTGTCGTTCTCGTTTCATGGACCAACGCTCGACCAGGCCATCGCCGACCTCGGCACGCCGCCATTGCCGCCCTACATCGCCTCCAAGCGCACGCCTGACGATCGCGATGCCGCCGATTACCAGACCATGTTCGCGGCCAATGAGGGGGCGGTCGCGGCGCCCACCGCAGGGCTGCATTTCACGCCGGCGCTGGAGGCCGCGTTGCGCGAGCACGGCGTCGGACTGCACCGGATAACGCTGCATGTCGGGGCAGGGACCTTCCTGCCGGTCAAGGTCGAGGAAACGTCAGAACACCGGATGCATGCCGAATGGGGCTCGATCTCGGCCGAGACCGCCGCCGCCTTGAACACGGCCCGTGCCAAAGGTGGCCGCATCGTCGCGGTCGGGACCACATCGTTGCGGCTGTTGGAAAGCGCGGCCGCCGAGGACGGCACCATCCAGCCGTTTGGCGCGGAGACCGCGATCTTCATCACGCCGGGCTATCGCTTTCGCGCGGTCGATATTTTGCTGACCAACTTCCATTTGCCGCGCTCGACACTGTTCATGCTGGTGTCGGCGTTCAGCGGCTTGGAGACGATGAAGCAGGCCTATGCGCACGCGATCGCCAGCGGCTATCGGTTCTATTCCTATGGCGATGCGTGTTTATTGTTCCGCGCGCGGAAGTGAGTGACTGACGCGCCTGCTAGTTTCGTTCGACGGCGCGTTCGAGCTTCTTGCTCAAGAACCAGGACAGGCCGAGGAACACGACCAGCAGCGCGAAGGCCACGCCGGAGGAAGCATCGCTCATCATTTTCTCCGAGACCTGACCAAAAGCGTAGCCGGCCGAGACGACCGTGCAGGACCACAGGCCCGCCGCGACGAAATTGAACGCCAGGAAAGTGGACCAGGGCAGTTGCGATATTCCATACGCAAAGCCGGCGACGCCACGAATGCCGTGCGGAAAACGATGAAACAGGATCATCCAGGCATAGTGACGGTCGGCCAGCCGGGCTGCGATCTGGACGGCACGTTCCAGCCTCGGAAAGGATCCGAGCCAGCGTGTGCCATAACGCCGCCCGATCCAGAACCGGATGACATCACCGGTGAAGGTGCCGAGCCAGCAAACCGTGATCAGCGTGCCGAAATTCAGTGCGCCTGCATGCGCGGCGTAGCCTGCGAACAACGTTAGCAGCAGGCTGTGCGAGGCCGCATAAGCGAACATGAGGCTGTAGGCCGCATCGCCGTGCTGGCGGATGAGATCGAGAAACGACGCTAGATCGGTCGGAAACAGCAAATCAGCCCCGCTTTGACGACTATCCCCCGGTGACACGTCCTGTCGCCCGGGGGACCAGTTGGAACGCTACTACGCTGCGGGAGCATTTGAAAGCAAAAGGCAGGCTGGGTTTATGGGCATATTCGCGCAGGGCGCAGGGTGGCCAGAACGCAGCGAACCTACCAACACATGTACGCTGTTGCGTGCCTAGGGGCGCAGGAAACGCGCTACAACGGCGGTCTGTCGGTCCTTCATATGTCGATCAACGCGGCTCGCTCGGCTTGTCCCGCTCCCGACCTTCGGCGGCTTGAGCGGCGCATTCATCCATGCCGTGGCACTTGCTCTTGTAATAATAGTACCACGATCCGGCTATGGCGCAGATCAAGACCAGCCCGAGGAGATAGACCCAGCTTCGCTTCGGCATCGTCAGCCTTCAAGTTCGGTAGCGATCGCGAACTTAACCAACGATTCGCCGTGAAGCCAGCAGGCGCTGCGCGCCCCTCATCGATGTCAGGAATTTCTCATTTCCGGCGACGCAAAGGGCGCTTCGGCTCGACGGCACGCGATCGGTCAAATCCAGGGTTCTTGCAAATGCTCCTGTTGCAGCGCGCGTTGAACCGCAGGTCTTGCCAGAATGCGATTCATGTACGGAGCGACATGGGGCCAGCTTGCTCCCGGACGCGGCATTCCACGTGACCATCGACACAGGGTAAGCGCACCAGCGTCAACTGCCGAGTAAGTATCACCCAACAACCACGGGCCACCGTGAGATTCGAGCGCACCGTCGAGCAAATCGAACAAGCCATACACCTTCTGTTCAGCACACGCTCGCAACTCGGGAAACATGGCTGGATCGTTGGCCCATTTATGGGGATGCAAATACATCGACAATGCAGGCTGTAACGTACTCGAGGACCACATCAGCCACTTATAAAAGTGCGCGCGTTCGCCAGTCCCCATAGCCGGAGCCAGCTCACAACCCGGATAGGTATCGACCAAATGCAGGCAGATGGCTGCGGATTCGTACAAGACCAGGTCATCCTGCACGAGGACCGGGACTAGACCGTTTGGATTCAGTCGGAGATGATCGGGTCCCTTGTGCGCGCCGCCGCTCAGATTGACAAAAATGAGCTGATACGGAGCCCCAATTTCTTCCAGCAATATATGCGAAAAGAGGCTGATGAATCCGGGATAGTAGTAAAGCCGTATCATCAGCGATCTCCTCGCGAGCAAAAGCGAGCATGCTTCGTCGCATGAAAATGATGCGCGAAGCGTGGAGTTGGTTAGCGACGTCTAACCTACTCCACGCGTTCACCTCACGCCATCGCGCGCTGCGGCAGCAATTCCGCAATCTGGACGGCGTTCAGCGCGGCGCCCTTCAACAGCTGGTCTGCCGAGACGAACATCGCGATCGAGTGGCCTGTGGGATCGCTGAGATCCTTGCGGATGCGGCCGACCAGCACGTCGTCCTGGCCTGAAGCGTCGATCGGCATCGGGAAGTAATTCTTCGCCCGATCATCGACGATTCTGACACCCGGCGCCTTCGACAGGATCGCGCGCACCTCGTCTTCCGAGATCGGGCGCTCGCATTCGAAGGTGATGGCCTCGCAATGCGCGCGCAGCACCGGCACCCGCACGCAGGTGACGCCGATCGCGATCTTCTCGTCCTCGAAGATCTTGCGGGTCTCCTTGATGACCTTGGTCTCTTCGTCGTTGTAGCCGGTGTCCGGATCGATCGCGGTGTTGTGGCTGAACACGTTGAAGGCGTAGGGGAGCGGGATCACCTTCGGCGTAAACGGCCGCCCCTCGAGGTTGGCGCGGGTCGATTCCCTGAGTTCCTCCATCGCCGCCGCACCGGCGCCGCTGGCGGCCTGATAGGTCGAGATGATCATGCGCTTGATGCAGTTTTGCCTGTGGATCGGCCACAGCGGCACCAGCGCCGTGATCGCCGAGCAGTTGGGGTTGGCGATGATGCCCTTGTGGTCGCGGATGCGGCCCGCGTTGATCTCGGGAATGACCAGCGGCACGTCCGGGTCCATCCGGAAGGCCGACGAGTTGTCGACCACGACCGCGCCCGACTTCACCGCGATCGGCGCATACTTCTTCGAAATGCTGCCGCCGGCCGAGAACAGGGCGATGTCGACGCCGTGGAAGGAGTGCGGGGTGAGCTCTTCGATCACCACCTGCTCGCCGCGGAAGTTGACGGTCTGGCCGGCCGAGCGTGCGCTCGCCAGCGCCTTCAGCTTGCCGACGCGGAAACTGCGCTTGTCCATGGTGGCGATGAATTCGGCCCCGACGGCGCCGGTCACGCCGACAATGGCCACTACTGGATCGTTGCTCACGTTCGTCTTCCTTTGGTTTGAGTAGGCTGCAGGCAATAAAAAAGCCCCGGTCCTTTTCAGGCGGGGCTTCGGTTCAGATGATGCGATCGTCAGGTTACGCGCGCACGGCTCCCGAGCCCCCCAAGGGTGCTTTGGTTTTCGCGGTACGTTTGGTGGTCGCGTTCATGGGGCGGACTTATGCGGGAGACTTGTGCCGCCGTCAACGGGTTTTGGAGGGAAAAAGAGGCTGAATGGCCTGTTGAACAGGGCGCATCTGTTACGCCATAAGCTCACCCATGGACGTTCCCAATCATTTCGAGCTGCTCACCACCTGCGGCCAGGCCCGGCTCGGCCGGCTCGCCACCCCGCACGGCATCGTGCGGACGCCGGCCTTCATGCCGGTCGGCACCGCGGGCGCGATGAAGGGCATGCACTGGCGCGAGGTGCGCGATGCCGGCGCCGATATCGTGCTCGGCAATACCTATCATCTGATGCTGCGGCCGGGGGCCGAGCGGATCGCAGCCCTTGGCGGCTTGCAGAAATTCACGGGCTGGCAGGGGCCGATGCTGACCGATTCCGGCGGCTTCCAGGTGATGTCGCTTTCAGAGCTGCGCAAGGTGACAGAGCACGCCGTGACCTTTCGCTCGCATATCGACGGCGCCAAGGTCGAACTGTCGCCGGAACGATCGATCGAGGTGCAGCGGCTGCTCGGCTCGGATATCGCCATGCAGATGGACGAATGCGTGCGGCTGCCGGCCGAACGCGCCGACATCGAACGCGCGATGCAGCTCTCGTTGCGCTGGGCCGAGCGCTCAAAACGCGCTTTCGAGAGTGCGCCTCCCGGCTACATGCTGTTCGGCATCGTGCAGGGCGGCGACGTGCCCGAACTGCGCCATGCGAGCGCTCGCGGGCTGGTCGAGATCGGGTTCCACGGTTATGCGATCGGCGGCCTTGCGGTCGGCGAACCCCAGGCGGTGATGCTTGCCATGATCGAGGAGACCGCGCCGCGGCTGCCGCAGGATCGGCCGCGCTATCTGATGGGCGTCGGCACGCCCGAGGATCTGCTGGAGGCGGTAGCGCGCGGCATCGACATGTTCGACTGCGTGATGCCGACCCGCAACGGCCGGCACGGCATGGCATTTACCCGCTTCGGCCAGATCAATCTGCGCAATGCCCGTCACGCCGACGATCCGAGGCCGCTGGACGAGGAGAGCACGTGGCCGGCGACGCGCGAATACTCGCGTGCCTACCTGCATCATCTGGTGCGATCAGGAGAGACGCTGGGCGCGATGCTGCTGTCGGAAATCAATATCGCGTACTATCAGAGTCTGATGCAGGGCATGCGGGACGCGATCGGCAACGGCAGCTTTGAAGCGTTCAAAAAACAAACGCGCGCCGAATGGGCGCGCGGTGACATTGCTCCGAGGTAAATGGTTTTTTTAGTTTGACGCGTTTTCCTTACGTGAACCGGTGCCCACTTCGCTCGAAAACGCTATGCCTAGTTACAGGCGAACCTCCGGATCGAATGCTTGGTCACGAAGCCGTAACCGCAGGTATCGCAGGTCCAGAGATAACCGATGACGTTGTCATACATGTAGGCGGAAGCTTCCGCGGCCACCATGGAGTCCGCACATACCGGGCAGGTCGGTAAATCACAGCCACGCGGGTCGGGCCTAGATGCGACGGACAGGACTTCAGCAACTGCTGGCATCGTGACCTCCTGGCGATCTGAACGGAAGCTCAACTCACGACGAAAGTATAAACCGATTTATTTGACGTTGTCGCAACACAAATGCGTTGGAACGACGTTATCGGCGAACTTTCGATTTTGCGATGCAGCGAATTTTGACTCTGACGTTTCGGACTTGCGCATCAGCTCGGCCACCTCCTAAGTAAGAGAGCCCCGAATTCCGGGCATATTATCACTATAGGAGCGTTGTGATGGAGGCATCGTCAGCCACGGGTGCAGTGCACCGTCCCGGACGGGGCAGGGTGTTCGACAGCATCGTCGATGCCGTCGGCGACACGCCGATCGTCCGCTTGCGCAAACTGCCGCAAGCCCACGGTGTCAGCGCTACCATTTTAGCTAAACTGGAATATTTCAACCCGGCGGCAAGCGTCAAAGACCGCATCGGCGCGGCGATGGTGATCGCGATGGAGAAGGCCGGCGTGATCAACGCCGACACCGTGCTGATCGAGCCGACCTCGGGCAATACCGGCATTGCGCTGGCCTTCGTCGCGGCCTCACGCGGCTACCGGTTGAAACTCGTAATGCCGGAATCGATGTCGATCGAGCGGCGCAAGATGCTGGCCTTCCTCGGCGCCGAGATCGTGCTGACGCCGGCGGCGCAGGGCATGAAAGGCTCGATCGCGACCGCCGAAGAGCTGGTGCGCACGACGCCGAACGCCGTGATGCCACAGCAGTTCAAGAACCTCGCCAATCCCGAAATTCACCGCCGCACCACCGCGGAGGAAATCTGGAACGACACCGGCGGCAATATCGATTTCTTTGTCGCTGGCGTCGGCACCGGCGGCACCATCACCGGCGTCGGCCAGGTGCTGAAGCCGCGCAAGCCTTCGCTGCGGGTGATCGCCGTCGAGCCCGAGGAAAGCCCGGTGCTGTCGGGCGGACAGCATACGCCGCACAAGATCCAGGGCATCGGCGCCGGCTTCATTCCGGACATTCTGGATCGTTCCGTGATCGACGAGATCGTCAAGATCAACTCGGCGACCGCGATCGAGATGTCGCGCGCGCTGGCCCGCAACGAAGGCATTCCGGGCGGCATCTCCTCGGGCGCGGCGATCGCCGCGGCGCTTGAGATCGGCAAGCGGCCGGAGGCCGCCGGCAAGACCATCCTCGCCATTGTGCCGTCATTCTCCGAACGTTATCTGTCGACCGTTTTGTTTGAAGGAATTTAGCGATGGCGGACCAGCCGAGACGGCCGAGGACCCTGAACGACGCCCGCAGCGAGGCCGAGGCGGCGTTCAAGCGCACCACCACCAAGGTGGTGGAGGCGCCACCGAAGCCGACGGCGCTTCCCGGCGTGAAGGAACTGGTGTCGCTGCGCATCGACCAGGATGTGCTCGAATATTTCCAGGAAGGCGGCGCCGGCTGGCAGGACCGGATCAACGCGGCGTTGCGCAAGGCCGCCGGCAAATAGCCCTCGAAGCAGATACGCGCGAATGCGTCCTGTCCTCGCCCGCTTCCGGCTGGTTGTCCTGAGCTGCTTCGGAGTGGCGATCGGCGGCTGCCTCGCCGATCCGGCGAGGGCGGATCAGGCGCCGTTCACCTGCACGATCCTGCCGGGCGACGAGATCGCCAGCATCGCGATGACGAACCCGCTCGCCAGCGACGCTTCCTGCATCGTCACGTGTAGATTCTCGACCACCAAATACGACAACAATCCGCAGATCACCTGTGCCAAGTCGGTGCCCTCGGGCAAGGAAGTGGAGATGTGCCGGCTGACGTCGGGCGGCGACAAATTTGTCAAACTGACCGGAGGCCACGCGGACTGCCTGGGGCTGTCCAACCCCAGTTCCGAATGAAAAAGCCCGGGATGATCCCGGGCTTTTTGCTGTCGATTGTGCGTAGGGCTTTCGCTCGAAAACGCTATTCCTAGCGCAGCATGCCGCCCATGACGCCGCCGATGAAACGGCCGGCACCCGCCGGATCGGGGCCGCCGCCACCGCTGTGTTGACGCTGCGGCTGCGGTTGACCACCGCCACTATTGGCGCGGCGGCGCGGCTTTTCCTCGTCGCTGGAGCTTGCGGTCGGCGGCGCCGCCACGATCTCGGTCAACAGGGCCTTGTGCTGCAGCCTGTTGAGGTAGCCGCTCTTGGGGTAGCCGCGGGCGGCCTGCCAGCGCGTGATCACGGCCCGGGTCGGTGCATCGAAGGTGCCGGACATTTTGGTGTCGAAGCCGAGACCGTTCAGGCGGCGCTGGACGTCGCGGCGCTGGCCCTTGTCGAGGCCAATCTGATCCTCGGTGGTCTGGTTCGCTTCGTCCTTGAACGTCGCCGGATCGATGCCGGTGGTCAGGTTGCGCGTGGCGTTGTCCGGTTTGCTCTCCAGGGAGGCGATCCGTGCCAGCGCCAGCGATTTGAACTGACCGTTGGGATAGCTCGACACGTAGGCGTTGAGCTCTTCCGCCTTGTTGGAGTCCTTGATCGAGCGCCAGAACTCGAGTTCGACGTCGCTGCCCGGTGCGGCGGCGACCACCGCCGGCGTGGTTCCGGGCGCGGCAGGCGCGGGCGCACCGTTGAGGTAAACCGCACCGGTCAGATTGGTGTTGCCCCAGGGCAATTGACCCTTGTTGGTTTCCTCCTGGACCTGCGCGCGGACCTTGGTCATCGCCTGCTGAAGCTCGACGCCGGGCTGGGTGAGGTTGGCGAGCAGCGCGCGGGTGAACGGGCTGTTGCCGCCTTCCTTGCCGTCAAGCGCGGTCTGGCCGGGGCCGGTCGCAAACGCGATCAGCGTGCCTTCGCCGGATTTCATTTCGGCAAGGCCAGTCTGCACCGACACGCTGCGGGTGGACGGCGCGTTGGACTTGATCTTGGCGGCGAACGGATTGTCGCGGCAGGCATCGAGCAGTACCAGCTTGACCTTGGCGTCGCTCATGGTCTGGTCGAGCGTGAGATCGATATTGATGGCTGCGCCGAGCTTGACGTCCATTTCCGATTTGATGTCGGCGTCGATCGGCAGCAGATAATTGGTGCCGCCGATGGCGATGCCGTGGCCGGCGTAGAAGAACACGGCCACGTCGGCGCCCTGCGCCTTCTTGCCGAAATCGAGCAGCTTTTCCGTCATCTTGTCGCGGGTCAGGTTGGAGCCTTCCACCACGTCAAAACCGACGTTGCGCAAGGCGGCTGCCATCGCCTTCGCGTCGATCGACGGATTGGGCAACGCGGCGACGTTCTTGTAGGTGCCGTTCCCGACCACGAAGGCGACCCGCCTTTCGGCGCTGGCGGCGCCGGCGGTGAACACCATGCAGATCAGGGAAAGGACGAGGGTTGGGAAGCGCATCAGAAAAATCCCCCTGGCAGAATCAAAAAAGATTTCGGCGGCAACGTTGGCCGCAGGTTACACGAAAAAAATCACACCGCGCCAGAAAAATGGGGAGCTTGCCCAGGTCCCTGAAGCCGTGCGATTCGCCGTTAAGCTATTGAATCTACCCGAGACCTCGTGCGATCCAGATCACAATTGGGTGGGTAAAATCCGAATTCAGGTTGCTGCCCGCGCGGGAACCGGATTGGTCGCGCGCAAGTTCAGCAGATTGCCGGCCAGGATCAGGATGGCGCCGAGCACGGTGAACAGGTCGAGCCGCTCCGCATAGATCAGCCAGCCCGCGGTGGCGGTTAAGGGAACCCGCAGGAAATCCATCGGGATCACCACCGTCGCATCGGCATGCAGCAACGCGCGTGCCATGCAGTAGTGGGAGAACGTGCCGCAGAAAGCGATCACGACGACCCAGCCCCAGGCGTAAGCCGGCGGCCACGTCCAGACGTAGAGCGCGGGAAAAAAGCCGGCCACAGATTGTATCGCCAGCATCCAGAAAATGATCGCGACCGAATGTTCGGTCCGGGTCAGCGATTTGACCATCGCGATCGAGATGCCGAAGCCGACCGCGGCCGCCAGCGCAATCAATTGTCCGGGATTGACCTCGCCGGTCGCCGGGCGAACGATGACAATGACGCCGACGATGCCGAGCACGATGGCCGCGACCTTCCAGACCGTCATCCGCTCGCCGAGAAACATCGTGGCCAGGATCGCGGTCCAGATCGGCATCGTGAATTCGATCGCCACCACCTGACCGATCGGAATCAGCGTCAGCGCGAAAAACCAGCCGAGCTGCGCGCCGTAGTGAATGAGGTTGCGCGAGATGTGCATGTGCAGCCGCGCGGTTTTCAGGATGGCAAATCCGCCATTGGCGCGGATCATCGGATACAGCAGGAACAAGCCGATGATCGTGCGCATCTCCATCAGCTGGAACACGTTCAGCTCGCGCATGCCTTCGCGGCCGGCGACCACCACGATCAGCATCAAGGCGAGCCAGCCCGACATCCACAGTGCAGCCAGTGATTTGGAAGGTGTGCGGTCCATGCGCTAACGGCTGAGTTGGGCTGACTTAGAGGGGCAGGCGGGTATCGGCGAGCGCTCGGCGATTTGCAACGTGCAAATCTGCGGACGCAGCGATGCGCGGGCGCCAATTTCGCTGTGGGAGGCAGTGCGGGATCGGTGCTACTTGTCGTTCCGGGGCGATGCGAAGCATCGAACCCGGAACCTCGAGATTCCGGGTTCGCTTCGCGCCCCGGAATGACGATCATAATTGTGAGGACCTTATCCATGCGTATCCTACAACCGGCCGAATGGTCGAAACCCCGCGGCTTTTCACATGGTGTCGAGGTCGATGGTCCCGGCAAATGGATCGTGCTGGCCGGCCAGACCGGCGGCGACGAGAAGGGCGACTATCAGCCCGACATGGCCGCCCAGGTCGGCACGGCGCTGAAGCGGATCATCAAGCTGCTCGGAGAGGCAGGAGCTGGTCCCGAACACATCGTACGCCTGACCTGGTACCTGACCAGCCGTAGCGAATATGAGGCGGCAGGCGCCGGGATTGGGGCGGCCTGGAAAGAAACGCTCGGTCGCAACTTCCCGCCATCGACGCTGCTCTATATCGACGGGCTGGTCGATGTCAGGGCCAAGGTCGAACTCGAAGTCACCGCTTACGTGCCCAAGTCTTGAATCGGACTTAAGGCGCGCTCGAACAACACAGGAAACATAGACCATGACCAACCGCTCGACTTCAGAAGCCCGATCGACTTCAGCGAGTTTCGTGACGGCCTTCGCAACCGGCTGGCCTGAAGCCCAACCCGACATCATGGTGCTGTCGCTCACGACCCATAACGGGGTGCAGGATTTTGCCTTCAACAAGGAACAGGCCCTGCTGATCGCAAAGACCATCAAGGAGACTGCTGCGAGGCTGGAGAAACCCAAAACCGGCTAGTAACCGCAAATACCGCTCACAACGAAAATCGCCCGCTCTTCACAGCGGGCGATTTGGTATTCGGGGTAGGGCGGGCGGACCGCTGCGGTTTTACTTCGTAAGCGAAATGTTGGCGGCGCGGAACTGGCTGTCGGCCCGGATGCTGACGGACTGCTTGTTGCCGGCTGTCTTGAGCGCGATGTTGGCGTTGAAACCGACGGTGACGGCCGTGACCTGGAAGTTGCCGCCGCCGCCGCGGCCCTGCAGGCTGCCGGTGATGCCGCGGCTGCTTTCGCTCCACTGCCCGACAATCGCGCCGCCCTGGTCGACCACGTTGGCCGTCAGATTGAACCTATAGGCGTCGCTCGCGCAGGTGAGGCTCATGTCCATCTTGGCGCCCGCAACGTCATAGACCGCGCGGCAACGGATGCGTTCGTTGGATCCGTCGTCCAGCGTGACGGTGCCGCCGCCCGCCCACTTGCCAGCCATGCCGGCGTAAGGCCCGGAGGACTGGGCGTAACTTGCTGGGACTGCAAGCGAAGTCATAAAAAACGCGACGGCTGCAATTGTCAGCCGCCGCGGGTAGGCGAAGAATTCTGATGTTCGGCTTGTCTTACTGACGGGACGCTTCCCATCGACCGCTACACGGTACACCAGCTGATGCCCCATTCCATTTCCCCGATCCGGAGTTGCCACTGAGTTGTCCGTTCGCATATGCACCATTGATCGAGACTCGCACAAGTCCCCCGGAACTGACGGTGCCGGAAACCGGGGCGCCGGAGCCCGTTACCTTACCGTCGCTGACAGTAACGGTTGAGGCGGTGCGCGCATCGCAACTGCCGGTTTTGGTGACGACGGTAACCTGCCAAAGCCCGTCATAGGGCTGCTGGGCGGCGGCGGGAGCGGCCGCGAAGGCAGCGGTGGCAAGAAACGAAGTCAAAAACAGCTTGCTGATGCGGTTGGAACGCATGGATCAAATCCCCGAAAGATGTGTGTGATGAGCGCGTTATCCGGTCACAATGTGTTCAAACTTTGTTGCGCCGCAATAACGCAGAAAGTTCCTAACAATTCAAACACATCAAGGTGAATCCCGTTCCGGCCTCGGAACGAATAAATGTGCGAAATGGGCTTCGATTCGGGCCATGATTCGGATCCGGATGGTTAACTGGCTGAAACGGATGGGTTTTCCTCGTTCGGTCAGTGCTTGGCGTCGGAAAGCTTTGGCGCGAGGGTGGCGAATTGCTCGTCCTGGGGCCGGGCGGGCAGGGTCTTGTGGATCCTGGCGTAATCAATGACTTCGCCGAGCAGCTTTTGGCCGAGGGGAGCGAGCGCGCGCTCCCAGAGCTCGCGTGCGGTCTCGCCTTTCTTGACGAAAACCCACTCCTGCGCCGCGATCGCGCCGGCGTCCATCCGGTCGGCGAGGTGATAGATGGTGCCGCCGGCGATCGGATCGCCTTCCTTGATGGTCCATTCGACCGCGGCGATGCCGCGGTGCCGGGGCAGCAGCGAGGGGTGATAGCCGATACCGCCGAGCTTGGCGACGGCCAGTGCCTCGCGGGTGATGCGGGCGTGGCTGTGGGCGGTCACGATCAGGTCGCTGTCGGGGGCGATTTCCGCCGCGGTGACGAATCTGGCGTCGGCCTGCACGACGACCTCGACGCCAGCGGCCCTCGCTGCGGCAGCCAGCCGGTCTTCGTTATCGTGGACGACTATCCTCGCGATTTCGACGCCGTGTTCGCGCAGCATGGTGAAGGTCGTCACGCCGAAATGGCGGGAGCCGACGAGGGTGATCCGCATATGTTCCGTCCGTCGTTAGTCAGGCCGATATGCGGATAGCACACCAAAGCCGTCAGACTCGCCGCCGGGGTCGGCGAGTCCGGGTTATCAACAGTCAGGGTTATCAATGAAAGGGCGCGCCGGGCAAGTCGGCGTGCCGACGCCGCGATTAGTTCCTGCCGGCGCAGCTCGGGTAGGGCGCGGGCTCGCCGGGCACGATCGGACAGACACGAATCGGCTGCAATTGGCGCAACCGCGCCAGCCATTTGGTCTCGTCAATTGCGCTTCGCCCAGTCGCCGGCGCGCGTTCGGCCCATTGCACCGTGTAGTAATCGGCGCTGCCTTTGACGGTGACGATGAGCGTGGTTTCGCTGTGTTTGTCGGCGCTGGTTTCGACCCGGCCGCAGCTTGCCACTGCGACATACGCATCTTGATCGCCGAATTTGGTCGCGCCAAGTCCTTGTGCTGCGAAGGTGTCGGGACAGGCCGACTTGAAGCCACCGACCATCGAGCCCGCAAAGCGCTCCGGCGAAACCCCGGCGTTGCCGGCGGCCCCCTTGGCGCCGGTCACCGTGATCATCTGGGTCCAGCTCTTGACCGTCTCGCCCTTCAGCACGGCCTCGCGGACATAGTTCGTCCCTTTGGTGTTCTCGAACACCGTGGCGAAACTGGTCGGCAACGAGAAGGTGACGAGTTGACCGAAGATCGGCGAGATCACCTTGAACGCGGTGGGGGCCGGATTTTGGGCCGATGCCGACGTCGCGAGCAGCGCGCACAAGGCCGCCGAGAAAATCGTCACTCTCGTCATTGGCAGCTTCCTGGCCGACTTTGCCTTGCAATCCGCGCGTCCGATCATAGGCCCGCGACGACGCACCGACCAGCGTGAGAGCGGTCACATCGGGAGAAACGACGCGGCGATACGTTCGCAAATCGAAGCAGGCCATCAGGCTGCACGAGACCGCATAAGGAACGTGCCACATGAAACGCTTTGTGATTTTTGCCGCGGTTGCGCCACCGCTCGGGTTCATCGTCGCGTTCTGGGTGATGCTCCAGATCGCCAACTGGGTTGCCGGCGGTCCGAGCACGTTCGACCTTGCACAGGTCGTGATGCTGCCCACGGTCTATTTGGTCGGTCTGATTCCAGCGCTGCTGACCGCGTGGTTCGACCATGTGCTGGTTAAACGCGAGATGCCGTACCGGATCGCGCTGACGGCCTTGTTTGCGTACTTCGTCAGTTACGTGCCGCTGGTTGCCGCATTCCAGATGGGATTCATCCACGAACCATCCGTGGTGCTGCTCGGTGTTGTCGGCGCGGTTCCGGCTGCGGTGTGTTCGTGGCTGGCGATGGAGCGCAGACAGCCGGTTGGCGCGTGATCCCCAAGGAATCTCCAAGGGTCAAGTCAGGATACGAAGCTCCGGCCTACCGGGGGTGCGGGGCTGGCCCTTGACCGGCTGTGACTGACGCGTCGCCACCAATTGAAGCTGGGTTCGCAGGTCGGCGCTGCATTGCTTCATCTGATTGCGCAGTTCGCGGCGCGCAAAGGCGGTGAGGGAGGGATCGGCCAGCTGCTGCCAGGCGGAGCGCAGCCATTCCTGCAGGGCGCGGATATCATTATCAAGGATTACGGGCTGGTTCATGCCGCCGAATCTCCGGATGTGATCGCCGGCAAATTAGGTCTGATTCGTTTACAGATGCCTACTCCGGTAAATGACGGACGCGACCTTTACCCTTGGGAACGCGCGCCCCACATAATCGTTGGGTCCACAGCTTCCCCTGGAGATTCAATGTCCGGCCATTCGGCGCTAGTTCGTTTTGCGGTGCTGGTCAGCCTGATCGTGCCCGGCAGCGCGTTCGCGCAGTTCCCGCCGCCCGCCGGGTCGGCCGGAGCGGGCAATTCTGCGATCAGCGGCATACCTTACGGTCCGGCCAATCCCAGCGTGGTCGGCGACCCCAGCGGAATCGGAAACGCCTCCCGGATCCCGCCGCCCGGCACCAACACGATGGTGCCGATCACCGGCTCCGGTTCGGTCAACGCGTCGCCCTCGGGCTCGCGCGTGTTCGTGCCGCCCTATGCGGGCGCGTCACAACGGATCACCGTTCCACGCCAGGGAAGGTCAAAAAGGCCACCTGTGCGCCCGCGCGGCCGGGTTGAGACCAGCACGTTCACCGGGATCTGTCGGGGCTGCTAGCGGCGCGTTGCCTTGAGGCAACGCCATGCTTCGCGCCGGAGCCCCGCCTAATGCGGTTGCAGATCGGTCGCTTTCCAGCCGGTGGAAAGCACAAGGAACAAGGCGCGATACGCGTGATAGCGGGCGGCGGGCCGGGTTTTCTCCCGTCCGCCTGCAATCATTTTCCCGCTCTGGTCGCGCACTTGCCAGCAAAAGTTCCGGCGGCGCTTGAAGATGATAAATTCCAGCATCGGAGGCCGGAACACCGCGCGGGGCCAGTTATTCCCGGGAAAATGCGAACAATGCATGTTTCGCCTCATGGCGTGCGCTGCTCCGATTGAGAGCGGAGGAACGCTCAAACGCGTTATGGCCGATTCTCTTCCAAAATATACGGGCCGCAGGCTTGATCGCGGCTCGCGGGGCTGGCCCAAGGGCGGCACGGTATTCTTGCCGACCGGTTCGGATTCCAGCCACCCCACGAATGAAACCCCCGCCGGCCTGTGAGGATCGGCGGGGGCGTATGGGAAAGATGGTGCGAGGCTGGGGGGTACCCAGGTGTCGCGCCAAGGACCCGCTTGAAATCAGCCCTATCGAACGGTTCCGGGCAAGACGATTTTGTAAGCAATGCTGCCTGCGTTTCGTGCACGCTGCGCCAGCGCGCGATTTTTGCGCGCGATCTTGGCGGCATCACGCGACCAATCGATTACTCCGCGATGAATGACGTCGTCTTGGTCCCGGAATCGTAGCGCAGCCTGAGCACGTTGAATTTGCACAGATTGACGTTCTTCCAGAGCACCGATTCATCGTAATTCGCCCAATCCACCTTGATGTTCCAGACGCAGCCGTCCTCGTCCTCGTCCTCATCGAATTCAACGTAAGCGGTGTCCTGGTTCTTCAGGGTCTTGTCGAGTTCGTTCTCCCATTCGTCGAGGCCGTCATCGGGCGAATTGAAACCCAAAAACTTGATCGCATAGCCGGTCTCGTTGATGACCGAAACGTTGCGGTTGTCGGCGGCCAAGGCGGGCGCGGCGGCGAGCGATAGTCCAAGCACAATCAACGCGGATAAAATCGTTTTCATTTGAAATGCTCCTGGCGGCACAAGGCGTGCGGCGACGCGTTTAGCAATCTTTACGTTTGCGGTCCTCTCACGCAGCGCACGATGATCGCAATCTGGACATCCGTATTCGTCCGGGTTGGCGGCACGCGGCTTCGCAATCTATAACGGCGTCGCTAACAGCGGGGGGCAGGGCGTTCGCTCATCACAGTGAACGCCTTCCACTGGAGGCTCACGAGGCCCGGACTCCTAGGCACTCCGGGCCTCGTCTACCTCACCTACACATCCGCTCAGCCGGTCCGACGGCGATCTTTTTCCACCGCTGAGACTGCGATCAGCCAAATTCTGCAGTTGCCGCGCGGTTCATCCGCCTGTCGCAAAACCTTCGGGCTGCGGTCAATTTGGACGGGCACCCTTCGTCGCGATTCGACGAGGACGCCTTCAATGCCGATTGGAATACGCGCGAAGCAAGAGCTGCTTGGACAAGGCTTGACCAGACGTCAATTGCTGGTTCGGACTGCATCCACCGCTGCGGTCGCAGCATTGGGAAGCGTTGCCAAACCTTATCTCAGCCGCGCCGCGGATCGTCCGCACATCGCCAGCGGGATCGCGTCAGGCGACGTCTCGGCCGATTCCGCGGTGATATGGGCAAGGGCCGATCGGGCCGCGCGCATGCAGGTGGAGTGCTCGATCGACGAGAGCTTCAAGTCCATCCTTCGCGTCGCATCGTCGGAAGCGCTGCCCGAGCATGACTTCACCTCGAAGCTTTTGCTCGAGGGCCTTCCGCCCGGGCAGGATATTTTCTATCGGGTGCGTTTCGACGATATCGGCGAGTCCGGGATTTCGGGTGAGGCACAGGTCGGCCATTTCCGCACCGCGCCGGTGGCGCGGCAGGCGATCTCGTTCGTCTGGTCAGGCGACACTGCCGGCCAGGGCTGGGGCATCGATCCCGCCCGCGGCGGCATGCGGACTTACAAAACCATGCTCGAAAATCGCCCGGACTTTTTCATCCATTCCGGCGATCACATCTACGCCGACTGTCCGATCGAAGCCGAATTGAAGCTGCCGGACGGAGGCCTGTGGCGGAACATCGTCACCGAAGACAAATCCGTCGTTGCCCACAGCCTCGCGCAATATCGCGCCAACTACAAATACAATTTGCTCGACGAAAATCTGCGCGCCTTCAACGCGCAAGTGCCGATGCTCGCGCAGTGGGACGATCATGAAGTAACCAATGACTGGGCGCCGATCGGCACCGCTGACGAGACCGGCTACGCCGAAGACGGCAGCTCCCACCTGGTGGCGCGGGCGGCCCGCGCGTTTCATGAATTCATGCCGATCCGCAACCTGGCTGGGCAGGCGGGGCGGATCTATCGCAAGGTCGCCTATGGGCCGCTGCTCGACGTCTTTCTGATCGACATGCGCAGCTACCGCGATTCGACATGGAATAATCGCGACGACCGCAGCGACACCTGCATTCTCGGCCCGGCGCAACTGGCCTGGCTGAAGCGTGAACTCACGGCCTCCGATGCGACCTGGAAGGTGATCGCCGCCGACATGCCGATCGGATTGATCAGCGAGGATGCGATTGCGCTTGGCGATGGGCCTCCGGAGCGGCGCGAATGCGAGATCGCCGATCTGCTGTCCTTCATGAAACGCATGGGTATCAGTAACACGGTGTGGTTGACAGCCGACATGCACTATACGGCCGCGCATCGCTACGATCCAAACCGTGCGGTATTCCAGGATTTCGAGCCGTTCTGGGAGTTCGTCTCCGGGCCACTGCATGCAGGGACCTGGGCGCCCGCCCAGCTGGATAATACGTTCGGACCGGCCGTGGCGTTCCAAAAAGGCTGCAGCGCAGAGCAGGGCGAAAACCTCGCGCCATGCTTCGGACTGCAGTTCTTCGGCCGGGTCGATATCGATGGCCGATCGGAGGTCATGACGGTGACCTTGAAGGATGTCGACAACCGGGATCTATGGTCGGTGGATATCGACCCGCGGCCGGATGGACGGCAGAAGCAAGTGCTGTCTCAACACATCTGATCCGACTGACGCAGCGGCAATACGATGCGTCTAACCCTGGCCTGGCATCAGGACGTATTGTCTGATGATCCGGAAGCGGGAATCCGCGCTGTCCTGACGGAATAACGCGAGCCGGTCGATTGCGAGGGTGTCGAGGCCGAGCGTGGAAAAACTGTTTCTCAGCATCGCCAGAACGGTCTCCAGGCGGCTTGCGTTGAGCCGGCCGGTTAGCGTCATGTGGAAACGAAACTCTTCCATCACGTAGGGATAGCCCCAGCGGTCGAGATGGGCGCGCTGCGCCGATGTCAGCCGGGAAGGATTGCGGCGCGCACGGTCCGCTTCGGTGAGCGGCGCGCGGAATGAATCGAACTCGCTGACGCAGTCGGCCGCAAGGCGGATCAGTTCCGCCGGTGGATCAGCCGGGATCACTGCAATGAAGCCACTGATGGAGCCGACCACCGGCCTGATGACCGGAATCGCGCGGGGCGTTGCGGCGAAGGCGGCACACGCCGCGAGGAGTTCGGCTTCCGTGCTGCCTTGTGCCAGCGAGAAGGGCGCCTTCAGCGTGGCGTGAAAGCCGTATTTGCAGGGATCGGCCGTCAGGTTGCGCCAATCCGGCGCCGCGCTGGCGACGTCTTCCGGAAACGGCAGGTCTTCGCCGGTGAAGGCGTCATAGCCAAGCAATTGCGCGCCAAAGCGATTGAGGTCGCTGGCCTGCGCCGGGGCGTAGTAGATCGCGTAACGCGGATAATTCGACATCGGTGCAGACTAAAGCGTTTTCGAGTGAAGTGGAGCCCGGTTCGCGTGAAGAAAACGCGTCGAGACAAAAGACTCGGCGGCGTCAGGCGGCCGCAACCGTCTTGCGCGGCGCCGTTGAGGGACTGCGCAGACGGTTGGCTTCTGTCAGATGCACCAGCCTTCCCGCGGCGATGACGGCGACGACACGCGGCCGCAACGGCACCTTGTCATCAACGAAGATGATGTCGGCACGCTGGCCGGTGGCAAGAACGCCGCGATCGGTGAGGCCGGCGGCCCGGGCGGGGGCTGACGATATCAGCTGCCAGGCCTCGGCCAGCGGCAGCACGCCATCGGCAGCGAGACGGAACGCTGCCAATAGCTGCGCCGGATAATAGTAATCCGACGCCAGCACCGAACACAGACCCTTGGCGATCATGTCGGACGCCTTGGTCCAGCCGGTATGGCTGCCGCCGCGGACGACATTGGGCGCGCCGAACACGATGAAGTCGCCGGCCTCTGCCGCCTCGCGCGCGGTTTCCTCATTGACCGGAAACTCGGCAATGCCGACGCCCTGCGCCCGAAACGCCTTCCGCATCTCGGGGGTTTCGTCGTCATGCGACAGCATGCGTACATTGGCGTCACGCGCCGCTCTCGCCAGCCGGGCGATCGAAGCCGGCACCTCGTGTGCGCGGCCAACGACGCTCGCCACCAGCAAATCGAACGCTTCGTTCGAAAGCCCGGTGCGTTCGACCATGCGGCTGCGCTTTTGCGGCTTGTCGAGGTTGGCGACCGTCCCGTCCATGTGGTCGTTGAACGCGAACAGGTCGATGCGCCCGTCGGATAGCCATTCGATGATCTCGGCCTCGGCGTCGAGGTTGTAGGTCTCGTGGCGCAGATGGAAGCGGGTGTCGGCCGAAAGCTGCGGCCTCATCGACTCGATCGCCTCCAGCAACCGCCTTGCATTGTCGCCGGAGCGCAGGCCCGGCTCCCACGACCATGTCGTGCCATGATAGACCGTGGTGATGCCGTTGCTGATCGCCTGCCGGTCGCTGTCACCAAGGGCGACGTCGATCGGGAAGTCAACGCCCGGGCGCGGCATCATCTGCCGTTCGAACGCATCGCCATGAAGATCGACGATCCCCGGCAACACCAGCAAGCCGCCGGCGTCGATACCCAGCGAAGCGCGGCCCTGGTCGACGCCGATGGCGCTGATGTCACGGCCTGCGATCCGCAGCGAGGTCTCGTGGATTTCGTGGCCGAGCAGGGCCCGGCCGCCTTCGATGAAAATATCAGTCACGATGCTGCACCCTGATGCCTGATCTGCGCGCGGACGGAGCCCGTGCCGCCTTCGTATTTTGCCAGAAAATCCTCGACTGTGAGCTTGCGGAAATCGGGCAGGGCGCCGCGCAGGGTTTCATGGTCCCAATTCCACCAGGCGAGCTCGGCGAGCCGGCCGGCGACTTCTTCCGAAAACCGCCGCTTGATCGGCCGTGCCGGATTGCCGCCGACGATGGTGTAGGCCGGGACGTCCTTGGTCACGATCGCGCCGGCGGCGATCACCGCACCGGTGCCGACGTTGCGGCCTGGCAGGATGATCGCGCCATGCCCGATCCAGACGTCATGTCCGATATGGATGTGGTGCGCGCGCCGCCATTCGAAGAACCCTGCGTCGTCGCTCTCGCCGGGAAAATAAGCGCTGGCCCGGTACGTGAAGTGCGCCTGCGTCGCGCGGTGCATCGGATGGTTGCTCGGATTGATCCTGGTCATCGCCGCGATCGAGCAGAATTTGCCGATGGACGTGTAGGTGATCTGGGCGTCGTTGACGACGTAGGAATAGTCGTCCATCGACACTTCATGCAGGATCGTGCGCGCGCCGACTTCGCAATAGGCACCGAGCCGGGTGTCGTGCAGTTTTGCCGTGGGATCGACGGTCGGGTCGACTGAAAGCATTTTGCCGGCCATACGGGCGTCTCTCCGCGACAAAAATGGTGTCACGATGGCACGTCATCAACGGGCATGATGACATCTTCGTGACGGTTGCATGACGGATATCGCGCGAGCGATGAGGGTGTGGACGACGCCGCACCGCAGCGTGATTGTCACACAACTGTAAAGTCCAATCGCTAGCGATGATCCACGAGCGGGATTCTGGAGCATTGCATGCTGGTGGTGGAAGGTTTGACGTGCCGTTTCGGCACAAAAGCCGCAGTGGATGATGCGTCATTCTCGATCGCGCCCGGCAGCTTCGTCGGCGTGATTGGCCGCTCCGGCGCCGGTAAGTCGACGCTGCTGCGGATGATCAACCGCCTCGCTGAGCCTTCCGAAGGCCGCATCCTGTTCGAAGGCGTCGACGTCACCGCGCTGCGCGGCAAGGATTTGCGGCAGTGGCGCGCCCGCTCGGCGATGATCTTTCAACAGTTCAATCTGGTCGGCCGGCTCGATGTGCTGACTAACGTTCTCATGGGACGCCTCGCGGAAATCCCGTCCTGGCGTTCGCTGACGCAAACCTGGCCCGAACGGGACAAGGCGCTGGCGATGTCGGCGCTCGAGCAGTTCGACATGGCTTCGCTTGCGGCCCAGCGCGCCGACCAGCTCTCCGGAGGTCAACAGCAGCGGGTCGCGATCGCGCGTGCGCTGGTGCAGGAGCCGGATATCATTCTCGCCGACGAGCCGATCGCTTCGCTCGATCCACGCAACACGCGGATCGTGATGGATGCGCTGCTGCGCATCAACAAGCATTTCGGCATCACCGTGATCTGCAATCTGCATTCGCTCGACCTGGCGCGAACCTACTGCGACTGCCTGATCGGCATGTCCGCGGGCCGCATCGTGTTCGACGGGGCGCCGGCGACGCTGACCGACCTCATCGCGCGCGAGCTTTACGATCTCGAAGCCAACGACGTCATGGGCGCAGCACCCGCACATGCGCCTGGCGGAGCCGCCGTCCCTGAGCTGGGCACTGCGGCGGCGGCCTGAGCGTTTCTTCTGTAACAGGGTGGCCGCTTGCAAACCTGCAAACGGCCAAAAAAATGCGTAACACAACAAGAGGGCACACCATGATCAATCGTCGTATCGTTCTGGCCGGCGCGGCCGCGCTGGCGTTTTCGGCCTCCAGCGCCTCTGCGCAGGACTGGAAGGGCAAATATCCGGAACTGACCTTCGCCGTCGTGCCGGCGGAAAACGCCTCGGGTGTGACCGAGCGCTGGGCACCGTTCGTCGCCTATCTCTCCAAAGAGCTCGGCGTCAAGGTCACGCTGCGCATCGCCAACGATTACGCCGCCGTCATCGAAGGCCAGCGCTCCGGCAACATCCATATCGCCAGCTACGGCTCGGCGTCGTTCGCACGCGCGCGGATGACCGGCGTCAAGACCGACGCGTTCGCCAACGACATCAATGCCGATGGCTCTACGGGTTATTACTCGGTGTTCTTCGTCAAGGCGTCGAGCCCGTACAAGAACATCGACCAGCTGAAGGGCAAGAATCTCGCCTTGGTCGATCCGAATTCGACGTCCGGCAACAACGTGCCGCGCTTCGAACTCGACAAGCTGGGCATCTCCGATGCCGACACGTATTTTGGCAAAGTCGTGTTCAGCGGCAGCCATGAGAACGCCATCCTGGCGCTGACGCAGGGCACCGTCGAAGTCGCTGCCAATCAGTGGACCACCGACAACGACTCCACGCTAGCCCAGATGCTGACCAAGGGCATGCTGAAGAACGCCGACGGCACAGCGATGAAGAAGGAAGATTTCCGGATCGTCCATAAGTCCGCGCCCATTCTCAATGGACCCTATGCCTATAGTTCGGACCTTCCGGACGGCCTGAAGGCCGCCATCGCCAAGGCGTTCGCGGATGCACCGACCAAGGACAAGGCCGCCTTCGACCGCCTTTCCGATGGCCAGAAAAAGGCCTTCAACCCCGCCACGACAAAGGATTGGGATGGCATGATCGACCTGATCAAGTTCGTGGACAATCTTCGCAAGAAGAAGGCTTCCTGATCGATCGGCGGAGCGAGACCAGGCCGGGTCCATGCGACCCGGCCTTTTTCCGTTCAGGACATAACCGGCACAGCAGCCTTCCATGACATCAGCAGTATCCATCCTTCCAGCCCAGCAACTCGCGGTACTCAACGACGCTTATCGTGCGGCGGTGGCGCGCAAGCGGCTGCGGATGACGCTGGCAACGGCGGTATTCTTTGCGGTTCTCGTCATCGCCGCGATCGGCGCCGAGGTGAATCCGGTTATTTTCGTCAACAAGATCGGAAATTTCGTCAGCTACTTCGACCGCATCGGCACGCTGGAGAGCGGCGCGCGAGTCTGGTCCGATATCGGCGAGTGGTTCTGGGGCTGGAAAAAATGGCTGGCGCTGCTCGGCGAGACCGTCCTGATCAGTTACGTCGGTACCCTGGCCGGCGCGATCCTCGCTTTTGGGCTCAATTTTCTGGCCGCTGAAAACACCTCGCCGGCGCCATGGCTGCGCTTTACGGTTCGCCGCCTGATGGAGTTCTGCCGCACCGTTCCGGACATCGTGTTCGCGCTGATCTTTGTGATCGCGTTCGGTCTCGGGCCGATGGCCGGGGTTCTCGCCATCATGATCCATTCGGTCGGCGCGCTCGGCAAACTGTATTCCGAAATCGTCGAGAACATCGACATGAAGCCGGTCGAGGGGGTCCGATCGACCGGCGCGAGCTGGATATCGTGCATCCGCTTCGCGGTCGTGCCGCAGGTCGCGGCGGGTTTTGCCAGCTACACGCTGCTGCGCTTTGAGATCAACGTGCGCGGCGCTTCGGTGATGGGTTTCGTCGGCGCCGGCGGCATCGGCCAGGAACTCGTCGTCGCCGTGAGAAAGTTCTTTTATTCCGACGTCAGTGCGATCCTGCTGATGATCATTGTCACCGTGTTCCTGATCGATATCGGCACCGGATGGGCGCGCGGGCGGCTATTCGGCAAGGAGGCACGGGCATGACACGGCTGCCTGCACCGGACTCCGGCGATCTGCGCGGCCGCTATCCCGAGGTTTTTGACCGGCCGGTTTCCTCCCGTCTCGCGATCCCCGCGATGCTGCTGGCTGCGTTCGGGATCTTCGTGTTCGGACTGGTCGAGCTGGAGTTTTCGCCGGCGCGGATGCTGGCTGGGCTCGGCCAACTCGGCTGGATCACGATGATGATGATCCCGCCCGATCCCGGCGGTTCGCTCCCGGTCTATCTCGTTGCGCTCGGTGAAACCCTGTCGATCGCGATGCTGGGCACGACCCTTGCCGCGTTGCTCGCGCTGCCGGTCAGTCTGCTGGCGGCGAAGAACATCGTGCCGTCGGGTATCTTCCGCTTCCCGGTCCGCCGCTTTCTCGATTCGATCCGCGGCGTCGACACGCTGATCTGGGCGCTGGTCTGGATCAACGTTGTCGGGCTTGGGCCGTTCGCAGGCGTGCTGGCGATTGCGGTGGCGGACTTTGGCGCGTTCGGCAAATTGTTCTCCGAAGCGATCGAGGCCGCCGACAAGAAACAGGTCGAGGGTATCCGGGCGTCCGGTGGTAATGCGCTGCACGAAATACGGTTTGGGCTGATGCCGCAGGTGCTGCCTGTGATCGCGGGGCAGGTGCTCTATTTCATCGAGTCGAACACCCGCTCGGCCACCATCATCGGCATCGTCGGCGCCGGCGGCATTGGATTGCAGCTGGCCGAGCAGATCCGCGTGCTGGAATGGCAGAAGGTCTCGTTCCTGATCCTGATGATCCTGGTCGCGGTCGCCGCGATCGACTGGATCTCGAGCAAGCTCCGTTTTGCGATCATCGGCAAACGCGCGGTGGTTTGATGGCGGTGCGTAGGGTGGGCAAAGGCGCTCTTGCGCCGTGCCCACCATTCTTGTCACGGATGCTGAGAGGTGGGCACGCTTCGCTTTGCCCACCCTACAAGCTAACCGGTCAATCGCTTTCGACGATGAACTCGACGCGTTCGGCGGCAAAGCGCGAGCGCTTGGTGACGATTGGTTTGCCGTCGGGATCTACGTCCGTGCTGTCGACCACCAGCACCGGGCGGCCGAGCGCGAGATCGAGCCGTGCGGCGTCGCTGGCGTCGGCTATGGCGGCGGTGATCCGGGTGGAAGACCTGCGGTAATCGCGGATGCCGTAATGTGCGACCAGCTTGGTCATCGAGCGCACGCTGGCGAAGACCTGTCCCGCGTCAGGGAAGCGCTCGGCGGAAAGCCACGAGGTGCTGACGCAGATCGGCGTCCGGTCGGCCAGCCGCAGCGCCTCGATCCGGACCAAGGGGGCGCCCGTCTTCAGCCCGAGTTCCCGCGCCAGTTCACGTGTCGCGACATCGTCGGACGCTTCGATCAACTGGCCGCGCGGTTCATGGCCGCCGGCGCCGACGATCTCGGAAAACCGCGTCCGCGAGCGCAAGGGATAGGCGAGGCGCTGGGTTTCGACATAGGTGCCGCTGCCGCGCTCGGCGCGCACCAGCCCGCGTTCGGCGAGCGTCGCCAGCGCCCGGCGCACGGTATGGCGGTTGACGCGATAGGTCTCGGCGATCTCCATCTCGCCCGGCAGCTTTTCACCCGCGGCGAAGCGGCCCTCGGCGATGCCGCGTTCGATCCCGTCGGCGACCTGCCGCCACAACGCCACACCGGTGGCCGCATCCTGCATGCTCATGGTGTGAATATACCCGGGACGGTCATCCGAAAAAACAACCCTGTTGTCACCAAACAGTCATGGCGTTTGGTTATGAAGTTGTCTATTAGCATAGACAACTTGATTCCGGCAAGGTGGATATGACGGCAACCGAGAACGACAAGCAGGCGCAGCGCAAGGCAGTCATGGCCGTGCTGGCGCATTCTGATCCATCCGAGATATCGGTCCATCTGGGTACAATCGCGCTGCCGGCGCATGAAAACCTGCGCGAGCCGGAGAACGGCCTTGTGATGGTGCGCGGCCGTATCGGCGGCGACGGCTCTGCCTTCAACCTCGGGGAAGCCACGGTATCGCGTGCGGCGGTGCGGCTTTCGACCGGCCAGGTCGGCTTCGGCTACACGCTCGGCCGCGACCGCGAGAAAGCGCGGATGATCGCGCTGTGCGACGCCATGGTGCAATCGGATGAATTCGCCGGCCTCATCGAGACAAAGGTGATCGCGCCGCTGCGCGCGGCGATATCTGCGAAACGGAACCGCAAGGCAGCGGAAGCCGCGGCGACGCGGGTCGATTTCTACACCTTGGTGCGGGGAGAGGGTTGATGACGACGGTTGCCGAACTGCCCGCAGGATTTGCCGACAAGGTGCTGTCAGCGCAATCGACCTTCCGCTCGGTGATGGATGCGATGGCGCGTCCCGGCAGCGTGCAGCGCATCGCGGCCGTCGCCGGCACGCCCGCCGCCATGATGCGCGGCACCGCGGCCATTGCGCTGACGCTGTTCGACCATGATACGCCGATCTGGCTCGACAGCCGGATGTCGGCAACGACGGACGTTGCCAAATGGCTCAAATTCCACACCAGCGCGCCTGTGATCGCGGATTCCTCGATCAGCAGCTTTGCCTTGATCGGCAGCCCCCGCGAGCTTCCGGCGCTCGATCGTTTTGCGTTCGGCAGCAATGAATACCCGGATCGTTCGACGACGCTGATCCTGCAGGTCGACAGCCTGACGCAGGGGCCCGCCCTCGAGCTGCGCGGCCCCGGCATCGACGGCACCGCGATCCTGCAGGCCGCGATCCAGCCGCATGATCTGTTCGAGCGGCTTGAAGTCAACGTGGCGCTGTTTCCGCGCGGCATCGATGTCGTGCTGGTCCATGACGATGCGATTGTCGCGATACCGCGCACCACGCGGCTGGTCGCGAGGGGAGGCTAGTTATGTACGTTGCCGTCAAGGGAGGCGAACGCGCCATCGAGAACGCCCATCGGCTGCTGGCGCATGAGCGGCGCGGCGACCGTGACGTTCCCGAGGTCTCGCTGTCCCAGATTTCCGAGCAGTTGTCGCTCGGCGTCGACCGGGTCATGACCGAGGGCTCACTGTACGATCGCGAGCTTGCGGCGCTGGCGATCAAGCAGGCGCGCGGCGACATGATCGAGGCAATCTTCCTGGTGCGCGCGTTCCGCGCCACCCTGCCGCGCTTCGGCGCCACCGAGCCGGTCGATACCGGCGCGATGCAGGTGCGGCGGCGGATTTCCTCGACCTTCAAGGATATCCCGGGCGGACAAATTCTGGGACCCACCTTCGATTACACCCATCGGCTGCTCGATCCGCAGCTCGCGGACGGATTTTCTCCGGAAACACCAGAGACGAGCGAAGCGTCGCTCGCGGCGACGCCGCGCGTGACCGACATTCTCGGCCGGGACGGCCTGATCGAGCCGTCGCCGGAGGCGGATGCGGAGACGCCGGTCGGCGACCTCACGCGCGAGCCGCTCAGCTTCCCGGCGGAGCGCGACCTGCGCCTGCAGAACCTGGCGCGCGCCGACGAAGGCTTCTTGCTGGCGCTTGGCTACTCGTCGCAGCGCGGTTACGGCCGCAACCATCCGTTTGCCGGCGAAATCCGCTTCGGCGAAGTCGAGATCGAATTCATGGCCGAGGATGTCGGTTTTGCCGTGCCGCTCGGCGCGATCGCGATGACCGAATGCCAGATGGTCAACCAGTTCAAGGGCTCGGCCACCGAAGCTCCGTGTTTCACCCGCGGCTATGGGCTCGCGTTCGGGCAGAGCGAGCGCAAGACCATGTCGATGGCGCTGGTCGACCGTACGCTGCGCGCCCGTGAGCTCGGCGAGGAAGTGATCGCACCGGCGCAGGATGAAGAGTTCGTGATGTCGCATTCGGACAATGTGCAGGCGACCGGTTTCGTCGAACATCTCAAGCTGCCGCATTACGTCGACTTCCAGTCCGAACTCGGCCTGCTGCGCAAATTGCGCAAGGAGTTCGCGGAAGCCACGGAAGCGCCGCCGATGCAGGAGGCCGCGGAATGAACGCGCCAACGTATAATTTCGCCTATCTCGACGAGCAGACCAAGCGGATGATCCGCCGCGCGATCCTGAAAGCGATCGCGATCCCCGGCTATCAGGTGCCGTTCGCCAGCCGGGAAATGCCGATGCCCTATGGCTGGGGCACCGGCGGCGTGCAGGTGACGGCGGCGATCCTCGGGCCTGAGGACGTGCTGAAGGTGATCGACCAGGGATCCGACGACACCACCAACGCGATCTCGATCCGCAAATTCTTCGGCAAGACCGCAGGCGTTGCGACCACAACCGCGACCGCGGACGCCACCGTGATCCAGACAAGGCACCGGATTCCCGAAGCGCCGCTGCATGGCGGGCAGGTGCTGGTCTATCAGGTCCCAATCCCCGAGCCGCTGCGGTTCCTCGAGCCACGCGAGACCGAGACCAGGCGCATGCACGCGCTCGGCGAATACGGCCTGATGCACGTCAAGCTGTATGAGGACATCGCGCGCTTCGGCCATATCGCGACGTCCTATGCCTATCCGGTGAAGGTGAATGCGCGTTACGTGATGGACCCGTCGCCGACGCCGAAATTCGACAATCCGAAGATGGACAATTGCCCGGCGCTGCAATTGTTCGGGGCCGGGCGCGAGAAGCGGATCTACGCGATCCCGCCGCATACGTCAGTGGTCTCGCTCGATTTCGAGGATCATCCCTTCACGCGCTACCGCTTCGACGCGCCCTGCGCGCTGTGTGGAGCCGGCGATTCCTACCTCGACGAAATCGTCACGGACGACAAGGGCGGCCGGATGTTCGTCTGTTCCGATACCGATTACTGCGAAAGCCGCCAATTGGCCGGGCATCGCGGCAGCGAAAGCGCGGCGCCGCACAAGGAGAGGGCGCATGGCTGAGCAAACCCTCGACGATCAACCGCTGCTGGTCGCCGAAAACCTCGGCAAGACCTATGGGAAGCTGATTGCCTGCCGCGACGTGTCCTTTGCGCTCTATCCCGGCGAGGTGCTGGCCGTGGTCGGCGAGTCCGGGTCGGGCAAGTCGACGCTGCTGCAACTGCTGTCGGCGCAACTGGCGCCGACGGCGGGCAGCGTCTCGTACCGGATGCGCGATGGCGTGCTGCGCGAACTCTCCGCGTTGGGCGAGGCCGAACGGCGCTTCCTGTTCCGTACCGACTGGGGCTTTGTGCATCAGGATCCCGCGCAGGGCCTGCGGATGGCGGTCTCGGCGGGGGCCAATGTCGGCGAGCGGCTGATGGCGGTGGGCTGGAATCACTACGGCCGCATCCGTGACACCGCGTCATCCTGGCTGGAGCGCGTCGAGATCGACACCGACCGTATCGACGATGCGCCGCGGACCTACTCCGGCGGCATGCGCCAGCGGTTGCAGATCGCCCGCAATCTCGTCACCGAACCACGGCTGGTGTTCATGGACGAGCCGACCGGCGGCCTCGACGTATCGGTGCAGGCGCGGCTGCTCGACCTGATGCGCAACCTCGTCAGTGAACTCGGCCTTGCGGCCATCGTCGTCACCCACGATCTTGCGGTCGCGCGGCTGCTGTCGCACCGCGTGATGGTGATGAAGGGCGGCCGGGTGATCGAAACCGGGCTGACCGATCAGGTGCTCGACGATCCCCGCGAACCCTACACCCAGTTGCTCGTCTCTTCCATTTTGCCGGCATGAGCGAATCAATGACCGCGATGATCGACATCAACAACGCCGAAAAGACTTTTACGATGCATCTGCAGGGCGGCGTCGAGCTGCCCGTGGTGCGCGGGGTCTCGTTTCACGTCGCGCCTGGCGAATGCGTGGTGCTGTCGGGACCCTCGGGCGCCGGCAAATCCTCGATCCTGAAGATGATCTTTGGCAACTACCGCTGCGACGGCGGCCGGATCGGCATCCGCCATCAGGGCACAGTGATTGATCTCGCTACCGCCGAGCCGCGCCAGGTGCTCAGCGTGCGGCGTTCGACCATCGGCTATGTCAGCCAGTTCTTGCGGGCGGTGCCGCGGGTGGCGACCATCGACGTGGTGGCCGAGCCCCTGATCGTGAACGGGATCGGCCACGCAGAGGCGCGCGAGCAGGCCGGCACGCTGTTGCGCCGCCTCAACATTCCTGAGCGGCTGTGGGCGTTGCCGCCCTCGACGTTCTCGGGCGGCGAGCAGCAGCGCGTCAATATCGCGCGCGGCTTCATTTCCGATCTGCCGATCCTGCTCCTGGACGAGCCGACGGCATCGCTCGACGCCGCCAATCGCGCCGTCGTGGTCGAATTGATCGATCAGAAGAAACATCAGGGGGTGGCGGTGGTCGCGATCGTCCATGACGACGAGATACGCCATTTGATCGCGGACCGGATCGTCGATGTGACGACGTTCGCCTCGGCGGCATAGGGAAGAGCAGTGAGATGAGCGCAACGAAGCAGGAAATCATTCTGGGCAATGCCGGCATCATCCTCGCCGATCGCGTGATCGCGCGCGGCTGGGTCGCCATATCAGATGGCCGCATCGCCGAATTCGGCGAGGGCGATGCCCCGGGGCGAGCTGTGGACGCCGCCGGCGACCTCATCATGCCCGGCCTGATTGAGCTGCACACCGACCATCTCGAAGCGCATTACGTGCCGCGGCCAAAAGTGTTCTGGGATCCGATCGCCGCAGTCGTCTCCTATGACGGACAGCTAGCCACCTCGGGCATCACGACAGTTTTGGACTCGCTGCGGGTCTGGCGCGAGGACGGCGCCGAGGAGGTCGACGGCAGGGCAGGTATACTCGCGAAGGCGATCACATCGGCGCGTGAGGAAAATCTGCTGCGTGCCGATCACTTCCTGCATCTGCGCTGCGAAATCCCGATGCCGAGCGTCGTCGAGGAAGCCAAGGAGTTGATCGACCGGCCGGACATCCGGCTGATGTCGCTGATGGACCACACGCCGGGACAGCGCCAGTTCCGCGACGAGGTCAAGCTGCGCGACTATTACCGTGGCAAGGGCGGCGGCATGACGGACGCGGAGCTCGACGTGCTGTTCGAGCGGCGCTTTGCCTACCAGAAGACCTATGCCGCGGCCAATATGCGTGAAATCGTGGCCCTGGCGCATCAATACGCGATACCGCTCGCCAGCCATGACGACACGACCGAGGAAAATGTCATCGACGCCGTGCGCGACCGCGTCGCCGTGGCCGAGTTTCCGACCACGATGGAAGCCGCGCGGGGCCTGCACCAGGCCGGCATCGGCATCCTGATGGGCGCGCCGAACGTGGTGCGCGGCGGCTCGCATTCCGGCAACATCGCCGCCGTCGATCTCGCCCGCGAGGGTTTGCTGGACATCCTGTCGTCCGACTACATTCCCTCGAGCCTGTTGATGGCCGCCCTGCAATTGCCGCGGCATGTTCCCGCCTTTGATCTTGCTTCTGCCGTACGCACCGTCACCAAGACGCCGGCCGAGGCCGTGGGGCTTTCGGACCGCGGCGAAATCGCCGTAGGCAAGCGCGCCGATCTGATCCGGGTGCATGTGGCGCGCGACATCCCGGTGGTGCGCAGCGTCTGGCGGGAAGGGCAGCGTGTGGCATGACAGACATACTTACGACATCAACGGGCCATGCGGACACGATCGGACCGGGCCGGCTCATCCTGGTGGTCGGACCGAGCGGCGCCGGCAAGGATACGCTGCTTGGGCTTGCGAAAGCAGCCTGTGCCGATGATGGCACCATTGCATTCCCGCGTCGCGTGATCACGCGGCAGGCCTCCGCCTCCGAGGACAATGAAGAGGTCAGCGCCGGCACTTTCGAGGCGGCGCTGGCGCGCGACGAATACGCCATGCACTGGGATGCGCACGGCCACCGCTATGCGATATCGCGGGCCATCGACGACGAAATCCGCGCCGGGCACACGGTTGTCGCCAATGTTTCGCGCACCATCATCACGTCGATGCGCCGCGCCTACGCCGACGTCACGGTGATCTCGATCACCGCGCCGCCGAACGTTCTGGCGGAGCGCTTGGCGATGCGGAGCCGCAGCAGCGACGGCAAGATCGAGCACCGGCTTAGTCGGACGGTGGACGAGACTGCGCCTGACGTCACCATCGTCAACACCGGCAGCGCCGAGTTTCACGCGCGTCAGCTGGTGCGGGCGATCAAGGGCGAGAAGTGGGAGGACTAGAGCAGGATGACGTTTCTTCGAATCGTCATCCTGCTCTAGCTTTTTGTTGGAGCATGATCTTGTCGGAAAACCGGTACCCACGTTTCCGGATCATGCTGTAGGCGGGGGGACGCAAATGTCTATCATCACGACGATCGAGCAACTCGAGGCGATCTATGGGTTTCCCGGTGAGGCCTCGACGGTCAAGGTCGCGGACCGCGTGACCCCGTCCTATCGGGCGCTGATGGATCAATCTCCATTCGCGGCGCTCGCGACCTGCGGACCGGAGGGGCTGGATTGTTCGCCCCGCGGCGATCTGGCCGGCTTCGTGCGCTTCCATGATGAAAAGACACTGATGATGCCGGATCGCCGCGGCAACAACCGCTGCGATTCCCTGCGCAATATCGTGCGAGACCCACGGGTGGCGCTGCTGTTCCTGATCCCGGGCTCGGGCAGCACGCTGCGCGTCAACGGCCGCGCGCATGTTTCCGCCGATCCCGAGCTGCTGGCGTCGTTCAAGATGGACGGGAAGGCGCCGCGCACGGTGATCGTCATGACGGTGGAGGAGATCTATTTCCAGTGCGCCCGCGCCATCGTCCGCGCCGACCTCTGGAATCCCGACAAGCGCGTCGATCCGAAGAGCTTGCCGACACCGGGCGATATCCTGGCCGAGATGAGCGACAACACCGTGGGCGGCGAGAAATACGATCGCGAATGGCCGGAGCGCGCGCGGCAGACGATGTGGTGACGGCCAGTTCGGAAGCGCCGTTCGCTTTCCGGTTCAACAGCTACGCCTCC
The DNA here is from genome assembly GCF_018130205.1 of Bradyrhizobium sp. AUGA SZCCT0222. Taxonomy (NCBI): domain Bacteria; kingdom Pseudomonadati; phylum Pseudomonadota; class Alphaproteobacteria; order Hyphomicrobiales; family Nitrobacteraceae; genus Bradyrhizobium; species Bradyrhizobium sp. AUGA SZCCT0222. The sequence goes on from NZ_JAFCLX010000001.1 coordinate 101,224, forward strand.
ACTCCGGCAGGTCGATTTCTCTTCACTGATTTCCCGCAGATGCGTTGCTGCGTTGCACGGGGGCATGGGCCGCTATCTTGATCTATTTGAAGGAAGACGCCCGGCTTGACCGGCCTCACGATTGTCGTGACACTTCGGGTCACCAGTCTCCGCGGGGGCGGAGGTGGCATTTCCAATAGGGAGGTTTTGATGATCCGTTTTTCAGCTATCGTTGCAATTGCGTTCGCGCTCGCTGTTTTCGTCGGGGGATCGCTTGCGCAGGCCCAGAAGGCCTCAGACCCAAAGAGCCAGCCCGGTAGCGGCCAATGCCGGCTTTCAAACGGGCAAAAATGCTGATCTGATTTCGACCGGCCAGCGCGTAATGCTGGCTGTCCTGGGCTCGCCGGCCCTGCCGGTGAGCCCATTTTCGTACTGGGCACTACCCTTGATTCGTTGCCGCGGGGCCCTGACTTGTGGGGCTGTTGATGAAAGCATTGAACCGCAGGGAGGCCTCGGCAAATCTCTTCAGAAACTCGGCCGTGCTCGCCTCGGCTTCGGGCAAGACATTGTCCACAAGCCCGCCACCCGCAACGGACCCAAGTTCCTCAACGCTCAGTTCGCGATTTTCGCTGGTCATTGTCTCGCACCATTTTTGCGACGTTTCGCAGGCCGCGATCATGGCGGACTACAATCAACAGAGATGTGACGTAAATCACGAAACGAGGGAGGCCGCCAAACGAGGCGACCTCGAACAGACCCGTCACATTCGTCACGGTCGACTCGTGGCTAGTAGGCCGGCTTGACTCCTATGGTCACGTCGGGACCGCCTAACTTTTCGTAGAGTGCGGCGGCTATGGGATTGCCCCCGAGCCTAAGTGCGAAGGAGAAGAGGCCTCCGCCTGATACAAGGTTGAGTTCGTCGACGTTCAGTTCGCGAGTTTCATTCGTAGTGGTGACGTTCATTGCCAGCTCCTGTTTGTGATCGGGACGGAACTATTCCCGCACCCAGCCACAACCGTTGGCCCGAAGCGGCACTCAGCACAGTAATCCACATCACTCATGCCGCGCTTGATCCTGGGTGTGATGATCATCACAGCAAACGATCGGGTCTCCGCTTATCCCTGTGACCACGGTTGGCGGGAATGATCCCGCCACGAGACAAACGGGGGATACCATGACTGATTTGAACAACGGCAGCTGCGAACTGACGATCGACAATCTCGAGAAGGTTTCCGGCGGTGCCAAGGGCGACTCCGGCGCGCTCGCCGCGGCCAACAAGATCGACCTCACGGCGTTCCTGGCGCAACTGGATCGGGCCATCGCCAAAGCCAAGCAGATCTAACGCTTTGATTTTCCGAACAGGTCCGCACGACGGACGTTAGATTCCGTGGCTATGCCGTATCCTCAAAATCTGAACCGACGTCGGAAGCTCGATTAGAAAATCCTTGTCGCGCTCCAGGTGATGAATCTTTGAAGGATCTCCGCCGGTGAACCTGCTCATCGATTCCAGGTTTTCCCAATACGAGATCGTGACGAACTCGGTCTCGTTTTTTCTGTCCTCCCTGAACGTCTGGACGGCAAGGGCCTTCTCGATCAGCGGCTTGATGCCGACCTCGTAATTGTAGGCCTCGTACGCGTCCGCCACTTCTGGATTGGTCCTGCCGCGCCAAACGCGGGCGATCCGGGGTTTGGTCATGTTGCGCCTCCGGTCGGGAAAACCCGCTTCCGGATAAACCGTTCCAACGACTAAACGGCTGCTCTTGGTGCTAACGAAAATTCATGCCGATGGGGGCTCGGACCCACCTTGTTTGGGGCCAGTCATCAGGTACATGAACGAGTTGTTAGGAATTTTGCCGACGAAACAAGTTTGAAACAATCGCGAAACGAAATCGCCATGAACCCCTCGAAATCTCGGCTCGACTAACCATCGAACAGGAGATGATGACGATGATTAAAGTTGGTTCAAAGGAAGAAGTTGCCCTGCTGCTCGCATTGTTTGGCGTGCTCGATCTGCCGGTACAGGCGCCGAAGAAGCGTAAATGACACTGCTCGTCGCCCCACTGTTGTTTGTCTTGCTGGGCGTCGGAGCTGTCAAAGCCAAGAAAGCAGGCCTCTCTGGCTGGGAGGTCTTCCTCATTGTCGCAGTCGGCAGCCTGTGCATTCTCGTGGTGACGTTGGGAATCCTGATGTGGGGATTCCGCAACTTCGGTTAGTTTCGATTGATCAGCCATACACCTGCGCTGCTAAGCGTCTACAAGTTGTCGTCGGCGCATATGCGGATGTTATCGTTCCCGAGGGGCGCCTGTGGGTTGCCGGGCTATTGGCCATGTGCCCGTGCCTGCCGATCTATTCGGTCCAAATGCGCTCTCCGCACTGCTTGCATTCAAACATATGAGTGACAACTCCGCTTTCGGATTCCATGATCGTTTTGAGAAGAGTGAGTCTTCCTCCGCAGAAGCGGCAGTCATGGTTTGATTGATCCCGAGCAGTGGCAATCTTCTCAGCTCGAAATAACTCCATGACGCCCCCTTCCCACAAAGGGTAGGGTACGGAGCGCCGGTTTCGTGAGGCGTAATTGGGCAACAAGTCTTGCCCCGGGGGACAAAGTTAAAGACGAAGGTCAGTTGTCCACAGCAATCCACCGGCGCGCGCCGCCGTTGCTAAGGCGCCCTTACGCTTGTCCGCGTCGGACCTGAGCTTTTCTGGTGTTTTTGATAGTCCTTCACAGCGGGTGCTCCAGCTAGCCATGACCACATCCGCTAAATGTTGCCCTCAAACAGCGACGGCCCTGGTGCACGAAATCCACGGCCGTCTGGGAGGTTGTTTCTCGTGCTCCGGGGGCAGACACGATGGCTAGATCGTTTACGACTGCCGCGACCGTTCGAAAGCCGCGGTCAACGATCCACCAAAACGACGTTGTGAGCGCCGCAACCGCCTTAAGGGCTCGCGGCCTTCGAACATTGGGATCAACTTCGGTTAGTTAATGGTGTGGGATGCGGCCAAGCTCCATCTTGATGCAGGCGCGACCCGCTCGATATCCATTGCAATCTAAGATCGTTCGATCTTGAAGTCTTATCGATCGCGTTTCCGTATCGCAACATGAGACAGCTTTATTGATTCCTGGATCGATTCCAATTCTCTTTGGCGGATAGCAAATCGCCGGCAGAGAATATGGATGACACCAGCTTACGACCCATGGACCGCGGCACGCGGCGCTGAAATCATCGCGGAGCATTCCCACCTTGAGGGTGCGACGCTGGTGATCCTGCATGCGCTCCAGGAAGCATTCGGTTACGTGCCGGAGCCCGCGATCCCGATGGTGGCATCGGCGCTCAACCTGTCGCGCGCCGAGGTTCACGGCGTGTTTACCTTTTACCATGATTTCCGCCGCGAGCCTGCCGGCCGGCATGTTCTGAAACTCTGCCGCGCGGAAGCCTGCCAGGCCGCCGGTGGCGACGTGCTCGCCGCGCGCGCCGAGGCGAAACTCGGGATTGCGCTGGGCCATACCACCGCCGACGAGCGCGTCACGCTGGAGCCGATCTACTGCCTCGGCCTGTGCGCTACCGCGCCGTCGGCGATGCTGGATGGCCGCGTGGTTGGCCGGCTTGACGAAGCGCGCATCGATGCGCTGGTCGCGGAGGCGCAGCGATGACGCTTCGCATTTACGTTTCGCGCGATGCTGGCGCGGTCGCGGTCGGCGCCGATGACGTGGCGGAAGCGCTGGAACGCGCCGCCGCCAGCCGCGGCATGGGAATCGAAATCGTCAGGACCGGCTCGCGCGGGCTGTATTGGCTGGAGCCGATGGTCGAGGTCGCGACAGCGCAGGGCCGTGTCGCCTTTGGGCCGGTGACGGAGGCGGATGTAGCCTCCGTACTCGATGCGATGGCGGCAGACGCTCCGCATGCCCTGCGGCTCGGCATCGCCGACGAAATCCCCTGGTTGAAGCGACAGACCCGTCTGACCTTTGCGCGCTGCGGCGTGATCGATCCACGCTCGGTCGAGGATTATCGCGCCCTCGACGGCTACAAGGGGCTCGAGCGGGCACTGATGCTCGGCTCCGACGGGATCCTCGCCGACGTCACGACCTCGGGATTGCGCGGCCGTGGTGGTGCGGGCTTCCCGACCGGCATCAAATGGAAGACGGTGGCGCAGGCCAGCGCCGACCGCAAATTCATCGTCTGCAACGCCGACGAAGGCGACAGCGGTACGTTTGCCGACCTCATGATCATGGAAGGCGATCCCTTCGTGGTGATCGAGGGCATGACGATCGCAGGCGTCGCGGTCGGCGCCACCTATGGCTACATCTACATCCGCTCGGAATATCCGCACGCGGTCGAGGCGATGAATGCGGCAATAGCGGCCGCCAGGCGCACGGGTTTTCTCGGCACGCGCGTCGGTGGCTCCGACCACAGCTTCGACCTCGAAGTCCGCGTCGGCGCCGGCGCCTATGTCTGCGGCGAGGAAACCTCGCTGCTGGAAAGCCTGGAGGGACGCCGCGGCATCGTGCGCGCCAAGCCACCATTGCCGGCGCACAAGGGCCTGTTCGGCAAGCCGACCGTGATCAACAACGTGCTGTCGTTTGCGGCGATTCCCTTCATCCTGGCCGGCGGGGCCAAAGCCTATGCCGATTTCGGCATGGGCCGTTCGCGCGGTACGATGCCGATCCAACTCGCCGGCAACATCAAGCACGGCGGATTGTTCGAGGTCGCATTCGGCATCACCCTCGGCGAACTGATCGACGACGTCGGCGGAGGCACCGCGAGTGGCCGCCCGGTGCGCGCCGCGCAGGTCGGCGGACCTCTCGGCGCGTATTTTCCCCGCGAACTGTTCGACACGCCGTTCGACTACGAAGCCTTTGCGGCACGCGATGGCCTGATCGGCCACGGCGGCATCGTGGTGTTCGATGACAGTGTGGACATGTCCAAGCAGGCGCGCTTTGCAATGGAGTTCTGCGCCGTCGAATCCTGCGGCAAGTGCACGCCGTGCCGGATCGGCTCCACGCGCGGCGTCGAGACGATCGACAAGATCAGGTCGGGCGAGCGCGTGGCGGAAAACATCGCCGTGGTCGAGGATCTCTGCAACACCATGAAATTCGGTTCGCTCTGCGCGCTGGGCGGTTTCACGCCGTATCCCGTCATGAGCGCGTTGAAGCATTTCCGGGAGGATTTTGACCCGGCACCGGCCCGCTTGCAGGCCGCGGAATAGGAGAGGGCGCAATGTCATTGATCCATGAAATCGACTTTGGAACACCGCGCTCCAGATCCGAGACGATGGTCACGCTGACCATCGACGGCAACAGCGTCACTGTGCCCGAGGGCACTTCGATCATGCGCGCGGCGATGGAAGCCGGTACGCAGATTCCGAAACTCTGCGCCACCGACATGGTTGACGCCTTCGGCTCCTGCCGCCTGTGCCTGATCGAGATCGATGGCCGCGCCGGCACGCCGGCATCCTGCACCACGCCTGTCATGAATGGCCTTGTGGTCCACACCCAGACCGAGCGACTGAAGAAGCTCCGCAAGGGCGTGATGGAGCTCTATATCTCCGACCATCCGCTGGATTGCCTGACCTGCGCCGCCAACGGCGATTGCGAATTGCAGGACATGGCCGGCGCCGTCGGCCTGCGTGACGTGCGCTACGGCTATGAAGGCGAGAACCATGTGTTCGCCAAGTCGCATGGCTGCGATAACGACGCATGGATGCCGAAGGACGAGTCCAACCCGTACTTCACCTACGACCCGTCGAAGTGCATCGTCTGCTCGCGCTGCGTCCGGGCGTGTGAGGAAGTGCAGGGCACCTTCGCGCTGACGATCTCCGGCCGCGGCTTCGACAGCCGGGTGTCGCCCGGCATGAGCGAAAGTTTCCTCGGCTCCGAATGCGTGTCCTGCGGCGCCTGCGTGCAGGCTTGCCCGACCGCGACGCTCACGGAAAAATCCGTGATCGAGATCGGCCAGCCCGAGCATTCGGTCGTGACCACCTGTGCCTATTGCGGTGTCGGCTGCACCTTCAAGGCGGAAATGCGCGGCGAGGAAGTCGTGCGCATGGTGCCGTACAAGGACGGCAAGGCGAACCGCGGTCATTCCTGCGTCAAGGGCCGCTTCGCCTGGGGCTATACCACCCACAAGGAACGCATTCTCAAGCCGATGATCCGCGAAAGCATCGACGATCCCTGGCAGGAGGTGTCGTGGGATGAAGCGTTTAGCTTCGCGGCCGCCAAGTTCAAAGGCATTCAGCAGAAGTATGGCCGCGACGCCGTAGGCGGTATCACCTCATCCCGCTGCACGAATGAAGATGTGTACGTCGTACAAAAGCTGATCCGCGGCGGTTTCGGCAACAACAATGTCGATACCTGCGCCCGCGTCTGCCATTCGCCGACCGGATACGGCCTGTCGACGACATTCGGCACGTCCGCGGGGACGCAGGACTTCGATTCGGTCGAACATAGTGATGTGATCATCGTGATTGGCGCCAATCCGGCGGCCGCGCATCCCGTGTTCGCCTCGCGCATGAAGAAGCGGCTGCGTCAGGGTGCGAAGCTGATCGTGATCGATCCCAGGCGCACCGACATGGTCGAGGCTCCCCATCTCAAGGCGGTACACCATCTGCCGCTGATGCCCGGCACCAACGTCGCCGTGCTGACCGCGCTGGCGCATGTCATCGTGACCGAGGGCCTTGCTGATGAAGCTTTCGTGCGCGAGCGTTGCGACTGGAGCGAGTTCGAGGATTGGGCTGAATTCGTCGCCCAGCCGAAGAACTCCCCTGAAGCAACCGCGATCATGACCGGCGTCGATCCCAGGGAATTGCGCGCCGCGGCGCGGCTGTTCGCCAGCGGCGGCAATGGCGCGATCTATTACGGCCTCGGCGTCACCGAGCATAGCCAGGGCTCCACCACCGTGATCGCCATCGCCAATCTTGCGATGGCGACCGGCAATATCGGCCGGCCCGGCGTCGGCGTGAACCCGCTGCGCGGCCAGAATAACGTGCAGGGTTCCTGCGACATGGGTTCATTCCCGCACGAACTGCCCGGCTATCGCCATATTTCCGGTGAGGCGGTCCGCGACCAGTTCGAGGCGATGTGGAACGTCAAGCTCAATCCCGAACCGGGCCTGCGCATTCCCAATATGTTCGACGCCGCGATCGAAGGCACCTTCATGGGCCTTTACGTGCAGGGCGAGGACATCCTGCAGTCCGACCCCAACACCAAGCATGTGGTGGCGGCGCTGTCGTCGATGGAATGCGTTATCGTGCATGATCTCTTCCTCAACGAGACCGCGAACTACGCCCATGTGTTCCTGCCGGGATCGACCTTCCTCGAGAAGGACGGCACCTTCACCAATGCCGAGCGGCGCATCCAGCGCGTTCGCAAGGTGATGACGCCGCGCAACGGCCTCGCCGACTGGGAAGTCACCCTCGGCCTCGCCAAGGCGATGGGCTATGAGATGCACTATGATCACCCGTCGCAGATCATGGACGAGATCGCGGCACTGACGCCGACCTTCGCCGGCGTATCCTACGCCAGGCTCGAAGAACTCGGTTCGGTGCAATGGCCTTGCAACGAGGAGGCGCCGGAGGGCACGCCGGTCATGCATATCGACGGCTTCGTCCGCGGCAAGGGCAAGTTCGTCATCACCGAATACATCCCGACCGACGAGCGCACCGGGCCGCGTTGCCCGCTGCTGCTGACCACCGGCCGCATCCTCAGCCAGTACAATGTCGGTGCGCAGACGCGCCGCACGGACAATGTCGTCTGGCACAGCGAGGACCTGCTGGAAATTCATCCGCACGACGCCGAGCAGCGTGGCGTGCGCGACGGCGACTGGGTGCGGCTCAAGAGCCGCGCCGGCGAGACCACATTGCGGGCGGAGATCAGCGATCGGGTAGCACCGGGCGTGGTCTACACCACCTTCCATCACCCGGACACGCAGGCCAACGTCATCACGACGGACTATTCGGACTGGGCGACCAATTGCCCGGAATACAAGGTCACAGCGGTGCAGATCTCGCCGTCGAACGGTCCGTCGGACTGGCAAAAGGCCTATGACGAGCAGGCCCGTCATTCGCGTCGCATTGCGCCGGTCGTGGAAGCCGCGGAGTGACCATGCACGACCCGGTTCGCATGGTGGATCGTCTTGTCTGGCGTGACAGTGGCCAGAGCGAGGGCGCGAGGATCATTCCGGAGGAAACCGCGCTCGCGCTGACCTATAATGGCGGGACTTACGCCGTCATGATGGGGACGCCGCAGGATCTTGCGGATTTTGCTGTTGGCTTCAGCCTTAGCGAAGGGATTGTGCGATCGCCTCGGGAGATTGAATCCCTCGACATCGTTTTCCTCGACGACGGCATCGAGCTGCGAATGTGGCTGGCGCAATCGAAAGCGGACCAGCTCAGCGAACGGCGGCGGCATATTGCAGGGCCCACCGGCTGTGGATTGTGCGGCATCGATTCCATCGCGGAGGCGGTCCGTCCGACGGCCGTCGTCGCGCAAGGCCGATCATTCTCGCCACAACAGGTCATGGCGGCGATGCAGAGCCTGCCGCCCTTGCAGAAGATCAATGTCGAGACCCGCGCGGTTCATGCCGCGGCGTTCTGGACCCCCGCACGCGGCAATGTTGCGCTGCGTGAGGATGTCGGCCGTCACAACGCGCTCGACAAGCTGGTCGGCGCACTGGCGCAGGATGGGATTTCCGCGGACGAAGGCATGGTGCTGCTGACCAGCCGCGTCTCGGTCGAGATGGTGCAGAAGGCCGCGGCGATGGGCGCGCCGCTGATGGTTGCCGTCTCCGCGCCGACGGCGCTGGCGGTGCGGACGGCGGATGCCGCCGGCATCACGCTTGCCGCCATTGCCCGTAGCGACGGGTTCGAAGTCTTCACCCATCCTGGCCGGATCAGCGCCGGCGTCGCCACTGAGGAAGCCGCCCATGTCGCCTGACCGGCTGATCTACATGGCCAATCAGATTGGCAAGTTTTTCCAGAGCCAGGGCCACGACAAGGCGGTACCGGGCATTGCCGATCATATCAGGAAGTTCTGGGATCCGAGGATGCGTAGCGCGATCCTGGCCCATCTCGACACTGGAGGAACAGGACTGGATCCGGACGTGATGAAGGCGATCGAGGCGCTGAAGACCGGTTCTTGAGTAACGTCACTCCCGGATCAGCCGGACCCATCCTGCTTTGTGATGAAGGACACCACCTGTACGTGCCGGACCGGCACGGCTAAGGTGTAAAAAAAGCAGGAGGCCGGGGGGAATTCTTTGCGGGGGGAAGCAGCGCGGAAAAGCCAGGAGAAGCTGGGCGATCCCGAATTTGGACCGTGGCTGGCGCAGGCGTCGATCCTGGTGGTCGATGACGAACCAGGCATGCGCAACTTTCTGGTGCGCACGCTCGGGCCGCTGTGCAAGCGCATCGAGGAAGCCGCCGATACCGAGGAGGCATCCCGCAAGCTCGACGCCAATTATTTCGATGTCGTCATTCTCGACAACGTGATGCCGGGCCGCCACGGGGTCGACTGGCTGGCCGAGCAGCGCGCGATCGGCTTCTTCGCCGATGCGATCCTGATGACGGCCTTCGCCGATCTCGAAACGGCGATCAGCGCCTTGCAGGCCGGTGCTGTCGACTTCGTGCTGAAGCCGTTCCGCTCCAACCAGATACTGAACGCCGTCGCAAGGTGCCTGCAGCGGAACAGGCTGCAGCGCGAAAACTACGTGCTGCGCTACGAGCTCAGGTCGACTTCGGATCACATCCTGTTGCGCGACCGGCTGCTTGGCGAATCGCCGGCGATCCGGCGCGTGCGCGAGACACTCGCCCGCGTCGCGCCGTTGCCCACCTCGGTGCTGCTGACCGGCCAGTCGGGCACCGGCAAGGAAGTCGCGGCGCGCTCGCTCCATTCGCTATCGGACCGGGCCGACAAGCCATTCGTGCCGGTGAACTGCGCGGCAATTCCGCCGGACATGATGGAGAGCGAGTTTTTCGGCCATCTGGAAGGCGCCTTCACCGGCGCCAAGGGAAGCCGCGCCGGGCTGTTCACCCATGCCCAGGGCGGAACGCTGTTTCTCGACGAAGTCGGCGAATTGCCGCTGGCGATGCAGAGCAAGCTGCTCCGTGTGCTGGAGGATCGCCGCGTGCGTCCGGTCGGCTCCGAGCGCGAGGTCCCGGTCGATCTGCGGTTCATCTTCGCGACCAATGCGGAGCTGGAAAAGGAGGTGGAGAAGGGGCGTTTCCGGGCCGACCTCTTCTTCCGGATCAACGTGATGCAGATCCGTCTGCCGCCATTGAAGGACCGCGAAGACGACGTGCAAACGCTGGCGACGGTTTTCATGCGCAAGCTCTCGCAGCAACTGGGCATGCCGCAGGTCGTGATCAGCGATTCCGTGAGGGCGTCGCTTGCCAGGTACGATTGGCCAGGCAATGTGCGCGAGTTGCGCAACGTCATCGAGCGTACGTTGATACTCGGACAATTCCCCGACGATTTCGGCGGCAACGCCGTCGAAACGCCCGGCACCGACAGCCTTGCTGAAATGGAGCGGCGCCATATCCTGGCCGTGCTGAGAGAGACCGGCGGCAACAAGGATGAAGCTGCCCGCAGGCTCGGCATTTCACGCAAGACGATCGATCGCAAATTCGCCTTGTCGAATGCTTAAGCGACCCGAAAACACGCTGTCACCCGTTCGGGGACGCTCGGTCCGCTTCCGCCTCCTCGCCATCGCGCTGTTGCCGATGCTGGTGATCCTCCCGCTGCTGCTTGGCGTTGCCGTCATCAGGTGGAACGAAAAATTCAACGCGGCGCTGATCTCGAAGGTCAATGGCGATCTCACCATTGCCCATCAGTACCTGGCCCGTATCCTCGAATACACCAGCGAGCACCTGCAGGCGCTCGGTCTCTCCGCCCGTTTTCGCGACGTCGTCGCCGCGGAAAACAGTGCAGACCTCGATGCGTTGCTCGAGGACAGGCGAAAAGCGCTGGGCCTCGATTTTCTCTACCTGGCGGACGGTGATGGGAAGATCATGTCGTCGGCGCCTAAAATTGCATCGGCGTCAATCCGGAACGATTGGCCGGTTGTCGTGTCTGCCCTGAAGGGCACGCCTTCAATCGCGATCGACATATTTGCCAATAGCGAACTCGGCGACATCGCGCGCGGACTTGCGGAGCGGGCGAGGCTCGAACTCGTACCGACCCCGAACGCGGTCCCGACCGACCGGGACGCGGAAACCCGCGGCATGGTGGTCCATTCGGCCAGCCCGGTTTCTCTGAATGGTCGGCAGCAGGCGGCGCTCGTCGGCGGCCTGCTGCTGAACCAGAACCTCGTGTTCATCGATACCATCAACGACCTGGTCTATCGCGCGGCGAGCTTGCCGGCGGGAAGTCAGGGAACGGCCACGCTGTTCCTGGACGATGTGCGGATCACCACCAATGTGCGCCTGTTCGAGGACCGACGCGCGCTCGGCACGCGGGTGTCCAGTGCGGTGCGATCGACGGTGCTGGACCAGGGCAAGACCTGGCTCGACAGCGCCTTCGTCGTCAACGACTGGTACATCTCGGCCTACGAGCCGATCATCGACAGCTATGGCAAGCGGGTCGGGATGCTCTATGTCGGGTTTCTCGAAGCCCCGTTCATCAAGGCCCGATATACCACGCTCGCAATCATCCTGATCGCGTTTCTGGCCATCACGGCGGCGATCGTGCCGATTTTCCTTCGCTGGGCGCGCGCGATCTTCAAACCACTGGAGCGGATGACGGATACGATCGAAAAGGTCGAAAGCGGCGATCTCGGCGCGCGCACCGATCTTCCCGTCGTTAATGACGAGATCGGGGTGGTGGCGTCGCATCTCGACAGTCTGCTCAATCGGCTGCAGGTAAGGGATCGTCAGCTTCGGGAATGGAACGAGGAACTCAATGCACGGGTCGACGAGCGCACCCGGGAACTCCAACTGGCGAACCGGCAGCTCGAAGCCACGACCAAGCAATTGATCGTTTCCGAAAAGCTCGCCACGATCGGCGAGGTCACCGCGGGCGTCGCGCACGAGATCAACAACCCGATCGCGGTGATGCAGGGCAATCTGGACGTCATCCGTGACCTGATGGGCGACAAGGCAAGCCTCGCACGAACCGAATTCAATCTGCTCGACGAGCAGATTCACCGCATCAGCCAGATCGTGAGCAGGCTGCTGCAGTTCGCCAAGCCGGAGGAATATGCCGGTTACGTCGAGCGCCACGCCGCGGACAATGTCATCTCGGATTCGCTGCCGCTGGTCCGCCACCTCTTGAACAAGGCCAGGATCGTCGTGGTCAGGGACGACCGTTCCTCCCGGCTCGTGCTGATGAACCGGACGGAACTGCAGCAGGTCGTCGTCAATCTCATCGTCAACGCCATCCACGCCATGCCCGACGGGGGCATGCTGACGCTTCGGACATCCGACACGGATATCGATGACAGACCGGGCCTCGCCATCGAAATCATCGACACTGGCGTTGGGATGGCGCCGGAAGTGATGCAAAGGGTCTTCGACCCGTTCTTCACGACAAAGCGGCGCGAAGGCACCGGTCTTGGGCTGTCCATCAGCCAGACGCTGGTAACGCGGCAGGGCGGCAAGATCTCGGTCGAAAGCGAGCCGGGGAAGGGGACCGCATTCACGGTCTGGCTGCCGGAGTCCAACTGAAGCCCGACGGACAATTTGTCCTCTCGGTCAGGACATTATGTCCCGGTCATCCCAATCATCTCTCCTAACTATTTGAATTTGCTGGATCGCCCGATTGGCACGGCGGTTGCTCCTAAGATGAAAAGCCGGGGGCATGTGCATTGCACCTCGAGCTGCAAAATCTGGGGGGATCTGCATGTCGTTACAAAAACAATCGACTGGAAATTAGCCGGCGGGGTCGGGCGCGGTTGCTCGCGCGTGACCTTAGCTGGCGATCGCGCCGCGCAAATGCTGCGGCGCCTGGCCAGCGAGCCGTGAACCAAATCCATCGTCGTATTCAGCAGTTTTCGCTCATCGCGAATTCGCGATGAGTCTTGCCTGCGCGCTCGCGACGGCGGGCAGGCGGATCACCAAATGGCCAGGCATTGAGGACACCAATAGATGGCGACCGAAAACGTAAGACCAGATACGTTCCCGCAGCTTCTCCTTCGTCATTCAAGGGAACGCGGTGAGCGTCCTGCGCTGCGGGAAAAGAAGCGGGGCATCTGGCGTACCGTGACGTGGCGCGAACTGGCTGACGAGGCGGCGGCGCTGGCCGCGGCGCTGTCGGCGCGAGGCCTGCAGCGCGGTGCGCATGTCGCTTTCGTGGGCGACAACCGGCCGCGCCTCTACACCGCGATGTGCGCGGCGCACTGGCTCGGCGCCATCGCGGTGCCCCTTTATCAGGATGCGACGGCCGACGAGATGGTTGCTCCGGTCCAGAGCGCCGAGATCACCCACATCTTCGCCGAGAACCAGGAACAGGTCGACAAGCTGCTGGAGATTCTGCCGCGCTGCCCGACCGTTCGCAGCATCGTCTACGACAAAGACCGGGGCATGCGCCATTACGACCGGCCCGAGCTTGTCAGCTACGATGCCCTCTTGAAGCAGGGCCGGGAGCTCGCCGCTACGAAGGAGAGCGAACTGCAGGCCGAGGCCGGGCGCGGCAGCGGCCAGGACGCGGCCTTCCTGTTCTTCACCTCGGGCACGACCGGTGCCGCCAAAGGCGTCGTCCTCACCCATGGATCGCTGATGGACCGTGCCCGGGTCGCCGCGGCGACGGAAAGTCTGAAGGACACCGACGTCGCGATGGCTTACCTGCCGCCGGGCTGGATCGGCCAGACCTTCTTCAGCTACGTCCAGCCGATGGTCGTCGGCTACTGCGTTTGCTGTCCCGAATCCGCGGAGACCATGCTCGCCGACATGCGCGAGATGGGGCCGACCTACTTCCTGGCGACACCCCGGGTGCTTGAAGCCCTCCTGACGCAGGTAACCATGCGCATGGAGGACGCGGGCGGGTTTAATCGACGCCTGTACCAGGCCGGCATGGCCGTGGCGCATCGCGTCGGCGCGCAGACCTCGACGGGCCAGACGATCTCTCTGGGCGACCGTCTCACCACCACCCTATGCAATTTGATGATCTACGGTCCGCTGCGCGACGTCCTGGGGATGAGCAAAGTGCGCGTGGCCTTCACGGCTGGCGACGCAATCGCTCCCGCGCTGGTGGCCTTCTTCCGCGCGCTCGGCATCAATTTGAAGCAGCTCTATGGCTCGACCGAGACCGGATTCTTCGTGGCGATGCAACGCGACGGACAGGTCAAGCCGGACACGGTGGGGCCGGCGGCCGACGGCGTCGAACTGAAATTCACGGCGCAGCGTGAAATCCTGGTGCGCTCACCCGGGATGTTCATGGAATATCACCGCGACCCCGAAACCACCACGCAGGCCAGGAATCCCGAGGGCTGGTTCCACACCGGCGACGCCGGTTATCTCGGCGATGACGGGCATCTGCGGATCATCGACCGCATGAAATATATCGGCGCCTTGAACGACGGCACCGCCTATGCCCCCAAGCCGATCGAAAACAGGCTCAAGTTCAGTCCCTACGTCAAGGAAGCGGTCACCTTCGGCGATCGGCGCGACATGGTCTGCGCGCTGATCGACATCGACATGGCCGCCGTCGGCAGATGGGCCGACAAGCGGAGCATCTCCTACACCGGCCACGCCGACCTTGCGTCGCAGGACGAGGTGTACACGCTGATCGCCGACAGCATCGCCAGGGTCAATGCCGATCTGGTGCAGGAGCCCGCGCTGGCGAATTCGCAGGTCCACCGCTTTCTGATCCTGCACGGCGAGCTCAGCGCCGATGACGGCGTGCTGACGCGCACCGGCAAACTGCGCCGCGGCGTGATCGCCGAACGCCACCGCACGCTGGTGGACGCAATGTACGGAGGCGGCAGTCACGTACGCATCGATGTCGAGGGCGGTCAGGCCGACATCAAGATCCGCGACGCGAAGGTCGTTGCCTCAGGGAAAATCAGGAGCGCAGCTTGAACATTTCGGCCATCCTGCAAACGTCGCAACGCGCCTTTCCCGTCGGCAAACCCATTCTCGAGCTCGACTCGATCTCGCTGCGGTTCGGCGGCGTCAAGGCGCTGACCAACATCAGCTTCAATGTGCTCGAGCACGAAGTGCGGGCGATCATCGGTCCGAACGGTGCCGGCAAGAGCTCGATGCTCAACGTCATCAACGGCGTCTACGTTCCTCAGGAAGGCAGCATCACCCTTCGGGGCGAGCGTCTGGCGGGCATGAAGCCGACGGACGCCGCCAAGCTCGGCATCTCCAGGACCTTCCAGAACATCGCCTTGTTCAAGGGCATGTCGGTGCTGGACAACATCATGGCGGGCCGCAATCTGCGTATGCATGCCGGCTTTCTCGAGGTCGCCCTGCAACTGCCCCGGGCCCGCCGCGAGGAAGCCGAGAGCCGCGAAGCGGTCGAGGAGATCATCGAGTTTCTCGAGATCGAACACATCCGCAAGACCCCGGTGTCGCGTCTGCCCTATGGCTTGCAAAAGCGCGTGGAACTTGGCCGTGCGCTGGCCGCCGAGCCGAAAATCCTGCTGCTCGACGAACCGATGGCCGGCATGAACATCGAGGAGAAGCAGGACATGTGCCGCTTCATCCTCGACGTCAACGATCACTACGGCACCACGATCGTGCTGATCGAGCACGACATGGGCGTGGTGATGGACATCTCCGACCGCGTCGTCGTGCTCGACTACGGCAAGAAGATCGGTGACGGCACGCCCGAAGAGGTGCGCTCGGACCAGAACGTCATCGACGCCTATCTCGGCGTCCCACACTGAGGAAGCGCAATGCCGGATTTTTGGTTTTTCCTCGAGGTGCTGGTCGGCGGTCTGCTTTCAGGCACCATGTACGCGCTGGTCGCGCTCGGCTTCGTGCTCATTTACAAAGCCTCGTCGGTGTTCAACTTCGCGCAAGGCGCGATGGTGTTCTTTGCCGTTCTGTCCTTTGTCGGCTTCATGGAGCTCGGCCTGCCGTTCTGGGCGGCGTTGCCGGTGACCGTCGGCGTGATGGTGCTGGTCGGCATGGGCACCGAGCGCTTCGTGCTGCGCCCGCTGGTGAACCAGAGCGAGGACACGCTGCTGATGGCCACGATCGGCCTCGCCTTCGTCATCGAAGGCGTGGCGCAGCTGGCCTGGGGCGTCGACGTGCGGCGCCTGGATCTCGGCATCCGGGACGAGCCGATCATCTGGCTGATGGACCAGACCGGCATGCTGATCAGCCAGCTCGATATCACGGCGGCCGCAGTCGCCGGCATCATGGTGGTGATACTGGCGCTGTTGTTTTCTCACACCAAGGTCGGGCGCGGCTTGCGCGCGGTCGCGGACGACCACGCGGCGGCGCTGTCGATCGGCATTCCGCTGAAGCACATCTGGATGCTGGTATGGGCGACGGCCGGCGTCGTCGCGCTCGTTGCGGGCATGCTGTGGGGCGCGCGCAGCGGCGTTCAGTTCGCGCTGGTATGGGTCGCTTTGAAAGCCTTGCCGGTGCTGATCATCGGCGGCTTCACCTCGGTGCCGGGCGTCATCCTCGCCGGCCTGATCGTCGGCGCAGTCGAAAAGATCGCCGAGGTCTTTATCGGCCCGTATTTCGGCGGCGGCATCGAAGGCTGGGCGCCGTACATGCTTGCCGTCCTGTTCCTGCTGATCAGGCCCGAAGGCCTGTTCGGCGAAAAGATCATCCGGCGCGTTTGACGTCGCGCAACCTGGAGACTCCCGTTCATGTTCTACAGAGAAGCCGGACAATTCCACACCAGTTACGCGCAGGACTCGCAGATCTTTCCGCTGCGTCAGGATCGCATCGGCATCCTCGTCATGCTGATCGCGGCGGTGCTGCTGCCGTTCGTCGCCAATAGCTACTGGCTGAGCGCGATCCTGATTCCGTGGCTGGTGCTTTCACTGGTGGCGCTCGGGCAAAACATCCTGATGGGCTATGCCGGCCAGCTTTCGCTTGGATCGGCCGGCTTCATGGCCGTCGGCGCGTTCGCCTGCTACAATCTGATCCTGCGCGTCGAAGGCATTCCGTTCGTGGTAGCGGTGGCGCTTTCCGGCGTGTGCGCGGCGCTGGTCGGCATCGTATTCGGCCTGCCGAGCCTGCGTATCAGGGGGCTCTATCTCGCGGTCGCGACGCTGGCGTCGCAGTTCTTCATCGTCTGGGCGCTGGACAAGTTCGGCTGGTTCAAGAACTACGACCCGGCGGGCGTGATCACCGCGCAGCCGATCGTGATGTTCGGCCATAACTTCGCAACGCCGCGTGAAAAATACTGGGTGGTGCTGGCGATCGTCGCGGTGCTAGCGCTGCTGGCCAAGAACATGGCGCGCGGCAGCATCGGGCGAGGCTGGATGGCGGTGCGCGACATGGACGTCGCGGCCGAGGTGATGGGCCTGTCGCTGCTGCGTACCAAGCTGCAGGCTTTCGCGATCAGCTCGTTCTATTGCGGCGTGGGCGGCGCGCTGTTTGCGTTCGCCTATCTGCAGACGGTGGAGCCTTCGGCGTTCGCCATCGATCTGTCGTTCCGAATTCTCTTCATGGTCATTATCGGCGGCCTCGGCACCATCATGGGCTCTTTCCTGGGCGCAGGATTCATTTTGCTGATGCCGATCTTCCTCAACATCTTTTTCCACACTGTCTTCGGCAAGTCGGTCGATGCCACCATCACGTCGGCGCTGGAGCAGGTCATTTTCGGCGCGATGATCATCATGTTCCTGATCTTCGAACCGCTCGGGCTGGCGCGGCTTTGGCAACTGACGAAAGAGAGGTTGCGGCTATGGCCATTCAAGCACTGAGGCAGACCAGCCAGCGCGCAACGCGCGTCGGTACCCCAACAAGAAGAGACAACAACGTCCAATAAACGCAAACAACGGGAGGACTAGTAATGTTAATCGACAAGATGCTTCGCCGCGTAATTCCCGCTATCTCCGCTACCGCCACCTTCATTGCGATATCAGCGGCGGCGTCCACGGCGATGGCCCAGGCCCAGGAACAGTATTTCGGGATACCGAGCAGCCGCGTCGGCCCGTACTCCGCCATGGGTACCGGCTATTACGGCGGCATCATCGACTATCTCAACTACGTCAACATGAAGGACGGCGGCGTCAACGGCGTCAAGCTGACCTATGACGAGTGCGAGACCGAGTATAACGCTGCGCGCACCGTGGAGTGTTATCAGCGCCTGCTCAACAAGGGCGATCAG
Organism: Bradyrhizobium sp. AUGA SZCCT0222; assembly: GCF_018130205.1. NCBI lineage: Bacteria > Pseudomonadati > Pseudomonadota > Alphaproteobacteria > Hyphomicrobiales > Nitrobacteraceae > Bradyrhizobium > Bradyrhizobium sp. AUGA SZCCT0222. The sequence continues at coordinate 119,432 of NZ_JAFCLX010000001.1, forward strand.
AAGATGGTTGTGTTCGATACGCTCGGCACGCCAGGCGCCTATGCCGTGATCGGTCGCATGTCGCAGGACCACGTCGTGCTGGCTCAGTACGGCTATGGGCGAACCGATGCCGCCGACGGACGCGTCTGGCCGTGGGTGTTCAACGCCGCCGGCCACTACTGGGGGCAGATCGCGGTCAAGATGAACTATATCGCCAAGAAGGAAGGCGGCGTCGACAAGATGAAGGGCAAGACGATCGTGCATCTGCACATCGACACCGCCTATGGCCGCGAGCCGATTCCGGCGCTGCGTCAGATCGCCAAGGAATGGGACTTCAAGTTGATCGAGATCGCCGTGCCGGCTCCGGGCCTGGAACAGCAGTCGCAATGGCTGCAAATTCGCCGCGAGAAGGCCGACTGGGTCACGTTCTGGGGCGCCGGCTCCGGCATGAACTCAACCGCGATCACCACCGCCGCCCGCGTCGGATTCCCGCGCGAGAAAATGTTCTACGTCACATTCGGTGGTGCCGAGGAGGACATGATTCCGGCCGGAGACGCGGCGAAAGGCACGTATGTCGCCGCCAACGCCGCACCCGGCAGGGAATACCCGTTGATCGCCGACATCCTGAAAGTGGTCTACGGCGCCGGCAAGGGCAACATGCAGAACCCCGAACGCGTCGGTACGGTCTACTACAATCGCGGCGTCGGCGCGGCGGCGATGTGGATCGAAGCACTGAAGAACGCGCAGAAGATCCACAACAAGGTCGGCAAGACGGTCAATGGTGACGAGTTCCGGGATGGCTACGAGGCGCTCGACATCACCGACGCGAAGCTCAAGGAGATCGGCATTCTCGGCATGTCGGCGCCGTTCAAGATGTCATGCGCCAAGCACGACGGTTCCGAGCGCTTCAAGATGATGCAGTGGGACGGCAAGAAGTTCCAGATCCTGACGGACTGGGTACCGGCGCCGGACCCGGCATTCATCCGCAAGCTGATCGAAGACTCGGCCTCGAAATATGCCGCCGAGAACAACATCACGCCGCGCAAGTGCTCGTGATCGGCGGACGCATCACACGCGATATCCGGGGGATGGGGTGACACCCATCCCTCCGATGGATTTGTCCCAAGGGAGATTGCCATGAGTGTTTCTGTTGCCGCGGCCGTTGAACGGACCGTAGCGGTCGAAGCTGCGGCGCAGCCGGTGCTGGCGGTGAAAAACATCGAGGTAATCTACAATCACGTGATCCTCGTGCTCCGCGGGGTGTCGCTTGAAGTGCCGCAGGGCAAGATCGTGGCGTTGCTCGGCGGTAACGGCGCCGGCAAGAGCACGACGCTGAAATCGATCTCGACGCTATTGGCTTCGGAACGAGGCGCGGTAACCAAGGGATCGATCGAATTTCGCGGTCAGCGAACCGATCAACTCACGCCCGGCGAACTGGTCGGCATGGGTCTGGTGCAGGTGATGGAGGGCAGGCATTGTTTCGGGCATCTGACCGCCGAGGAAAACCTGATCACCGGCGCCTATGCGCGGTCCATCTCCAGATCGCAACTGCGCAACGAGCTCGAGCGGATTTATGCCTACTTTCCGCGGCTGAAAGTCCGGCGGAGCAGTCTTGCGGGGTACACGTCGGGCGGCGAACAGCAGATGATCGCGATCGGCCGCGCGATGATGGCGAAGCCGAACATGCTGCTGCTAGATGAGCCATCGATGGGCCTGGCGCCGCAGATCGTGGCCGAGATCTTCGAGATCGTTCGCGACCTCAACCAGAAGGAAGGCGTCAGCATTCTGCTGGCCGAGCAGAACACCAACGTCGCCCTGAAATATGCCGACTACGGCTACATCCTGGAGAGCGGTCGCATCATGATGGACGGCCCGGCCAAGGCTTTGGCGGAGAACAAGGATGTCAAGGAATTCTATCTCGGGATGTCTTCGGACGGCCGCAAGAGCTTTCGCGACATGAAGTCCTACCGCCGCCGCAAGCGCTGGGTTTGACGGCGTCGCGGATGCAGATGATCAATGGCCAAACGGTCCGCGGTCTTGCGTGCTCGGGCGGCATCCTCAGCGAACCGCCGGAATTCAACTTGTGCCCGATCTCATGGTGAGCGCGGAGGGACTCGAACCCTCGACCCCATGATTAAAAGTCACGTGCTCTACCGCCTGAGCTACGCGCTCACTCGACGCGCTGTGTAGGGGGCGGACCCCTGCGGGTCAATAGCGCCGGCGCCAGAAAATGTTAGGCCGTGCGATCCAAATTCCTGAGGTTCGGCTTGCGGTTAGTCCGGCTTCTTCAAGCGGGCGGCGCCGATCGATTTACCATCCGTTAATTGGCCTCCCGGCGAATCTCGGATGCCACCGGCTGGGAGGGGCGCGCGACCGTCGGCAGCCGGACCGGGCGGATCCCGATCAGTTCCGCCGTGCGCACCGCGCTGTTGCGCCAGAAGGCGAACGAGTTGGTGCGGGAGTTCTCCAACAGCGCAATCGCGACCGCGGACAGGAACGGCAGGCTTTGCAGCACCAGTACGCCAGCGAACACGTAGATTTCGTGCACCTGCTTGGATCCGTTCGTGACCACCAGCACGGCAGCGCCGATCAGAAGCAGCACGCCGATCACGGCCTCCCAGAATGCCTGGAATTCGATCGACATCCGCGACAGGCCGCCCTTGGAGGTGCGCGCAAAAGCGAGGTGCTCCGTTATCAGGCCCTGGGCGACGGCGCGCGACACGGTCCACTGCACGCTCATCGCCGCGATCATGGCGCCCAGCATCTGGCCGGCCTTGATCTTCACGCGCAGGCGATAGAGCGCGATGAAATGCACCAGCGAGACGACGAAGGAGGCGATGATCGGAAACGTCAGGATCTTGTCGGGGATGGCGATGTCGGCAAACGCCACGATCGGAACCCAGATCAGGTTGAGGATCGCAACCACCACGCCAAGGCTTTCGGCCCCTAACCAGTTCAGCCAGCCGAGCGAAAATTCCCGGCGTTGATCGGGGCTAAGCCGGCTCGCGCCGGGCAGGAAGCGCCGCCAGTGCTTCTTGACGATCTGGAAGCCGCCGTAAGCCCAGCGGTGACGCTGCTTCTTGAACGCTTCATAAGTGTCGGGGAGCAGGCCCTCGCCATAGCGGATGTTGGTGTAATGCGTCAGCCAGCCCTGTTGCTGGATGGTCAGCCCGAGATCGGTGTCCTCGCAGATTGTGTCGCTGGACCAGCCTCCAGCCATATCCATCGCGGAGCGGCGGATCAGGCACATCGTGCCGTGCACGATGATCGCGTTGAACTCGTTGCGCTGGACCATGCCGATGTCGAAGAATCCGGCATACTCGCCGTTCATGATGTAGTGCATCAGCGAGAGGTCGCCGTCGCGATGCTCCTGCGGCGCCTGCACCAGGCCGACGCGGGGGTCCGCGAAGACAGGGACGAGGTCCTTCAGCCAATCCGGATGCACGACATAGTCGGCGTCGATGATGCCGATGATTTCGGCGTCCGCCGCGGTGCGCTCCATCGCGATGCGCAGCGCGCCGGCCTTGAAGCCCTGCACCTTCTCGGCGTTGATGAACTTGAAGCGTTCACCGAGCGCACGGCAATGATCCTGGATCGGCTGCCAGAATGCCGGATCGGGCGTGTTGTTGATGATGCAGACGCATTCGAAGTTCGGATAGTCGAGCCGGGCCACCGCGTCGAGCGTCTGCTTCAGCATCTCGACCGGCTCGAAATAGGCGGGAATGTGGATCGACACCTTCGGGAAGGTGACGTTCTCGCCGATGGTGGCGGGCGCCAGCGGCGCGCTCTTGGTGATCAGCCGGCGCGGGCCGCGGCCGAAGGCGACCGCCGCGATCTCCTCGATCCGCGCCATCGCGATCAGCACCAGCGGCACCAGCAGGATCAGGCCCAAGGTCAGCGCGAAGGCTGAGCCGAATACGAAATAGTGAGTATCCCAATAGGCGAATACGGTGGCTGTCCAGGCGCCGACGCCGTTCGCGGCCGCCGACAGCATGACGGTCTGCATGACCGTCGGCCGGTCGAGGCGCAGGATCGGCAACGACAACAGAATGCCGACCAGCAGCGCGATGAGCGCCAGCTTCCAGTAGTTCGGATTGACGATCGGGCCGGTCCAGCTGAATTTCGGTTCGCGCGACGCGTTGAATATGCCCCAATACGGTCCGACGCCGCCTTCGAAGAATTTCCAGGGCTGATCGATCGCCTCGACAATATTGTAGTCCATGCCGATGGCGTCGGCACGCGTCACGAAGTTGCGCAACACCGACGCCTGCTCGAACGAACCGGGCTCGGCATTTCTCAGATTGTAGCCTGCGCTCGGCCAGCCGAATTCGGCGATGACGATCCGTTTTCCCGGGAACTGGTCGCGCAACAGCTGGTACATGGCGACCGACTGGTCCACCGCCTGCTTGTCGGTGAAGTTTTCCCAGTAGGGAAGGACGTGCGCGGCGATGAAATCAGCCGAGTTTGCGAGTTGAGGATGATCGCGCCAGATGTTCCAGATCTCGCCTGTCGTCACGGGAACATTGACGGACTTCTTGATCCGCTGGATCAGCCTTGCGAGCCGATAGACGTTGTTTTGCGCCGTCGTCCATTTCAACGCTTCGGCCCGCTTGTCTTCAGGCTGCGCTTCCGCTTCCTGAAGCCGCTGGGCCTCCTCGCGAAGTATCCGTGCGGCCTCACCGCCCTCAAGCTCAAGGTCCGGTAGCGGCACGAGGTTCTCGATGGGGACTTGTTCGCCCCGGTAGATCGTTTCGTTGCCGACGACGACCCCGATGACGTTGCTGTTGCGCCGCGCGAGATTGATGACCGCCTCGATTTCGCGCTTGTTGCGGTCCTTGTCCTTGTCGATCCAGGCGCCGACCGTGACCTTGAGGCCAAATTCGGCGGCAATCGGCGGCACCAGTTCGTTGCCTTCCGTCGAGGAGTAAAGGCGGATCGCGCGCGTCAGGGTGGAGAGTTTCCTTAGATCGGCGCGAACCTTGTCGGTGTCGGCGACGCTGTCGGCAACGGTGTGCCCCGGTTCAAACGGCGCGTAGGACAGGCTTGGCAGAATGCCCCGGAAATCGGGTGCTGGCCGCTTTTCCTGGAGCAGGCCCCACAACGCAGCATGAGCTGCGGTCACAAACAGCAGAACGGCGACGACGACGCGCATCGGCGGCTAAACCATACGGGGCCCAAATGAGGGGAAAGCGAACCCGTCCCCTAGGTTCGACCGACAACGCGGCTTCATGAGGATAATCCTGCCGCACAATTTAACAACTGGTATGACGCCATGGCGTTTTAAGGGCGCGGACGATTCAAACGCTGAAAAATTTGAATCGTTCCCGGCAGTTACGGCCGGTTACTTCGCCGGCGTCGGGCTGGCGCTGGGGGCCGGCGAGGGCGCTGCCGCTGGCGTTGGTGCTGCGTTGCCGGCGGTCGGGGGCGTGGCCGGGCTGGCCGCCACCGCAGCCTGCGGTTGGGCCGCCGGATTGATCCAGCAGGCGTGAACCCTGTCGTCGAGGCTCCTTGGCACCTTGTCGTCGATCTGTCCCCCGAAGCGGGTCAGGCAGCGGAACGTCGCCTGGACATGGCCGCCGGGGCAACCGAACCGGTCATAGAGGTCCAGATGCCGGAATGCGGTATCAAGGTCGTCGCGCCACATCAGGCGGACCACGCGCCGGCCGAGCCAGACGCATTCAGGGTTCCCGCCGGGGCCGTTGATGACCTGCGAAGCCTCGCCGAATTCATCGGTTTTCCGCTGATTATCCTTGGTCGGGTCGGCCGGATTGGCCGCCGGCGGCTTGCCGGACTGGTCCGGGGCGGGGGTGCCGCTCTGGGCGAAAACCCCGCCTGTGCCGAGCAGGAGGGCAAGGCCTGCAACGGCGAGATGGCGCAAAACCGCATTCTTGAGATCAGGCCCACTGCGACGCATACATTCCCCGACTTGTTTCATGGCCACTGAATTCCCAAAAAGGCAATTCCCGCGGCCCGTGATGGCTTGGCTAGTTGCCGTCCAAATAGGTCTCCAATGCGGCGGAGACACTGCCGGATTCCCATGACCGTTATTTCGGTTTTTGTCCAGCAAACTCACAACTTTATCGTGGCGTGGTAAAATCGCCGCAGCCAGGTCGGCGGGAAGACTTGGATCGAGAGGACTTGGATGAAGTCTTAGGTGAAGACTTTAGGGGGAGACTTGGGTCAGGTCTTTGGATTAGGTCTATCCTGGACTTGGCAGAACGCCGGTGACCGGCTAATCGACGGTCCCCGCCCGGAGGATGGAACCGATTTCTCTTCGTACGCCGCTGGCGCTTCTCCTGACATCGCTAGGTATGATCGCAGCTTTGTGGTGGTGGTTGGCCACCCCGATCACGCTTGTGCGCGCCCCGATCGATCCCAACGCCAAATTGCAATGCGTTTCCTACGCGCCGTTCCGCGACGGGCAGACACCGCTGATTCCGACCACGCATATCAGTGCGGAACAGATTGCGCAGGATCTGGCGCAACTCGCCAAGATCACCGACTGCGTGCGCACCTATTCGATCGAGAACGGCCTCGACCAGGTTCCGGCACTCGCCGCCAAGGTCGGGCTCAAGGTCATGCAGGGCGTCTGGCTCAGCAGCAACCGGATCAAGAACCTTTCGCAGATCGCGATCGCGGTCGGCCTGACCAAGCAATATCCAGGCGTCATCACCGCTCTGGTGATCGGCAACGAGGTGCTGCTGCGCGGCGAGATGACGACGTCGGATCTGGCGGCCTACATCCGCGGGGTCAAGCCGCAGGTCACCGTTCCCGTCACCTATGCCGATGTCTGGGAATTCTGGCTGCGCAACCGTGAGATCTACGACGCGGTCGACTTCGTCACGATTCATATCCTGCCGTACTGGGAAGACATTCCGGTGCGCGCGAAGTTTGCCGCCTCCCATGTCGATTCGATCCGCAAGCGGATGGCGGTCGCCTTTCCGGGCAAGGAAATCCTGATCGGCGAGACCGGCTGGCCCAGCGCCGGGCGGATGCGCGAGGGCGCGCTGCCGTCGCGCACCAACCAGGCGCGGGTGGTTTCCGAAATTCTCGATCTCGCCAAGCGCGAAGGCTTTCGCGTCAATCTGATCGAGGCCTACGACCAGCCCTGGAAGCGCCAGCTCGAGGGCACCGTCGGCGGCTATTGGGGCCTGATCGACGCGGCGCAGCGGGCGGTGAAATATCCGCCAGGCGAGGCCATCAGCAATTTTCCGTTCTGGAAGCTGCAGATGGGATGCGGCATGGCGCTGAGCTTTTTCGTGTTTTTCGCGGGCTGGCTGACGTTGCGGCGGCGGCCCTGGCAGCCGCGGCTGGCCGCCTGGCTTGTGGTCGGCACCTCAGCGACGATCTCCGGCATGCTGCTCGGCGTCGCCGCCGACAAGATGTTCTACGAGAGCTACGGGACCGGCGGCTGGCTGCAATGGGGGGCGCTGCTCGCGGCCGCGATCGCTTCACCGATGCTGTGCGCCAACGCTGCGATGTCGGGACGGCCGCTGCCGACCTTCCTCGAATTGCTCGGTCCGCGCGACGGCCGGACCGGATCGGTGCTGTCGGTGCTGCTCGGCCTGACGCTGGTGGTCGCCACGCTGATCGGCGCGGCGACCGCGCTCGGTTTTGCGTTCGATCCGCGTTATCGAGACTTTCCGTTCGCGTCGCTGACCATGGCCGTGGTGCCGTTCGCCGCCTTGATGCTGGTCAACCGGCCGAAAGAGGGCACTCGCCCGATCGCCGAATCGGCCTTTGCCGGACTGCTCGTGGCGGCCACGCTCTACATCGGCGTGAACGAAGGCGCGCAGAACTGGCAGGCGATGTGGACCTGCGCGATCTACTTCCTGCTCGCGCTTACGCTGTGGCGGGCGCGGGCCGTGCAAATCCCAAAATAAGCAGCCCGATCGCGATCCCCGACAGCGCGACGTTATAGAGCACGATCCCGAGCCCGGCTGCGATCAGGCCGCCGGTCAAAAGCACGATCGACGGCCGCATCACGTGAAGCACCGCGATGATCAGGGCGACGATGCCGAACACCGAATTCTTGAACAGGGTGGTGGCGAGCGTACGGGCCTTGCAGATCATCGTCTGCAGGCCGGCGTCGCACGCCAGCGCGACGGTGGAGAACTCGACCGCGAGATAGCGCAGATACAGCGCGTAGCCGACGGTGACGAAGCCGACCACCAACAGGAACTGCACCTGATAGGGCGTCAGCCGGAACGGAATTTTTTTCACAGCGGCATTTTCTCGAGCGTGGATGGATGGCGGGCGAATATGGTCGGGAATGGCCGCCGGGACAAGTCACTGCAGGACATTAAGGAGTGTCACAAGCAGATCAGAGTCTGACCGCAACCCATTGTATTACAATGAAATATCTATTGACCTCGCTTGCCGAACCAGGACGAGACCGCGGTCGTTGCCGCTGTTTCCGGCTTCTTTGCCGGGTCCTCCGCGACGACGGCCGCTCGTTTCGCCACCGCACCCCGCCGGCGCGGCGCGGGTTTTGCGCCCGGTGCAGGCGCCGGGTTGTCGCCGGTCAGCGACAGCCGTTGGCCGTCGAAGATCGCCGTCTCGCAGTTCCGCTTGTTTTCGGTCAGGACGGCGCAGATCCGGGCGGCAGCTCCGGCGTCGTTGATGGGACCGGCCACCAGCCGAAGCTGCATGCCGAGCCCGTTGGTGCTTTCCTTGATCACGATGATCGGGCGGAGCGCGGCGAGCGGCGCGTTCGATCTTGATTTCAACAGCCCCCGCCACAGCGCGCGCAGGCCGGGGACCGAATTGGCGGTGCCGAGATCGACCCCGAATTGGGTCCGTTGGACCGGGACCTTCGGGGCGGTTTCCTCGTCCGCCGCGGCGTCCGTGGCCGGCGCGGCCGCCATCACTTCCGGGATCGGGCTCGCTGTCACCGGACTCAGGGGTCTGCTGGGTTCGATCAGTTTGGTGGCGGACGGATCGGGCGGCGCCATGAAGGATTGTGAGGCGACCAGCGGCGTAGCCGGCGTCGCCGCGTCGGCCTTCGCAACTTCGATCTTCACGGTATCGATTTTCGCCGTATCGGACTTTACCGCTTCAAGCTTTAGCGGTTCAGGCTTAACCGCCTCAGCTTTGGCCAATTCAGGTTTGGCGGCTTCAGACCTTATCGGATCGGTCTTCTTTGCTTCGATCTTCGGCAACTCGGGCTTGATGGTTTCCTTGGCGGTCTCCTTGCCAATGTCTTTGGCCGAATCCTTGGCAACGGATGAAACCGCCGCCGGACCCGGTTCGGCTGGGCCTGGATTGGCAACGGGTTTGTCAGGTGTTGCCGCCGCCGTCTGCGTCGCCACCGGCGCGACGGTGGGGGCGGGAGTTTGCGCGGCTTGGGCGTGGGGCTCGGCAGGCGAAGGCGCTGCCGGGGCCGGCGATGCCGCGGCGGAATTCTGGCGGGCGATGGACCCGGTCACGGAGTCCAGCCCGCGCTCCAGGCCGGCGACGCGGGTGTAGAGCCGGTCGCGATCGCTGTTGAGCGTATCGATGGCCGCGGCGAGCCGCCGCGCCTCGCGTTCCGTTTGATTGGCAACATTCTGGATCTGCTGCGCTCGCTGGCTGATATCGGCCGCGGCCATCTGGTCGCGCTTCCATCCAAACTGGGTCTGGTTGGCCATGACGGCGACGACGACCGCGGCCACCGCACCGACACCCCACGATCCGAGCCGCCACAGCGCGCGGCGGTCGAGATCCTCTTCCTCGGCCAGCAAACCGCTCAGCACGCCGCCGGTATTGTCCGTCTCGAGGCCGCCAGCGCGATGGTCGGAATTCTTGGCCAAACGTCTTTGGCCCTCCCGAGGCCAGCCGAATCACAGGTCAAACATTAACAGGAATTCTGCCATGATCTTGAATCCGGAACTTTGCGGAACGGCGAATCGGGTTTCCACTCACAGCGAAAACACCTAAAGACGGCGCCGGCGTATTTTGGCTCAAATATTTGAGGACTTTCATGACTGCTCGATCCAGCCTGACGGTGGTGCTCGCGGCCGGCGAGGGGACGCGGATGCGGTCCGCGCTGCCGAAAGTGCTGCACCCGGTGGCCGGCCAGTCGCTGCTGGCGCACGTGCTGGATGCCGCCCCGAAGGGCCCCAGCGCCTCGCTCGCCGTCGTGATCGGCCCCGATCACAAGGCGGTCGCCGACGAGGTTGCGCGGATACGACCCGATGCCGCGACCTTCATCCAGCGCGAACGCCTCGGCACCGCCCATGCGGTGCTGGCGGCCCGGGAGGCGCTGGCGCGCGGCGCCGACGACCTGATCGTCGCCTTCGGCGATACGCCTTTGATATCGGCCGAAACGTTTGCGCGAATGCGCGCGCCGCTGGAGAAGGGCGCAGCCCTCACCGTGCTCGGTTTTCACGCCGCCGACCCGACCGGTTACGGCCGCTTGCTGATCGAAGGCGATCAGCTGGTGGCGATCCGCGAGCATGCGGATGCCAGCGCCGAGGAGCGCAAGGTCACGCTGTGCAATGCCGGGGTGATGGCGTTCGACGGCAAGAAGGCGCTCTCGATCCTCGAGCGGATCGGCAATGCCAACAGCAAGGGTGAGTATTATCTCGTCGATGCGGTTGCACTCGTCAGGGACATGGGACTGGAGGCCGTCGTGATTGAAACCAGCGAGGATGAAGTGCGCGGAATCAATACCAAAGCTCAGCTCGCCGAAGCCGAATCTGTCATGCAGGCGCGGCTGCGCAAGGCAGCGCTCGACGCCGGCGTGACGCTGATCGCGCCGGAAACCGTGCATCTTGCCGCCGACACCACCTTCGGCAACGACGTCACCATCGAGCCGTTCGTGGTGATCGGCCCCGGTGTCACCATCGCCGACGGCGCGGTGATCCATTCGTTCTCGCACATCGTGCAGGCCTCGATCGGCAAGAAGGCGTCGGTCGGTCCGTATGCGCGGCTGCGGCCCGGCACCTCGCTCGGCGACGGCGCGCGGATCGGCAATTTCGTCGAGACCAAGGCCGCTCATTTGGAAGCCGGCGTCAAGGTCAACCATCTCTCCTATATCGGCGATGCCCATGTCGGCGCCAATTCCAACATCGGCGCCGGCACCATCACCTGCAACTATGACGGCTTTTTCAAGCACAAGACCACGATCGGCGAGGGCGCTTTCATCGGCACCAATTCGTCGCTGGTGGCGCCGGTGAAAATCGGCAAGGGCGCCTATATCGGCTCGGGCTCTGTCATCACCAAGGACGTGCCCGACGATGCGCTGGCCGTCGAGCGCAGCCCGCAGAACAACCGCGACGGCGGCGCAGCGCGCTACCGCGAGATGAAGCTGCGGGCGAAGGCGAAGAAGGAAGGGTGAGGGCGCTTGCGTGCTAGAGGTCGTCGAACGACGACATCTCGTCCTGGTCGTCCCGGCGAACGCCGGGACCCATACCGCGTGATCTCTCGGTGAAGTCTCGGTAGCAGAGACCTTTCGCAAAGCTTTTCCCTGTGGTTATGGGTCCCGGATCGCGCTTCGCTTGTCCGGGACGACAAGAATGTGCGTTCGCATTCTCGCGGCGCGATGCGCCCGAGTTTTGCTCGTGAACTTCCCGCCCTCATGAAATCAGAGGGCGCAGGGAATGCCGGATGCGCGCTGCACCCGCGGTCTCATGTGCGATTGTGCTAAGAATGCTGCACATGAGCATACAGGGCAGCGGAGAACATCCGACATTCCCTGCGCAATGGCTTTACGGCTTATGACGCGCTCTCCCCGGTGAGACGGCCTCTATTGCCACCGTCGCCCCTCGGAAGCGTTAGCTCCCGCAGGACTTAACGCCGTTACGGGCGCCAGGACCACACGCTTTCGCCGTACGCTTCAGCCGCGACCGTCTATCGCAACTGTTACGTCCACCGCAACCCGCCCCTCGTCGTGACGACGGCCGACGCCCCTCTGAGTGGGACGGGATAACGATAGATGCGCACTGATTTGGGTCGGGCGACAACAGAAATATTTTTGATTTACGGAAATTTTTGGCTTGACGCGATTTCCGTAAATCAGAAGTGATTTGCCCGTCGGGTCGTTTTGCCGCACCCGTGGTGCGTTACGCGTGGTGACGCTGCGGCTGGATTTTGGCCGTCATCCAGCGGTCTCATTAAAGCACGTAGAACGCGCGCAACCGGGTGTTGCCTTGCCATCACACCGCCCGGAAAATGGCACAAGTCGGATTGCAACCGCGCGGCAGTGATGTTCGACTCCGCTATGTTGCGATCCTGGGCGCACGGCCTCAAAGCCCCTTTTTGTGCGCCATGGCAGGTTTTTGAAACGAGAAACATCAAATGCGTCCATCGAGTGCGATAACGCGATTTCGCGGTGCCCTGCTGGGAAGCACCACGCTGGTACGGTTGTCTCTTTCCGTCACACTGCTTGCGATCGGCCTCAATTGCTCCCCTGCGTTCGCCGATGGCGGATCGGGCGGATCTGGGGCAACCGGCGCGGGGGCAGGCGGGGCGGGCGGCGTCGATAATCCGGCGCAGGGCAATGGCGGCACCGGGACGGCCGGCACCGCCAACGCGAGCGGCGGGGGCGGTGGTGGCGGCGGCGGCAGTGGCGGGGTAATCGGAGTCGGGGGCGCAGGTGGCGCGGGGAGCGGAGGTGCTGCAGGCGGATCGGGCGCGGCCACTGCTCTCGGCACAGGAGGCGTTGGCGGCGCCGGCGGGGCCGCGGGGGCTGGAGGCGGCGGAGGCGGAGGCGGCTTCAACCTGTCGGAGACCTCGACCGTCGTGAATGACGCGGGGAATTTCACCGCACCCGCCGGCGGTGCCGGCGGCGCCGGAAACGGGACTGGCGGCGGAGGCGGCGGTGGCGCCGGCGGGGCCCAAATTTTGCTTATAAACACCGCCACTTACAGGATCTCCCCTGGATTTCAGAGGATCAGCGGCGCTGGCGGCGCGGGTGGTGCGAGTGCAACTGGTTTCGGCGGTGCCGGTGGCACTGGCGGCGCAGGAGCTATTTTTACCGCCGGCGGAACAGCGAACGTCGACGCAGGGGCGCTACTGCAGGGCGGCGCTGGTGGTGCTGGCGGGGTGGGCGGCGCCGGCAATGGCGCGAACGGCGCGGGCGGCGTCGGCGTCATTGGCGCGGGTCTGACGATCAACAACAGCGGCACGATCAGGGGCGGACTGAATGGCGATGGCGTGACACGCGCCAACGCAATCACCCTTACCGGGGGGGCCAACACCATCACGTTCGGCAATGTCGCTTCGGGCATCGTTGGAAACATCGCCGTCACCGGCTCGCTCACATTCGCTCAGCCGACCGATTCTGCGTTGGATCAGGTCATCACCGGGTCCGGATCGATCGCGAAGACCGGCGCCGGCGTACTGACTTTGTCCGGCACCAACACCTATGTGGGCGGGACCACCATCACGGCCGGCACGCTCGCGGTGACCGACGACAGCAATCTCGGCAATTTGGCGGGCGGCCTCACCTTCAACGGCGGCACGCTGCGGGTCTCGACCAACGGTGGCCCCACCGTCGCGCTTGCGCGCGGCATCACGCTGCAGGCCGGCGGCGGCACCGTCGAGACGACCATCGCGACTATCCTGACAGGTAATATCACCGGTGCGGGCGGCCTGACCAAGACCGGCACCGCGATCCTGTCGCTCGCCGGCACCAACAATTACACCGGCGCGACCAACGTCATGTCGGGGCAGTTGCAGTCGGATTCGGCAGGTGCTTTTTCGGCGGCGAGCGCCTTCACGGTTGCCGCTGGGGCTGCAATCGAACTTCGCGGCAGCCAACAAAGCATGGGCTCGCTCGCCGGTGCCGGCGCGGTCACGAACAACAACGTTGCGGCAGCGACGCTCACGACCGGCTTCGACAACACCAGCACGACGTTCAGCGGTGTGATGTCGGATGCAGGCGTCGGTCTCCTGTCGTTGGCCAAGGTCGGTTCGGGCACGCTGACCCTGTCGGGCGTGAATACTTATGGCGGCACCACAACGGTGAATGGCGGCACGCTGCTGGTCGATGGCTCGATCGCAAGCTCGACGATGACCACGGTGAATGCCGGCGGCACGCTCGGTGGCAACGGCATTGTCGGCAACACCGTTATCAACGCTGGCGGTACGCTGGCGCCGGGCAATTCGATCGGGCTGCTGACGGTGCAGGGCAGCCTCGTGTTCGCGGCGGCATCGAGCTATCTGGTCGAGGTCTCGCCGGCCAATGCCGATCGCGTCAACGTCACCGGCGCGGCAACCCTCGGCGGCGCGACGGTGAATGCGAACTTCGCCGCTGGCGCCTATGTCGCCAAGCAGTACACCATTATCAACGCGGCGGGCGGCGTGAACGGCACGTTCAGTGGCCCGGTCAACACCAACCTGCCCAGCGGATTCAACTCGAGCCTGAGTTACGACGCCAACAATGCGTATCTCAACCTCGCGCTCAATTTCGTTCCACCTCCGGGCACAGGTCTCAATACCAATCAACAGAACGTCGGCAACGCCATCGTCAATTTCTTCAACACCACCGGTGGCATTCCGATCGTGTTCGGCGGATTGACACCGTCCGGGCTGACGCAAATCTCCGGCGAGACCGCAACCGGATCGCAGCAGACGACATTCAATGCTATGAACCAGTTCATGGGGGTGATCACCGATCCGTTCGTTGCCGGCCGCGGCAATCCGATCAGCGGCGGCGGCAATCCGAATGCCTACGCCGAAGAGAGCATGGCTTACGCGGCAAAGCGCAAGCCGAATGATGCGTTGGCGGCGATCTACACCAAGGCGCCGCCGATTGCGCCGAGTTTCGAGCAGCGCTGGAGCGTGTGGGCGGCGGGCTTTGGCGGATCGCAAACCACCGACGGCAATACGGTGCTCGGATCGAACAGCACGCGCAGCAGCCTTGCAGCTGGCGCTGTCGGTGCCGACTATCGCCTCTCGCCGAACACGCTGGCGGGCTTCGCGCTGGCGGGCGGCGGCACCAGTTTCAGCGTCAATGGATTTGGCTCCGGTCGATCCGACCTGTTCCAGGCCGGCGCGTTCATCCGGCACAATGTCGGTCCAGCCTATATCACCGGCGCGCTCGCCTATGGTTGGCAGGACGTCACCACCGACCGCACGGTGACGGTCGCCGGCATCGACCAACTGCGCGCGAAGTTCAATGCCAATGCGTGGTCGGGTCGCGTCGAGGGCGGCTATCGTTTTGTCAGCCACGGCTTTGGCTGGACGCCGTACGCCGCCGGACAATTCACGACGTTCGAACTGCCGGCTTACACCGAGCAGGCGATCGTCGGCGCCAACACCTTTGCGCTGGCCTACAACGCCAAGAGTGTCACGAGCACCCGCAGCGAACTCGGCCTGCGCACCGACAAATCATTCGCGATGCCGAACGGCATCTTCACCCTGCGCGGCCGCGCCGCCTGGGCGCATGATTACAATCCGGACCGCTCGATCGGCGCCACGTTCCAGACGCTGCCGGGTGCGAGCTTCGTCGTCAACGGCGCGCGGCAAGCCGCTGACGCCGCGCTGGTGACCGGCTCGGCCGAGATGAAGTGGATCAACGGTTGGTCGATCGCAGGCACCTTCGAGGGCGAGTTCTCGAACGTGACCGAAAGCTACGCCGGCAAGGGCGTGGTGCGCTATGCCTGGTAAAGCGGGCAGGGAAGACGCATTGCCCTTCGCGCCGCGTTCGCCTAAGTCCGTCGGACGCCGTTTACCAATGGTAGACGTTAATCCTGCCGTTTAAGACTGTCTCAATCCGCAATAATTATTGAGTAGGTGGGTAGCGGCGTTTCCCGTTAAGGGAACGTGGCGTTGCTTCGGCAAATTTTCGACGATTTGGGGATATTAAACCGCATGTGCGGCATTGTCGGCATTCTCGGACGCGCTCCGGTCGCGGAGCAGTTGGTGGATTCGCTCAAACGCCTGGAATATCGCGGCTATGATTCGGCCGGCGTCGCCACGCTGGAAGGCGACCATCTGGCGCGGCGCCGCGCCGAGGGCAAACTCAAAAACCTCGAAAAGCGGCTGGAGGCCGAACCGCTCGCCGGCCATACGGGGATCGGGCATACCCGCTGGGCCACCCATGGCCGGCCGACCGAGAACAACGCGCATCCGCATGCGACCGAACGCGTCGCCGTGGTCCATAACGGCATCATCGAGAATTTTCGCGAGTTGCGCGAGGCGCTGGAGAAAAAGGGCGCGGTCTTCAAGACCGAAACCGATACCGAGATCGTGCTGCATCTGGTCGACAATCTGCTCGCCCAGGGCATAGGTCCCGTGGAAGCGGTGAAGGCGGCGCTGTCGCAGCTGCGCGGCGCGTTCGCGCTCGGCTTCATCTTCGCCGGAGACAATGATTTGATGATCGGCGCCCGCAACGGCCCGCCGCTGGCGATCGGTCACGGCGACGGCGAAATGTATCTGGGATCGGACGCGATTGCGCTCGGGCCGCTGACCAATACCGTCAGCTATCTCGAGGACGGCGACTGGGTGGTGCTGACGCGCAAGGGCGCCACCATCTACGACAAGGACAATGCGATCGTTCATCGCGACGCGATCAGGCACACGGCGTCGAGTTCGCTGGTCGACAAGGCGAACTACCGCCACTTCATGGCCAAGGAAATCCACGAACAGCCGGAAGTGGTCGGCCATACGCTCGCGCGCTACGTCGACATGGCGACCGACCGCGTGATGCTGCCGGTGACGCTGCCGTTCGACTTCCGGGGTGTGCAGCGTATCGCGATCGTCGCCTGCGGCACCGCGAGCTATGCCGGCCATATCGCCAAATACTGGTTCGAGCGGCTCGCCCGCGTGCCGGTCGAGGTCGATGTCGCCTCGGAATTCCGCTACCGCGAGGCGCCGCTGCGCAAGGGCGATCTGGCGATCTTCATCTCCCAGTCCGGCGAGACCGCCGACACGCTGGCGGCGTTGCGCTATGCCAAGTCGCAAGGCGTCCACACGCTCTCCGTGGTCAACGTGCCGACCTCGACGATCGCCCGCGAAAGCGAGACGGTGCTGCAGACGCTGGCGGGGCCCGAGATCGGCGTCGCCTCGACCAAGGCGTTCACCTGCCAGCTGATGGTGCTGGCCGCGCTGGCCGTTGCCGCCGGCAAGGCGCGCGGCGAATTGTCCGACGAGGATGAGATCAAGCTGGTCCATGGCCTCGTCGAAGTTCCCCGCCTGATGGCCGCGGCGCTGACGACCGAGCCGCAGATCGAAAAGCTGGCGCGCGACATCGCCAAATGCCGCGACGTGCTCTATCTCGGCCGCGGCACCAGCTATCCCTTGGCGCTGGAAGGCGCGCTGAAGCTGAAGGAAATCTCCTACATCCACGCCGAGGGCTATGCCGCCGGCGAGCTCAAGCACGGCCCGATCGCGCTGATCGACGAGAACATGCCGGTCGTGGTGATCGCGCCGCATGACCGGGTGTTCGAAAAGACGGTCTCCAACATGCAGGAGGTCGCCGCCCGCGGCGGCAACATCATCCTGATGACCGACGCCAAGGGCGCGGCGGAAGCGACCATCGAATCCCTGGTCACCATCGTGCTGCCCGACATGGCAGCGACCTTTACGCCCATGGTCTATGCGGTTCCGGTGCAGCTTCTGGCCTATCATACCGCCGTGGTGATGGGCACCGACGTCGATCAGCCGCGAAATCTGGCCAAATCGGTCACGGTCGAATAGCCGCAGGGGCGTGCTTGCCGGCATCTCGGGCCTTCAAAAACCTGCTAGGATGGCTTAGCTGGAACAAGACCGGCTGCCCCCGCGACCTGGAACCGCAATGAATCCCCAAGATCTGCCTCCGTCCAACCCGGCCGACGTGCCGCCGGAAGCCCCACGCGGGCTAATGGCCCGTTTCCGCAATTATTTCCTGACCGGCCTCGTGGTCGCCGGACCGATCGCGATCACCTTCTATCTGACCTGGTGGTTCGTCACCTGGGTCGACAACCTGGTCCGTCCCTTCGTTCCGACCGCCTACCGGCCGGAAACCTATCTGCCGTTCGGGCTGCCGGGTTCCGGGCTGATCGTCGCCGTGATCGCGCTGACGCTGCTGGGTTTCCTGACCGCGAACCTGATCGGCCGGACCCTGGTCGACCTCGGCGAACGGCTGCTCGGCCGCATTCCGGCGGTGCGCGCGATCTATCGCGGCCTGAAGCAGGTGTTCGAGACGCTGTTCTCGGGGAACGGATCGAGCTTTCGCCGGGTCGGCCTGGTCGAGTTTCCCTCGCCGGGCATGTGGTCGATCGTGCTGATCTCGCAATCGCCAAGCGTCGACATCGCCAACAAGCTGCCCGGCCAGGATGAGCACATCTCGGTGTTCCTGCCCTGCGCGCCGAACCCGACCACGGGGTTCTTCTTCTACGTGCCGAAGAACAAGATCATCGAGATCGACATGAGCGCCGAAGACGCCGCAACCCTGATCATGTCGGCGGGCGTGGTGCAGCCGGGCTCCGATCCGCAGAAGAAGATCGCGGCACTGGCCGCCACCGCGAACGCCGCGCGTGCAGCCAATGCCGCGAACGCAGCCACGCTGCAGCCGGCGAAGGTGGAGTAGGGCACCGGCCCTCGGCGTCATTGCGAGCGTAGCGAAGCAATCCATAGTCCGGCAAAGAAAGTGTGGATTGCTTCGTCGCTACGCTCCTCGCAATGACGGGGATAGGGCGGAGCCTTAAATCAGTGTTTCGTAGAGGTCATTCCAATCGGGGTTCAGTGTTTCGATCAATGCCAATTTCTTGGCGCGGCTGCCGGCTTTGATCTGCTTTTCTCGTGTGATCGCGTCAATCATGGTTTCGTGGACTTCGTACCAAACCAGGATTTTGCAGCCGTATTTGGCTGAGAAGCCCTTCACCAGCCCCTCGCGATGCTCATACGCGCGTTTTGGCAAGTTGGACGTGACGCCCGTGTAGAGCGTACCGTGACGCTTGCTTGCGAAGATGTAGACGCAGGGTTGCTTCATCGGCTGACCTCCGATCGTCCAACTTACTCCGTCATTGCGAGCGCAGCGAAGCAATCCATCTCGCTGCAAATAAGAAAGAATGGATTGCTTCGCTTCGCTCGCAATGACGGCTGATAGATCTTTACCCAGCCCCGATCAGCGGTATCGCTTCATCGCGCTCATACAAATAAAGCAAACAGCGCAGCGCTTCGCCGCGGTCGCCCTTGAGCTTCGGATTGTCCTTCATGATCCGCAGTGCCTCGTCGCGGGCCTGGGTGATGAGCTGGCCGTGGACTTCGGAGCGGGCGATGCGGTAGCCGGGCAGGCCGCTTTGCCGGATGCCGAGCACGTCGCCTTCGCCGCGCAGTTTCAGGTCCTCCTCGGCGATCCGAAAACCGTCTGACGTTTCGCGGATCACTTTCAGCCGCGCGGTGGACATCTCGTTGAGCGGTTCCTTGTAGAGCAAGAGGCAGGTGGAGGCTTCCGAACCGCGCCCGATGCGGCCGCGCAATTGATGCAATTGGGCGAGGCCAAACCGTTCGGCGTTCTCGATCACCATGATCGACGCGGCGGGGACGTCGACGCCGACTTCGACCACGGTGGTGGCGACCAGGAGGCCGATCTCGTGGGCGGCGAACTGCGCCATCACGCGGTCCTTTTCGGTGCCCTTCATCTGGCCGTGGACGAGCCCGACGCGGTCGCCGAAGCGCTGTTGCAGCCGCTCGAAGCGCTCGGTGGCGTTGGTGAGGTGCTCGATGCCTTCGGCCTCGGATTCCTCGACCAGCGGACAGATCCAGTAGACCAGCTTGCCGGCCTTGAGCGCGCGGCCGACGCCGTCGATGACCTCGTCGAGCCGGCTGTTGGGGACGGTGCGGGTATCGATCGGCTGGCGGCCGGCCGGCTTCTCGCGCAATTCGGAGACGTCCATGTCGCCAAAGTATGTCAGCACCAGCGTGCGCGGGATCGGGGTTGCGCTCAGCACCAGCACATCGACGGCGTCGCCCTTGTTGGTGAGCGCCAGCCGTTCGCGCACACCGAAACGATGCTGTTCATCGACCACGGCGAGCGCCAGCGCCTTGAAGGCGACGTCGTCCTGGATCAGCGCGTGGGTGCCGACCAAAAAATCGATCTCGCCGGCTTCCAGCTGGGCCAGGATTTCGCGTCGCTCCTTGCCCTTTTCGCGCCCCGTGAGGATCGCCACCCGCATGCCGGCGCGTTCGGCCAGCGGCGTGATGGTCTTGATGTGCTGGCGCGCGAGGATTTCGGTCGGCGCCATCAGCGCCGCCTGTTTGCCCACCTCGGTCACGGCGGCCGCCGCCAGCAGCGCCACCACGGTCTTGCCGGAGCCGACGTCGCCCTGCAGCAGCCGCAGCATCCGCACCGGCTGGCGCAGATCCCCGGTGATGGCGGCCACCGCGTCGCGCTGTGAGGCCGTCAGCGCATAAGGCAGCGCGTCGATGATCCTGCTGCGCAGATGGCCGTCGCCGGCGTGGCGGTCACCGGCCGGTCGTCGCAATTGCGCGCGCACCAGCGCCAGCGCCAGTTGACCCGCCAAAAGTTCGTCGAAGGCGAGCCGCGACCAGAACGGGCCATCGGGCAGGATGTCCGTCAGCTCGACCGGGACATGGACACGGGTGAACGCTTCCCGGATGGGCGGGAAGTGGCAGCGGCGGACGACTTCCGGACTGATCCATTCGGGCAATTCGGGGAGTTTCTGCAGCGCCTGGGCCACGGCACGCCGCAGCGAGCCGAGCGCGAGGCCTTCGGTCAGCGGATAGACCGGATCGATGCCGGTCAGTTTCGCAAAGGCCGCTTCATCCACGATGTTGGTGGGGTGCACGATCTGGGGAATCCCGTCGTACATCTGCAACGTGCCCGACACGTAGCGCTTCTCGCCTACGGGAAGCAGCTTTTCGACATAACCGGGCTTGGCGCGGAAGAACGTCAGCACCACGTCGCCGGTGTCATCGCTGGCATAGACGAGGTAGGGCGCGCGGGAATTGCGCGGCGGCGGCGGCCGGTGGCGATCGACGGTGACTTCGAGCGTCACCACGGTTCCCTGCACGGCTTCACGGATTTTTGGCCGCGCGCGGCGATCGATCACGCTGGCCGGCAGATGCAGCAGCAGATCGACCAGCCGCGGTGTCTCGCTGCGGCCGAGCAGATAGCGCAGCAGTTTGTCCTGCTTCGGCCCGACGCCAGGAAGCGTCGTAACCGGAGCAAACAGCGGATTGAGCAAAGGAGGGCGCATTTACTGGTCCGTCATGCGCGGGCTTGACCCGCGCATCCATCATTCTTCGAACGGAATCTTACGAAGCAGATGGATTGCCGGGTCAAGCCCGGCAATGACGAATTCTTCGAGCAGGAAGGGCTGACGTTCTCGCGAACGGACCCCGCCTGGCGCGTCCACGGCTTTTTGGTGTCGGACTACGCTGCCTGAAACGCGCTGCCCTTGAACCGCTTGACCGGGCTGCCGCGCTCGAGGCGATCATGCGCGGCATGCGCATCATTCCGGGCCGTGATCGCTTCGAGCTCGCCCTGCAGCCTGATCAGTGCCGCAATCCGCTCCAATGCCAGCGCCTTGTTCCGATGTTGCGAGCGTTCCTCGCGCGCCACGACGGACAGACCGGTTGCGATGTGGGTCGCACGCACGGCGCTCTCGGTCTTGTTCTGATGTTGGCCACCGGGGCCGCCGGCCCGGAAGGCTTCAAAGCGAACGTCGTGCGCGGCCAGCGCTTTCGGCGCTTCGGGCGGCGCCGGAAGTTCGAAAACACCGATGAACCAGTTCTTCCGCTTGTGATGTGGCCGCAGCGAGCTTTGCGCCACCCACTGGATCGAACCGATCCACGGCCGTGCGAAGGCCGCGGCGGCGTCGCCGTGGATCACTGTTATCGCCGACGCCGGACCATGCCCGTCCGGATTCGGCCCATTCACGCAATCGGTATCAAGACCGAGCGCGGTTGCTTCGGCGGTGAGCGTCGCAACGGCCTTTGCGAGCGCGATCCGGCATTCCGCCGGACCGCGTCCGCTGGTGAGGAGAAGCCGGATCATCGGCGATCCTCCTTCCAGGACTTTTCGCGCTTGCCGCTGCTTGCTGTGACGCTGGATTGCGCCTTCTTGAACGTCACCAGCGGCCGGAACGTCGCCACCACGCGCGCCAGGCCGAACTCGACGAGGTCGGCGATAACGCGATCGATGTTCTTGAAGGCCTCCGGCGCCTCTTCCACGAGCAAGCCGCGATCCCCGCAGACGACGATGCCTCCATAGGGATTGCGCTCCAGCCGTGCCACGTCGGATTTCTTGCCCCGCACGCGGCCGTGCATGGATGCCCGATCGTATTTGCGGCCGGCACCATGCGCGAGCGAGGCCAGCGCCTCGGTCTGCATCGCCGCCAGCGGCTCGACCAGATAGGACAGCGTCCCGCGCGATCCCGGCACCGGCACGAGCCCGCGATCGGAAGCCGCCGCGCCCTTCCGGTGCAGCATGATGTCGTCACCGGGATTGCCACGACGCTCGACCATGTTATGCGCCAGATCGTTGACAGGACGCAGTTCCGCACGCGCCGCCGCCGCGGCCCGCTCGGCGATGATGCGGCGATTGAGCTTCGCCCATCGCACGGCGTGATCATGCGCATCCATGTAGGATTCGCCGTCGTCACTCGCGGGATCGAGCGCTGCTTGCCCGTTCGACAGCACGCGCTCCAGGATCGAGTAACCGAGGCCGCGCGAGCCGGAATGGACCAGGACAAAGGCCTGATCCCGGTCCAGTCCCGCCTGTGCGGCCGTCTCCGGTGCAAGGATTTCCTCGATGGCCTGGACCTCACAGAAATGGTTGCCGCCGCCGATGCTGCCGAGCGAGGCATCATACGTCGTCGCGTCAAGACCGGCGCCGGCGAGGACGCCGGGGACGTCGCCATCCCAGGGTTGATCGAGCGAGCTCAAGCGCTCGGCCAATTGGTCGAGACGCAGCTTGCGCGCCGCGATGTCGAGCGCGAACAGCCCCATGCCGCAGCCGATGTCGGAGCCGACCAGTTGCGGATGAATCCGGTCGGCCAGAATGGCGCAACCTACGGGACCATATTTGCCGGGATGCAGATCCGGCATGGCGGCGACCGCCCGGACCCCAGCCAGGCCAGCGACCTGTTCCAGTTGAAGCGTGGCGTTGCCCTCGATCCAGGATTTGGACGAGGCGAAGAAATGGATCGGCGCACGGCCGTCCATCTTGGGAGAAGTGCCCATTTGAAAGCTTTCAGGAGATTTGGGTTAGTCGACGCGCACAGCACAGAGTTCGCTGACTTAAGCGCGTGATTTCCCAAGCGGCGCGGCTAACGCACGCGCCCTTAGGCGATGCCCTCGACGGGGCGGCGAGACAACGTCATCGAGCCTTCTCCCTGTTGATCGTGCCAAAATTGGCCACGGATCGCGCAAACACATACCGGCGAAACGCAAAAGCTGCAAGTCCGCCACGACGAGCTGTTGTCGCATGCCACAGGCATCAGGTTCACATGCATTTGCGCCGGAAACGCTACTGACATTCGCTGCGGCCATGGCTATATCAACCCCGCCCGGCACGTCCGGGCTTTTGGCGTTCGGATGGGAATGGGACAATGACGGGTTCGACACGATCGAGCGGCGGCCTCGACGACCGCCGCAAGCGGCTTTTGTTTCGCTGCTGGCATCGCGGCACCCGCGAAATGGATCTCATCCTCGGGCGCTTTGCCGACGCCGAGATCGCTGATCTGTCTGATAGCGACATGGCCGAACTGGAGCGCCTGATCGAGGTGCCAGATCCCGACCTCTATGCCGCGCTGACGGGCGACAAGCCGCTGGATCCCGAATACGCCAGCGCGCTGTTCGATCGCATCAAGGCGCGTCGCGCCGTGGACCACGGCGCATGAAGTCTCCAGTCAAATCGCCCGCTGCGCTGCTCAACCCCGGCCGCGCGCTGACCTTTGCCAATGTCGCCGAGGGCGCCGAGGGGCTGGTCGTCGCTGACCTCGCACGCGCGGTCGCTGCCAAGCCGAAGCCGCCGGCGGTGAGCCTTGCGGTGGTGTGCCGCGACGGCCCCCGCATGCAGCAACTGGCGCGGGCGCTGGAGTTCTTCGCGCCCGATTTGCCTGTCATGCAGTTTCCGGCCTGGGACTGCCAGCCCTACGATCGGGTGTCGCCGCATGGCGGCGTCCTGGCCCAGCGCCTGACCACGCTGGCGCGGCTGTCGCGGCTGCAAGGCAGCGACAAACCACTGATCGTGTTGACCACGGTGAACGCTGTCGTGCAGCGCGTTCCGGCGCGTGAGGTGGTGGCGGCGCAGGCGCTGTCGGTGGCACCCGGTCATGTCGTGCCGATGGACTCCATCGTCGCCTGGCTGGAGCATAATGGCTACAACCGGTCCTCGACGGTGCGCGAGCCCGGCGAATACGCCGTGCGCGGCGGCATTCTCGACCTCTTTCCGGCTGGGCTCGACCAGCCGGTCCGGTTCGATTTCTTCGGCGACAGCCTGGAATCGATCCGCACGTTCGACGCCGAAACCCAGCGCACGCTGCTCGACATGCGCGCGCTCGATCTGGTGCCGGTCTCCGAATTCCAATTGGTCACCGAGACCATCCGCCGCTTTCGCATGGGCTATGTCGCGACCTTCGGCGCGCCGCAGCGCGACGATCTGCTGTATGAAGCCGTCAGCGAAGGCCGCCGCCATCCCGGCATGGAGCACTGGCTGCCGCTGTTCCAGGAGCGGATGGACACGCTGTTCGACTATCTCGACGGCGCGCCGGTCGCGATCGAACCGCAGGGCGAGGACGCCGCCCGCGAACGCTTCAAGCAGATCGCGGACTATTACGAAGCAAGGCGCGAGGCGCTGGAGCATCCCGGCGGCGGCGCGATCTACAAGCCGCTGCCGCCCGACCGGCTCTATCTGAGCGAAGCAGAATGGACCACACGATTGGAAGAAGCCGCGCTGGCGCGGCTGACGCCGTTCGCGGTGCCCGACGGCAGTTCTGACGTGTTCGATGCCGGCGCGCGGCAGGGGCGCAACTTCACGCCGGAGCGCGCCGATAGCGCCGTCAACGTGTTTGAAGCCGTGGTCGCGCATGTGCTGGCGTTGCAGGCGCAGCGCAAGAAGGTCGTGATCACGCTGTGGAGCGAGGGCTCGCGCGACCGCATGGGCAGCATGCTGCGCGACCACAAGCTGCTCAACCTCACCAGCGTCAACACCTGGCGCACGGTGCAGGCGACCCCGCGCAACGAGGCCATGCTGGCGGTGGTCGGCATGGAATCCGGCTTCGAGACCGACGACGTCGCCGTCATCAGCGAACAGGACATCCTCGGCGACCGCCTGGTGCGGCCGCGCAAGGCGAGCCGCAAGCTCGATAATTTCATCTCTGAAGTCACGAGCCTGGCCGCCGGCGATCTCGTCGTTCATGTCGAGCACGGCATTGGCCGCTTCATCGGGCTGCAGACGCTGGAAGTCTCCGGCGCGCCGCATGACTGCCTCGAGCTGCATTACGCCGCCGAAACAAAACTGTTCCTCCCCGTCGAAAACATCGAGCTGCTGTCGCGCTACGGCTCCGACCACGCCAACGTCGAATTGGACCGTCTTGGCGGCGGCGGCTGGCAGGCGCGAAAAGCAAAACTCAAGAACCGCATCCGCGAGATCGCGGGTGAACTGATCAAGATCGCGGCCGAACGCCATCTGCACGAAGCGCCGAAAATGCCGGTGCAGGCCCATGTCTATGACGAGTTCTGCGCGCGCTTCCCCTATGAGGAAACCGAGGACCAGCTCGGCGCCATCACGTCGACGCTGAAGGACCTCGAAAGCGGCCGGCCGATGGACCGGCTGATCTGCGGCGACGTCGGCTTCGGCAAGACCGAGGTGGCGCTACGCGCCGCCTTTGCGGTCGCGCTCGACGGCAAGCAGGTCGCCGTGGTGGTGCCGACCACGCTGCTGGCGCGGCAGCACAGCAAGACCTTTACCGAACGTTTTCGTGGCTTCCCCGTCAACGTCGCGCAAGCCTCGCGGCTGGTGGCGCCGAAGGAACTGACCCAGGTCAAGAAGGGGCTGTCGGAAGGCAATGTCGACATTGTGGTCGGCACCCATGCGCTGCTCGGCAAGGCGATCAAGTTCAGGGATCTCGGCCTCCTGATCGTCGACGAAGAGCAGCACTTTGGCGTCAGCCACAAGGAACGGCTGAAGCAATTGCGCGCACAGGTCCATGTGCTGACGTTGAGCGCGACGCCGATCCCGCGCACGCTGCAACTGGCGCTGACCGGCGTGCGCGATCTCTCGATCATCGCTTCGCCCCCGGTCGATCGCCTCGCGGTGCGCACCTTCGTGGCGCCGCACGATCCGCTGATGATCCGCGAGGCGCTGCTGCGCGAACGCTACCGCGGCGGGCAGGCGTTTTATGTGGTGCCGCGTATCGAGGATCTCGCCGGCGTAAAAGACTTCCTCGACAAGACCGTGCCGGAGATGAAAGTCGCTGTCGCGCATGGCCAGATGCCGCCGACCGTGATCGAAGACATCATGTCGGCGTTCTACGACGGCAAATACGACGTCCTGCTCTCGACCACGATCATCGAATCCGGGCTCGATATCCCCTCGGCCAATACGCTGATCGTGCACCGCGCCGACATGTTTGGCCTCGCGCAGCTCTATCAGCTGCGCGGCCGTGTGGGGCGCTCGAAACTGCGCGCCTATGCGCTGTTCACGCTGCCGGCGCAGCAGAAGATCACCGGACAGGCCGAACGGCGGCTCAAGGTGCTGCAGTCGCTGGAAACGCTGGGCGCGGGCTTCCAGCTCGCGTCCCACGACCTCGACATCCGCGGCGCCGGCAATCTGCTCGGCGAGGAACAATCCGGGCACATCAAGGAAGTCGGCTTCGAGCTTTATCAATCGATGCTGGAAGAGGCGATCCTCAACCTCAAGGCCGGTGTGGTCGAGCCCGCGGCAGACCGCTGGTCGCCGCAGATCACCATCGGCATGCCCGTGCTGATCCCGGAGGATTACGTCAACGACCTCGCGGTGCGGCTGTCGCTGTACCGCCGGCTCGCCGATCTCGAGACTGACGAGGAGATCGACAATTTCGCCGCCGAAATGCGCGACCGTTTCGGCGTGCTGCCGGACGAGGTGCGCTATCTGTTCAAGGTCGCCGCGATCAAGGCCTATTGCCGAAGGGCCAATGTCGAGAAGGTCGATGCCGGACCGAAGGGCGCGGTCATCTCCTTCCGCGACAACAAGTTCGCGCAGCCGGACCGGCTGGTGTTCTTCATCCGCCAGCACGGCCAGGCTGCCAAGGTGCGGCCCGACATGAAGGTGGTGTTCCTGCAGGTATGGAAGACGCCGGAAGAACGGCTGATGGGCACGACGGAGATCTTGCGGCAGCTTGCCAATCTCGCGGAGAACAAGAAGGCGGCGTAGGCGCCCGTACCGTCCTCGTCATTGCCTGCGACAAACGCATAGCGTTTGCGCAAGGGAGCACTTGCGACGAAGCAATCCACCTCTCCGTTATGCCGCGCTATGGATTGCTTCGCTTCGCTCGCAATGACGGAAGCGGCCTAAGACGCGGCGCGATGGGCCTCTTCGCCGAGGCGCGCGAGCAGCGCTTTCGCGGAATCCCTCGACTCCAGCGTCGCGACCGTCACGGTTGGTTCTGCGCGCGTGTCGCGCTTGCCGTGGCTGGTGTGGCGCATGACGCTGGACAGCCGCCGCGCGATCGTATGCGCGGTCTTGAGGTCGGTCTCGGCGAAGGCGACCACGACCGATCCGTCATCGCAGACGGCGCCGAAATCCATCCGCCGCATCAGCCGGCTGATGATGCGCGCGCCGTCGAACTGGGCGCGGGGATGGGCGGGGTCGAAGGCGAAGCGCGCGACCGACAGGCCGCCGCCGCGTTGCTGGGTCTGGTAGACCGCGCTGGCGAAGTCACGCTCGAAGGCGGCTGATGTGAGCAGGCCGGTGCGGGCGTCGATCAGGCCCTCGGCGTCGATCGAGCGCAGGGTCCGGCTCAAATGCGCTTCGAAGGCATGCTGGCGGATCAGCGGCAACGCGGTCGCCACCATTTGCACAGGCTCGCCGCTGAGGATTTCGAGGTTCGGTAATTCATAGGACGGCAACAGATCGCCTGACGTCACCACCACAGGCAAATGGCGGAAGCGGGCGTCTTCCGCCAGCACGGTCAGGAAAGCATCGACCACGCGCGGGCTAAAGCCTTCGCTGAGCACGATGCCGTCGATGTCGCGCGCATTGAGATGCTTCGCCGCGGCCTCGATGCTCAGCGCGCCGACCACCCCGGTTTGTTCGCCAAGCGAGACCGACAGCGTGGGGTAGGCGCCGCCGCGGCCGACCAGCAGCACCGTGGCATCTCTGAAGGTGTCGATGTCCGAGAGCGCGATCCGGGTGGCCGGTACGAGCCGGCGCATCACCGTCGCGTGCAGCGAGCGGATACGCAGCGCGGCGCGCAGGCGGGCGACGAGGCGGCTGGAGTCTCCCTGGCTTTGGAAAAATGGAATGGCGTTTTCAGGCAGCGTTGCCTGCGGATCGACCGCGATCAGTGGCAGATAGGGTTGGTGGGCCGCGATCGGCGCGGCGAGTGCGGCAAGTGTCGCCTGATCGACGTCGGACGTCGCGGCCAATACCGCCGCCGGCTGCAGCTGTTCGACCGCGCGCACCGCATCCGTCCATTCGGCCTCGACGACCGGAAACAGCTTTGCGACATCGAGCGCTGCGGCAAACGACGGCCGCGTTGCGGTCGATACGACGAGGATCGGGCCTTGCTGGGACATCTACAACTCGGATCAAGCGCGCCATTTATGAGAGCGCGATCCTAGTTTGCCGGGCTTAATGTGGCGTCAACACAAGCCGTGAGATTGCGCTCAAGCGGAATTCGCCCGGTCGCGAAACGCTTCGACCATCAATGGGTTAAGCCCGAGTTCCGTCAACGCGTCGCGGGCGCGGGCGTTGTCCTGGGCGCGGCCGGCAAGCCGATGGCCGCTAAGGCGATCCGGCAAGGCCGTGAGCAGCGCGCCTTGCCCGAGCCGCCGGGCCCATTCTTGCAGGTCCTGCGCCAGGAAACGGTAGCCGCCAACCGCCATGATGCCGGACGGCGGCGCGGTGATATTGATGGCGCCGGTCGAGCGGTCGAGCCGCGCAGAATAATCGGTATCGACGTAATCGCGCGGCGGGGCTGCAATCAGCGAGTCGCTGGGTGGCGGCGGGGGCGCATAGGCCGCGACCGGGATCATCGGTCCGCGCAGTCCCAAGGTGCCCCGCGGGGTCAGCAGGATGTCGCCCGCGATCGAGGAGCCCGGCAGTTCGCGCGGCGCGCCGTGCGGTCCTGACTTGATCAGGGCGGGCGAACCGTCGTCCGCAAGCCGGCGCGCCGCGAACAAACCGACTTCGCCGAACAGATAGACGTCGGTCAGCGTCGCCTGCTGGGCCGACCAGGACGCGCTCGACATCACCTGTTCCGGCGCGCGCCACAACCCGATGACGTTGCGCAGGGTGGGCAGGCTGCCCGCGAGGTCGAGTTCGTCCAGCCGCAACGCCAGTTGTGCCGGGGCAATCAGCGTATCACAGGCATGCTCGTTGACCTGCTGCTCCAGGATCTCTTCGTCGAACGGATGGTGCAGCACCAGCGTTCCGCCCGACAGCAGCCAGACCGTCAGCGTCGATGCGAGGCCGGCAAACGACATCGGCGAAAACGCCGACAGGATCGTCGCGCCCTGCGGAACATCGCTTTCGAGCGAGACCGAGAGTCCTCCGGCGATCAGGCCGAGATGGGCGCGCGGGACGGGCCGGAAACCGTCCGACGTCAGATCGAACGAGATCAGCGCCGCCTTGCGGCCATCCTGGATCACCGCGCGCGCAGTGGTCGATTCCCGCAGGATTGCGTTGTCGAGCGAGGCCATGCCTTCCGGCAAATCGGTCCCGAAGCCGCAGACATGGCGGATCGAAAACGCTTCAGCCGCGGCATTCATGGCCAGATCCGAATAGACGATGCCGTCGACCTTGCTTGTGGTGACGATAGCCCGCGCCGCGGTGCGGTTGAGCGCCATGGTCAGTTCCGCCTGTCGCCACAGCAAGGGCAGCACAGCGACCACCAGTCCGGCGCGATAGGCGGCCAGAATTGTCAGCGCGAATTCGATGGTATTCGGCAGCTGGACCGCGATGACGGAGTTGGCCGGCAACCCGGATTCGACGAAATGCGCAGCCAGCGCGGAAATCGCGCGGTCGGCCTGCGCATAGGTGAGGCGCTTCGGCGTCTGGCCCGTGACGCGCGGCTTGTTCGGCGGATCGATCAGCGCCGTCGCATCCGGCTGCCGTGCCAGCGAGCGCTTGAACAATGTATCGAGCGTGGGCGAAGCGGCTGGCTGGGTCACGGCGTCACTTCAATGGCTTGCGTCATTTGGGTTGCGCGTCCGGTCTGTGCCACCACGTCTCCGGCAGGTAGCCCGTCAAGGCGATGGTTGAAGGTCGTTCTACCCGATTCCATCGCGCGATCCATTGCTCGGCGACGTTAAACAACGGGATAGCGTAGAAGCCCGACATCAGGGTCCGGTCCAGCGCCCGCACCGCCGAGACGAATTCCGGCCGCTCGCGGGCCTCCAGCAGCGCCGCGATCAGGGCGTCGATCGCCGGATCCTTCGCGCCCATGTAGTTCCTTGTGCCTGATATATCGGCGGCCTGGCTGCCCCAATAGAACGACTGCTCATTGCCGGGTGACAGCGACTGGTCCCAGCGGTTCTGCAGCATGTCGAACTCGTAGCCGAGCCGGCGCTGGTCGAATTGCACCGGATCGACCGCGCGCACGCTGGCCTCGATGCCGGCGCGTTTGAGGTCTCTGGCGTAGGCCAGCGCGATCCGTTCCTGATCGCGCGTCGTGACCAGGATTTCGAAGGTGAGGGGTGTTTTGGTCGCGCGCTGGCGCAGCACGGTGCCGTCGAGCACGTAGCCGGCCTCGGACAGCAGAGCGAGGGCGGCCCGCAGCGCCGCGCGGTCGCGGCCTGAACCGTCTGACACGGGCAGGCGGAAGCTGCCGTCGAGAATATCAGGCGGAATATGCGCGAGGTAGGGTTTCAAAAGTTCGCGCTCGCGCGCATCGGCGGCGCGGCCATAGGCTGATAATTCCGACCCGGCGAAGAAGCCTCCGGCACGCGTGTAGAGGCCGAAGAAGTAGTTGCGGTTGATCCATTCGAAATCGAACAGCAGCGTCAGCGCGCGCCGCACGCGGACATCGGAAAACAGCGGACGGCGGGTGTTGAACACCAAATATTCCGACGGCTGCGGCATCCCCGGCTTGATGGTGTCGCGGATCAGCTCGCCGCTGCGGGCGGCCGGGAAATCATAGCCGTCGTGCCAGCGCAGCGGCTCGGCTTCATTGCGGAAATCATAGAGCCCGCGCTTGAAGGCTTCGAACTGGCCGTTGGACTCGCGGTAGTAATCAAACCGGATCTCGTCGAAGTTCCACAGGCCCCGGTTCGCCGGCAGGTCACGGCCCCAATAGTCGGGATTGCGCGTCAGCGTGACGCTGGCGCCGGGGCGCACCGCAGTGACGCGATAGGGACCAGAACCGACCGGTCCGGTCATGGTCGTGTCCTCAAAGGTTTCGGGATCGACCGCATGGCGCGGCAATACCGGCATCAGGCCGAGGATCAGCGGCAGTTCGCGGTCGGGCGCGCCGCCGAAATCGAACCTGATGGTGAGCGGGTCGGGCGCCTCGGCCTTGGCGACCTTGGCATAATACTGGCGATGGTTGGGGCGGCCGCGGTCGCGCAGCAGCGCCCAGGAAAACAGCACGTCGTCGGCCGTTACCGGCTTGCCATCCGAGAACCGCGCCCGGGGATCGAGATGGAACGTGACATAGCTTCTGATGTCGTCGGTCTCGACGCTCCTGGCGAGCAGCCCGTAGAGCGTGAAGGCCTCGTCATTGCCGCGGCTCATCAGGCTCTCGACGACAAAGCCCCTGATCTGCTGCAAGGCGAGGCCCCGGACGATGAACGGATTGAGGCTGTCGAAGGTGCCAAGCAGACCCCAGACCAGCCGGCCGCCCTTCGGTGCGTCCGGTTTGGCGTAGGGCATGTGGACAAAATCGGCCGGCAGGGCCGGCGCGCCATGCATGGAGATCGCATGGCTTTCACCAGCGCGGGCGTTGCCCGCGAGCGCCATCGGCAACAGGCCGAGCGCGAGCACAACGCTGGCGAGAATACCAAGCCGGATACGTCCAAAGGCGACCATCTGCACGCGCGGATTTGATTCGGGGTCACACACCAGTGAGCTTTACCATAGGCCTTGACCACAGGCCTCGGCGTCCACCGGGACCGCAGCCAAAGATGCTTGTCGGCATTGATCTTTTCGTCCGCCGCTGTATTGAAGGCGTGCAATTGACCAGGGCGGTGACGCCTGTCACGTATCCGCCTCAATTGACTAGGAGACAGCCGCCCAAACGGCTAGGTGTCGGTGCCTGCAGCGGTTTCGGGCGCTCCCGTTCAGAAAGGGTTTTCCGCAATGAATTTCCGTATCTTGGCCGTCCGGCCGCATGGGCGGGTTGCCGCCTTGTTGGCGGCGACGGCATTGTCCGCGACGTTGCTCGTCGCGGGTGCGCAGGCCCAAACCCCGGCTCCGGCCCCCGGTGCCCCCGCAGCGGCGCCCAAGGAGGCCCCGAAGGCCGCTCCCAAGGCTGCCCCGAAAGCAGCTCCGAAGGCCCAAGCGCCCGCCGCCCCGAACGCCCAGCCGGCCCCGCCAGCGGCCGCCGGCGGCGCTCCCCCCGCAGGCGGTCAGTCGCAGGACCAGCAGGTCCAGCTGATTTACGCGCCCTGGACCAAATTCTGCCTCAAGGGGCAGGACGCCGGCGCCAAGCAGGTCTGCTTCACCGGTAAGGACGGGCGCATCGAGTCCGGCCAGCCGGTCATCGCGGCCGTCATCATCGAGCCGGAAGGCGAGCCGAAGAAGATCCTGCGCGTGACGCTGCCGCTCGGCATGCAGCTCGTGCACGGCACCCGCGTGATCGTCGATGCCAATCCTCCGGCGCAGAGCCCCTATGTGATCTGCTTCCAGAACGGTTGCATGTCGGACTACGAAGTGACCCCGGAACTGCTGGCCAACCTGAAGAAGGGCCAGAATCTGGTGGTTCAGGCGATCAACTCCAACGGCGCCCCGCTAACGCTGCCGCTGCCGCTGGCCGAATTCGCCAAGGCCTATGACGGCCCGCCGACCGACCCCAAGGAATTCGAAAAGACCCAGCAGAAGTTGCAGGAAGAGCTGCAGAAGCGGGCTGAAGAAGCGCGCAAGAAGCTCGAGGCCAACCCGCCCGCTGGCGGCGCGCCCGGCAATGCCAATCCGGCGGCCAAGTAACGCCGCTTCCATCGACAAACAAAAAGGCGCCCGGTCCGGGCGCCTTTTTCGTTCAGGAGAAGATTTGTAGCCTGGATGGAGCCAGATCAGTTCAGCGAGGGATTGCGCGGACGATAGCCGCCGGACTTGTCCTTGACGAAGATCTCGGCGACCTGCGAATGCCGGATCGGTTCGCCGGAATCGTCGGGCAGCAGGTTCTGCTCCGAGACGTAGGCGACGTATTCGGAGTCCGAATTCTCCGCCAGCAGATGATAGAACGGCTGATCCTTGTGCGGCCGAACGTTCTCAGGGATCGACAACCACCATTCCTCGGTATTGTTGAATACCGGATCGATGTCGAAAATCACGCCCCGGAATGAAAACACCCGGTGACGGACGATCTGACCGATCTGGAATTTGGCGGTGCGGGCTTTAATCATACCTCGTCGAATAGACCATGATTGTGGCCGATGCTAGGGGCAAAAGGTTGAATTAGCTCTCAAGTCCGGCTGGCACATCTGGCGCCAGCCCCAAGAAAACATTGATGAAACGCTGACAAAAAGACCCCCATTGCATGGCCGATATCCTCAATCTGGCGATTCCCTATTTCGGGGTGATCTTCATCGGCTTTGCCTGCGGCAAGACCAGGGGGCTGCCGGAGGCGGGGCTGGCCTGGATGAATTTCTTCCTGCTCTACGTCTCGCTGCCGGCCCTGATGTTCGGCATCATGGCCAAGACGCCGTTTTCGGAACTCAACAACCCGCCATTCCTGATCGCGACCACGCTCGGGACCGTGATCGCCTTCATCGTTGCCGTGGTGACTGGCCGGGTGATCGGCGATCTGTCGTTGCGCAAGGCCACCCTGGCTGGGCTGGCCGGCGCTTACGGCAATATCGGCTATATGGGTCCGGGGCTGGCGCTCGCCGTGCTCGGCACCAAGGCGGCGGCGCCGACCGCGCTGATTTTCTGTTGCGATAGCATTTTCCTGTTTTCGATCGTGCCGATACTGATCGCGTTCACCGATCGCGAGCATCGCTCGCTGCTGCACACGCTCGGCATCGTGGTACGGCAGATCGTGCTCAACCCGCTGATCATGTCGGCCGGCGCCGGCGCGCTCGCCGCGGCGCTGCATTTTCGTCCCCCCGTCGCGATCGACAACACGCTGGTGTTTTTGCAGAACGCCGCGGCGCCGACGGCGCTGTTCGTGCTTGGCGTCACGGTCGCGTTGCGCCCGTTCGATCGCGTGCCCTGGGAGGTGCCCGGCGTGATCGCTGTCAAACTCCTGATCCATCCGCTGATCGTGTTCGGTCTGATGCTGCTGTTCGGGCCGTTCGCGCAGCCCTGGGCGGCCACCGCGGTCCTGATGGCGTCACTGCCGCCGGCGCTCAACGTGTTCGTGATCGCGCGGCAGAACAACACCTGGATCGAGCCGGCGTCGGTCGCCGTCCTGATCGGAACCTTCGCCTCCGTCGTCACGCTGACCAGCGTGATGTGGTTCATCCAGAGCGGAAGGCTGGCGCTTCCTTGAGAATAACCACGCATGGCTGAGGCTATGCAACGCGTTCTGATGAAACCAAATTTGAGACCGACGAAACAATCTTCCGGGATCGACGAAGACGGCTTGAAACAATCGCCGTTCAGGGTGGCTACATCAGACACTGGGAGCCACGTGTGAAGAGCGAACCGATCGAAGCAGACATCAGAGCAACCCATATTTGGCGAACGGCCCAACGCCGCCGGGCGACGTATTTGGCCACTCTGGTCGATGAACCAACTGATGACGCGGGATATGTGATGGCCAGAAAATTGGCGATTCCCAGTGTCTTAGCCTCGGGGGTGATGGCGGTGGCGGTGTGGGCACTAGCTTGATCTCCGGTCCTCCCGGTCACGATGCCGTCAACCCTCGAACAGGCACGGGCGCGCTGATCCGGCGCGCTCCTCAAGCTAAGCTGAAGCCGGTTCGCGCTGAACGTCTTTCTCAAGAACGGGTTCGCTGCGCCAAGGCAGGGTCAAGACCGGGAAGAATCGTGATGCCTTCCTGATCACTTCCAGATGAATAAGCCCCGATCTGTGTACATCTGTTGTCGCCGTCCTTGCCCGCTGCATGCGGAAGATCAGCGGCGACGAAGCATTACTTATCTTCCCGCACCGAGACCGCTTTCTCGAGGCCGTCGCCGTAGTACACGGCGCATTCGCTTCGAGCATATGAGCATCGTCTCGATGGCCTGGTGAGAGGTCCCTATGCCATCACACCGGGCGGCATCGGTAATACGTTCACACAAACCTTCATCATTGCGCCGACAGGTTCGGCGTTAGAATTTTGAGAAGTGCAATGTTGGATTGGATTGTTAGCGTAATTCACGACCCCAATTCACCGATTTGGTTTTCCAGGGATATTTTCAGGAGTGTTTTCCAGTCCCTCTTGGGAGCAATCGTGTCTGCACTGCTGGTGGCTCCACTGACGGCGCGCTGGGTCGCATGGGAAACGACACGCAAGTGGCGTCCCGCACGACGCGTCGCGTTCCGTGATATCGAACATGGCACCAGCCTGATTTGCAATTCATTTGCGGACTGGAGCACGATTGGAAGAAAACCGGAATCGGAGAATGATCTGCTGTTGTCCTGTTGGTCCATTTACACGGCCATGTCGGAGGGGCACGAAGAGATGAAGAAGGCCTATGCGGACTGGTCCGACTTGTGGTCGCCGCAACAGGCATCAGCAATTATCAGCTTCCTGGAATACGTTTCCGACCTGTGCCATAATGTTGAAAATGAGAGCAATCTGATCAGTCGCATCATTGATTTTGACGAGCAGCCTGATCAACTAAAAAAAGGCGATCGCTGGGAGACGGTTACTCCGCGATGGGTTGAGTCCGGCCAGCTGCCGAAGTTGGATGTAGGTGCCATGCGGTCAAGGCTCAACCGACTTCGAGCAAGCTGCTCTGACCGCGCCCTCGTAAAAATATTCGATGATTGCAACGAAGCTCTAGGCGGCTGCGATCAAAAGGCCATGGACAATCTCCAAAAGGCCTGTCGCGAAGCTATGCTGGAAAAGGCTCGTATAATTGAAATAACATTCACCGAGAAAGCATGATCTACGTTGCGGAGCACGGGGCCGGCCTCCGATTTTGCGGGTTTACTTCCTAGCCCACGCGCTTCCATGTCGGCGCGAGGCCTTCGCGCATGGCGAGCCGCCGCAGCGGACCGAATGAGCCGATCAGATGCAGCCCCACCGCGCGCAGCGACTGCACGGGCAGGAAGTCGCTGAGCAGCGAGCGGTTGGCGAGGTCGATGGCAAATATCCGGCTGACGACATCGGAGCGGCGGGCGGATTGATAGCGCGCCAGCACCTGCGGCGCGCCCGGATCCTCGCCGATCGAGATCGCGTGGCCTGCGATATCGGCGATATCTGCGGCGTCGCGCAAACCCATGTTGAGACCCTGCGCGCCGATCGGCGGCAACACATGGGCGGATTCGCCGACCAGCGCCACGCGATGGCTGGCGAACTGCTTTGGACTTTCGATCGTGAGCGGAAACAGATTGCGTCCAGGCTCAACCCGGACGCTGCCGAGAATGGAATGCGATTGCTTTTCCGCGGCGTCGGACAGTTCGTCGTCGCCGAGCGCCATCAGCCGCTGCGCTTCCTTTGCCGCGGAAACCCACACCACGCTGCTGCGGTTGCCGGGCAGGGGCACGAACACGCATGGCCCGTGCGGGGTATGAAACTCAGTGGAGATATTCTTGTGCGGCCTTGAATGGCTGATGTTGAAGGTCAATGCCGACTGATGCAGGTCGCGGCGCTTGACGTCGATGCCGGCGGCCTCGCGCGACAGGGACTGCCGCCCGTCGGCGCCGATCACCAGCCGCGCCGACAGCGACCCGCCCGCACGGGTGTGGATGGCAACGATCGCATCCTGCGGATCGACCGCGGCCGCCTCATCGTCAAATCGGGTCAGGCCGGACAATTCGGCCGCGCGCTCCTCCAGCGCTGCCATCAGCGTCCGGTTGTCGATGTTGTAGCCGAATTGGTCGAGGCCGATTTCCTGCGACGCAAACCGCACTTCCGGCGCCCGGATCAGGCGGCCGGTGTCGTCGACGAGCCGCATGGTCCGCAGCGCCGCGGCCTGATCCCGGCAGCGGCGCCAGACATCCAGACGTTCGAGCAGGTCGGTGGAGGCGCCGAGCAGCGCCGTGGTGCGGTTGTCGGCATAGGGCGCGCGGCGGGCCAGCAAGGCAGTCCTGGCACCGGTCTCCGCCAGCGCGATGGCGGCGGTCAGTCCCGCCGGTCCGCCGCCGATTACAACGGCGTCATAAATTGGCGATGCATCGTTCATATTGGAACAATTGACGTTCCCGGCGGCATTTTCAAGTCATTGACCTTCTTAAATGTTTTCACCGCTTCGCGCGGCGGAACGCCGCAAGCGCCGGTATGCAAATCGGGGCGATTCCTGTTAGCACTGCCGGAGCAATGGACCAGACACAAGAACCAATAGCATCTCCCGCTACGGCCCGAATGCGGGCGGCCGCATTCGGCGTCCACGTCTTCACGGCGCTTGGAGCGGGCATCGGCCTGATCGCGATGCTGGAGGCGGTGCGCGAGCACTGGGCCGCCATGTTCGGCTGGCTTGGCGTCGCGCTCATCATCGACGCCATCGACGGTCCGCTCGCGCGCAAGTTCGACGTGGTGCGGCTGCAGCCGAACTGGTCGGGGGAGGTGCTCGACCTCGTGGTCGATTTCATCACTTACGTGTTCGTTCCGGCCTACGCCATCACCGCGAGCGGCTTGCTGCTGCCGCTGGCGGCGCCGCTGCTCGGCATCGGCATCATGACCTCGAGCGCGCTCTATTTTGCCGACCGCCGCATGAAGGCGGCCGACAACCATTTCCGCGGCTTTCCGGCGGTGTGGAACGTCGCGGCATTCTATCTGTTTCTGCTGCATCCATCGCCGGCGCTTGCCACTCTTGGCGTAGCGATCCTGATCGCGCTGACCTTCGCGCCGTTCCACGTGCTGCATCCGATCCGCGTCGTGCGCCTGCGCTGGCTGACCATGTGGCTGCTGGCGGCATGGGCCGTGCTGGCGGCCCACACCATTGCCTGCGACTTCGCCGTTGGCATTCCCATTACCGTCGGACTCTGCGCGATCGCCATCTACGTCGCCGGCAGCGATGCCGTGATCCGCAAACTGAAATCGTTCAAGGCATGATGGAATTACTGACCAGCCCGGAAGCATGGGTGGCGTTGCTGACGTTGACCACGCTCGAAATCGTCCTCGGAATCGACAACGTCATCTTCCTGTCGGTGATCGTCTCAAGGCTTCCGCCGGAGCAGGCCAATCGCGCGCGCCAGATCGGTTTGCTGCTGGCGCTGGTGTTCCGCATCATGTTGCTCAGCGTGCTGGTGTGGCTGATCGGTCTGACCGAACCTGTGCTGACCGTGAAAAGCGTGACGCTGTCCTGGCGTGACATCATCCTGATCGGCGGCGGCATGTTCCTGATCGCGAAGGCGACGCATGAAATTCACGCCGAAGTGGAGGCGCGTGAGGCCGAGCCCGAGGCCAAGCCGAGCGCGAGCGTATTCTTCTGGGTGATCATGCAGATCATCGTCGTCGACCTGGTGTTCTCGCTGGATTCGATCATCACCGCGATCGGCATGGCGGAGGATATCGAGATCATGGTGGCCGCCGTCGTGATCGCCTGCTTCATCATGTACGTTTCGTCAGGACCGGTGGCGAAGTTCGTGGCCGATCACCCCACCACCAAGATGCTGGCGCTGGCGTTCCTGGTGCTGATCGGCGTGGCGCTGGTGGCGGACGGATTCAAATTCCACATCCCGCGCGGCTACATCTATTTTGCCATCGTGTTCGCGGCCGCGGTGGAATTGTTCAACGTGCTGGCCCGGCGCAATCGCAAAAAAGTCGTCAAACAGCGGGTTTAGGCCCCCGCGAGTTGACAATACGGCCTTGATGGCTTTCGCTCCGCCACGAGCCGGGGCGCTTGAAGCCGACACCGAGGGAGAAAAGGTCATGGTCAAGGCCGTGCGCGTGCACAAGGTAGGGGGGCCGGAAGCCCTGGTGTATGAGAGCGTCGACGCGCCGGCACCGGGACCGGGCGAGGTCCGCATGCGCCAGCACGCCGTCGGCCTGAACTTCATCGACGTGTATTTCCGCACCGGTCTCTACAAGGCGCCGGGGCTGCCATTCATCCCCGGCAATGAGGCCGCGGGCGAGGTGGTGGCGGTCGGTCCTGGTGTCACCAACTTCCATCCCGGCGACCGCGTCGCCTATTATTTCAATCTCGGCGGTTACGCCTCTGAACGCGTGATCCCGGCGGACAAGCTGGTCAAGCTGCCCGACCACATCACCTACGAGCAGGGCGCGGTGCTGATGCTCAAGGGCCTGACGGTCTGGTACCTCCTGCACAAGACCTTCAAGGTCGAGCCCGGCCATCGCGTGCTGATCCACGCGGCCGCCGGCGGCATCGGCCTGTTGGCCTGCCAATGGGCGAAAGCGCTCGGCGCGCATGTGATCGGCACCGTCGGCACCAAGGCGAAAGCCGACCTCGCGCTCGCCAATGGTTGCGACCACGTCATCCTCTACAACGAGGAGGACTTTGTCGCGCGCGTCAAGCAGATCAGCCGCAACGAGCTGTGCGACGTCGTCTATGACGGCGTCGGCAAGACCACGTTCCCGGGCTCGCTGTCCTGCCTGCGGCCGCGCGGCCTGTTCGTCAGCTTCGGCAATGCCTCGGGCCCGGTGCCTCCGTTCGCGCTCGCCGAGCTCAACAACCACGGCTCG
Organism: Bradyrhizobium sp. AUGA SZCCT0222; assembly: GCF_018130205.1. NCBI lineage: Bacteria > Pseudomonadati > Pseudomonadota > Alphaproteobacteria > Hyphomicrobiales > Nitrobacteraceae > Bradyrhizobium > Bradyrhizobium sp. AUGA SZCCT0222. Next base: position 159,403 of record NZ_JAFCLX010000001.1, read on the forward strand.
CTGTTTGCGACGCGGCCGAAACTCAACGATTACGTCAGCACCCGCCGCGACCTGCTGGAGGGCGCCGACACGTTGTTTGCCGCCGTCATCAACGGCAAACTGCACGTTCCGATCAACCACGCTTATGCGCTGAAGGATGTCGCCAAGGCGCACACCGACCTGGAGGGCAGGGCGACAACCGGGGCGATTATTTTGCGGCCGTGAGGTTTCAAACTCTTTCAATTGGTGTCGTCCCGGCGAACGCCGGGACCCATACCGCGTGATCCATCGATAGAAAAAAGGCGATAGAGACCGCGTGCCATTACAACGGCCGCGGCGTATGGGTCCCGGCGTTCGCCGGGACGACGACTTAGAGCTACGCCACCATCCGCGCCGCTCCCATCTGGGTCAGCACCGTATCCAGGCAATCGATCATCATCGAGATCTCCTCGCGCGTGACGTTGAGCGCCGGCATGAACCGCAGCGCGTCCGGCTGCGGCGAGTTGAGCAGCACGCCATCCGCAAATGCCTGCGCGACGATCGAGGCGCCGATCGGCAGTTTGAGATCGAGCGCCAGCAATAGCCCCCGGCCGCGCACGTTGCCGAGACCGTGGCGCGCCGACAGTTTCTGCAATTCGCTTTCCAGGAACAGACCGGCGTCAACGGCTTGCTTCAGGAAGTCGGGTGTTGCGACGTGTTCGAGCACCGCAAGGCCCGCGGCGCACATCAGCGGATTGCCGTTGAAGGTGCCGCCCTGGTCGCCGTGCTCGAAACAGGACGCATATTCGGTCGCCAGCAATGCCGCCAGCGGCACACCGCCGCCGATGCCTTTGCCGAGCGTCATGATGTCGGGCTCGATCCCGGCATGCTCGTAGTGAAACAGTTTTCCCGTCCGGCCCATGCCGGTCTGGATCTCGTCGACGATCAGCAGCAGGCCGCGCTCCTGGGTCAGCGCCCGCAACTCCCTGAGGAATTGATCGGTCGCCGGCCAAACGCCGGCTTCGCCCTGGATCGGCTCCAGCATGACCGCAACGGTCTTGCTCGAGATCAACCGCTTGACGGAATCGAGATCGTTGAGCTGCGCCTTTGGAAATCCGGTGACCTTGGGCTCGAACAGCGGCTCGAAAGCCTTCTTGCCCGACGCCGACATGGTGGCGAGCGTGCGGCCGTGGAAGCCGCCAGCAAAGGTGATGATCTCATGCGCGCCGCCCTTGTACAGCGTGCCAAATTTGCGCGCGAGCTTGATGGCGCCCTCGTTGGCTTCCGCTCCCGAATTCGCAAAGAACACCTGGTCGAAGCAGCTGTTGGCAACCAGCGCATTGGCGAGCTTGAGGCTGGGCTCGTTGAAGAACGCCGGGCTCGGCGTCAACAGCAGTTTTGCCTGCGCGGCAATCGCGTCGGCGACGATAGCAGGCGAATGGCCGAGGCAATTGACCGCCCAGCCCTGCATGAAATCGAGATAGCGCTTGCCGCTGTCGTCCCACAGATAGGCGCCTTCGCCCTTGACGAAGACGGTGGGGGGCCGCGCGGTGATGTTCATCAATGCGTCGAACGGTTGGGTAGCGTTGGTCATGTCGAACTCCTCGTTGGTTTTGGGTGAAAGGGCAGGCCGAAACGCAAGAAGGCCGCACTTTTCGGGTGCGGCCTTCTCGAAAACGTTGCTGAACTAGTTGATCAGCGGTGTCGTCGGACATGGCGCAGCCCATCATCGTCGCAAGAGCGACGACGGAAAGCTGCGCGGCGGTTGGTCCGGTTCAATGTCATGGCGCAGGCCCATACAGCCGAATGGTCGGTTGTGTCAAGCGGGAGCTGGTCATCACTCGATCCCATAGTGGCGGAATTCCTCTGATATGTCGGCTTTGATCGCCCTGGCGGCGGCCATGTCGCTCTCCGCGCCGCTTTCATCGCCCTTTTTCCGCTTGGCTATGCCGCGGCCGTACAGCGAGTTCGCCAATTTCGGATCGACGCCGAGCGCAACCGTGAAACCGTCGATCGCCGCGTCGAATTGGCCGAGCTTGAGATAGCAGAAGGCGCGGCTGTCGAGCGTCTGGGCATCGTCCGGCCTGTGCCTCAGCGACTCGCGGCAGTCTGCAAGCCCTTCCTGCGGACGGCCGAGAATGGCCCGTGTCAGGCACCGGGCGTTGAGCGCGGCGGCGTATTTCGGATTGAACCGGATCGCCTGATCAAAGTCGGACAGCGCCTGTGAAAAGTCGTGACGGTCAAAGTGAATAAGACCGCGCGCGTAGGCATCGCGATATTCATCAGGCGCCAGCCGCAGCGACTGGTCCAGATCGGCGAGCGCGCGTTCGATCTCGCCTTTGCCCCTGAACAGGCGCGCCCGGTTGCCATAGGCGGCGGCGTAGTTCGGGTCGAGCCGGATTGAAGTGTTCAAGTCGGCGAGCGCGCGGGCTTCGTCGCCGTGATTCCAATAGGCGGTGCCGCGGTTGAAATAGGCAAGTGCGAATTTCGGATCGAGCTTGATCGCGTGATCATAGTCGGACATCGCGCGGCTGAACTCGTTGATGTCGCCATAGGAGTTGCCGCGGTTGTTGTAGTACCAGGGATCGATCGAATTGAGCCGGATCGCCTGATTATAATCGGCGATCGCCTTTTCCGGTTCACCCTTGTCGCTGTAGGTGATTCCACGGTTGAACCAGGCGAACGATCCCTTCGGATCGAGCGCGATCGCGCGGTCCAGATCGGAGATCGCCTTGTCAACCTCGCCCTTGCGACGCCAGGCTTCGCCACGGTTGGTGTAGGCGCCGCCAAGCTTGGGATTGCGCCGGATCAGTTCGCTGAAATCGGCAATGGCGCGGTCGCTGTCGTTCTTGGTCAGGTAGTTGGCGCCACGATTGAGGTAGGCGCCGACGAGGTCTTTGGGCTTGGTACCTTTCGCCGCGATCACGCCGGTGCAGCCTGCGATAATCTGGTCAGGGGTGGCCTTGCCGCCGCTAAAGCAGGAGCTTCGGGCCGTCGCCGCGGGGGACGGTGGCTTCGCGAAAGCCGGCATGGCCGTGAGCACCGTCGCCAGACACACGATGGCCTTTGCGGCACCAAAGCCAGTCGTGGTCCTATTAAAACTCGCCATCTTCGATCTCGCTCTGACCCGTGCAGCCAATTTTTCAAATTGTCTGCCTTTGTGAGACCAGGGCCCGGATCGGTTCATTTCCAGGTTTAGCAGTTGAACCGGTTCGATGATGGAGCCGACCAAGGCGGGCCCACCAACCGCACAAGGTCATCCCAGTGTCCGACGACTATTCCTATCCCATCGATATCGACAGCATCAGCAGGGCATTTCCGCCGGGAACCGAGGCGCCGCCATTGCTGATTGATTTTGCTGGCTGGCTCAAGGGGCGCGATTGGGGCAATGCCGGCTGCTACGAGCTTGTCGGAGACTTTTCCGACAATGCGCCGATCGTCGACGGCAGCCCGCTGCGCGACCAGTTCGCGCTGTTTGCGCGGTTGCCGGAAGGCTCGGTCGTCGGAGCCTGGTACGGGGCCGGCACCAGCGTCGCCAATGCGCCGATCGTGGTGCTAGGCTCCGAAGGCCAATACGAAATCATCGCGGCGTCGCTCGAGGGCTTGCTGGCCAAGATCGCAATCCAGCGATTTGAGGAAGACGTGGTGTGGACCGACTTTACTCCGCACGAAGACGCAGAGGACGAGACGCACGAACTCGCCGATTGGTTGGCCAAACGTTTCCGCGTGAGGGACTTGCGGAGTTTGACGGAGCCGCCGACCGGGCTACCGGACTTCGGCCAATGGATGGAGAAATGGTGCAGGGATCGCGAGGCGTTTTGGGAAACGCATCCGGCGATGACCAAGCTGGCGGATCAGTTGATTGCGCATCGGCCACCTGGCAAGACGCCATGGGATCGCACGATGTTCGAGGTCGCGATCGCGGGCCAGCAGTATCAGGTGCGCGTGCTGGATCGCGGCCGCCAGCCGATCGAAGAAGTCGTCGCGATTGAGCCATTGCTGCGCGGTCTGCGCGACGACATGTGGCGGGCGAAACCCGATCTCGGCCTTTGGTATTCGATGTCGTTTTCGATGGGCGCCGATGGCCGCATCCTGCCGCGCTTCGACTATGAGACGCGTCCGGCGATCAACGACGTTCCCGTCGCAATTGCTGAGGCGCGAACCGACCTTGTCCGCGCACCCCGGCCCGAACGATGGGTGCCGGCGTGGCTGTCGAGTTGAGCGGAAGGGTCAGAATCCCGCGATGCTGCCGTGCAGGTCGTACTGGTCCGCACGTTCGATCTTGGCGGTGACGATTTCGCCGACTCGTAGCGGCCGTCGGCTGGAGACGTAGACCGCGCCGTCGATCTCGGGGGCGTCGGCCTTGGAGCGGCCCTTCGAGACTGTCGTGCCGACCTCGTCGATGATGATCTGCTGCCGCGTGCCGACCTTGCGCTTCAGGCGCCGCGCCGAAATCTTCTGCTGCCGCGCCATCAGCGCGTTCCAGCGCTCCTGCTTGATCTCGTCGGGCACGGGACTGCCGATCGCATTCGAGCTCGCGCCGGCGACCGGTTCATATTTGAAACAGCCGAGGCGATCGATCTCGGCTTCCTCGAGCCAATCGAGCAAATAAGCAAAATCGGAATCGGTTTCGCCGGGGAAGCCGACGATGAAGGTCGAGCGCAGGGTCAGCTCGGGACATTGCTCGCGCCACTTCTTGATCCGCGCCAGCGTCTTTTCCTGCGCCGCCGGGCGCTTCATCGCCTTGAGCACTTCCGGGCTCGCGTGCTGAAAGGGAATGTCGAGATAGGGCAAAACCTTGCCCTCGGTCATCAGGCCGATGACCTCGTCGACATGCGGGTAGGGGTAGACATATTGCAGCCGTACCCAGGCACCGAGTTCGCCGAGTTCTTTTGCGAGGTCGAAGAACTTGGCGCGGACCTGGCGGTCCTGCCACGGGCTCTCGGCATATTTGATGTCGATGCCGTAGGCTGACGTGTCCTGCGAGATCACAAGCAGTTCCTTGACGCCGGCGGCGACCAGTTTTTCTGCCTCGCGCAGCACGTCACCCGCCGGGCGCGATACCAGGTCGCCGCGCAGCTTCGGGATGATGCAGAAACTACAGCGATTGTTGCAGCCTTCGGAAATCTTCAGGTAGGCGTAGTGCCGCGGCGTCAGCTTGACGCCCTGCGGCGGCACCAGGTCGAGATGCGGATTATGGACCGGCGGCAGCGCCCGGTGCACCGCGTCCAGCACGCTCTCATATTGCTGCGGACCCGTGATCGAGAGCACGCCCGGATAGGCGGCCTCGATCTGCTCCGGTTCCGCACCCATGCAGCCGGTGACGATGACCTTGCCGTTCTCCGCCATCGCCTCGCCGATGGCGCCGAGCGATTCCTGCTTGGCGCTGTCCAGGAACCCGCAGGTGTTAACGATAACGATGTCGGCGCCGTCATGCTTGCGCGCCAGTTCATAGCCTTCGGCCCGCAGCCGCGTGATAATGCGCTCGGAATCCACCAGCGCCTTGGGGCATCCCAATGAAACAAAGCTGATCTTGGGCGCGGCGGCCTGTTGCATATCTTATCTGCCTGATTGATCAGCACGAGCTAGTCCCAATTGCCCATAAATACAAGGCTTTGCGGGGGCTTTTGACGTGCTATGGATGCCTTTGCCGGGTTAAGAGTTGATCGATGAGCGCTGAGTCGTCACCGAAAATCGTCATTGTCGACGAAAGCCCGATCCGCGCGGCCATTCTCGAAGAGGGGCTGCGGGAGGCGGGCTTTACCCGCGTGGTCCATATCAGCGAAATGCAGAGCCTGCTGGCGCGGATCTATTCCGAAGACCCTGATGTCATCCTGATCGACCTGGAAAACCCCAGCCGCGACGTGCTGGAGGCGATGTTCCAGGTCAGCCGCGCCGTGCGCCGCCCGATCGCCATGTTCGTCGACCAGAGCGATTCCGCCTCGATCCAGGCCTCGGTCGATGCCGGCGTCTCCGCCTATATCGTCGACGGCCTGAAGAAGGAGCGGATCAAACCGATCCTCGACCTCTGCATCTCGCGCTTCAATGCTTTTTCCAAGCTGCAGGACGAACTCGACCGCACCAAATCCGCGCTGGAGGAACGCAAGGTCATCGACCGCGCCAAGGGAATCCTGATGAAAGTGAAGGGGCTCACGGAAGACGAGGCCTACGTGCTGATGCGGTCCACCGCGATGCGCGAAAAGAAGAAAATCGGCGAGATCGCGCAGTCGATCCTGACCGCGTCGGAGCTGCTGAAATGACCACACCGCTGCATATCGGCTTCATCCCGCTGGTTGACGCCTCCGCGCTGATCATTGCCGTCGACAAGGGCTTTGCCGCCGCCGAGGGGCTCGATGTCACGCTGACGCGCGAAGTGTCGTGGTCCAATGTGCGCGACAAGCTCAATATCGGCCGGTTCGACGCGGCGCACCTGCTGGCGCCGGTAGCGATCGCCTCGAGTCTCGGCCTCGGCCACGTCAAGGTGCCGATCGTGGCGCCGTTCAATCTCGGGCTCAACGGCAATGCGATCACGATATCGCCGGCCCTGCACGCGGCGATCATGGGCGAAATCGACGGCGACCCGCGCAATCCGCTGGTGACGGCGCAGGCGCTCTCTCGGCTGGTGGCTGCGCGGCGCAAGGCCGGCGCGGAGCCGCTGACGTTCGGCATGACATTTCCGTTCTCGACCCATAACTACCAGCTTCGCTTCTGGATGGCGGCGGGCGGGGTCGATCCCGACGAGGACGTCCATCTGGTGGTGCTGCCGCCGCCCTACATGGTGGACAGCCTGGCCAACGGGCATGTCGATGCGTTCTGCGTCGGCGCGCCCTGGAATTCGGTGGCCGTCGATCTCGGCGTCGGTCACATCCTGCACTTCGTCTCCGACATCCTGGTGCGTGCCGCGGAAAAGGTGCTTGCGGTCAGGCAAAGCTGGTCGGACAAGAATCCGGAAGTCCTGGCGGCCTTGATCCGGGCGGCCTCGCGCGCCGCGCATTTCATCGAGCAACCGGACAATCGCAGCGAGGCGGCGCATATCCTCGCGAAGCCGGAATATATCGGCGTCGATGCCGAAGTGATCCTGCGGACGCTGGATGGCCGGTTGAAGATTTCCCCCGACGGCAAGATCCGCGAAAGCAGCCGCTATCTGCTGGTCGGACGCGAGGGCGCCGCACGGCCCGATCCCGTACAGGCCGCCTGGCTTTACGCCCAGATGGTGCGTTGGGGGCAGACGGCGATGCGGCCGGACGCGCTCAAGACCGCCATGGGGGTGTTCAGGCCGGATCTCTATGACGCCGCCTTGGGACAGCCAGCAAAGCTCGGTAACGGTTCCGACGCGGTCGGCGCCTTTGCCGGTCCCGCCTTCACCCCCGACGATATCGCCGGACATCTGGCGGCGTTCGAGATCGGTCGCTGGAAGCCGTGAAAGCCTGACCTTGATGAGGCAAAACTAGGCATTGATATAAACTGCCTAATAATTGAGCTGGCTGCCTTCCAAGTCGCTGTGAAGCGAGCTTCAGAGTTTCACCAGCCTATTTCCAACGCTTTGATATTTTAAATAAGTTTTACGAAATCGGTTTGGCACGCAACTTGTATGTTGCAGTGCAGCCAAACCGGCGCGGATGTCGGTCGGCTCAAGTCCAAGATGGATTTCCGCAGCAACGAAGCTGGTCGGACCGAACAGGAGCAAAAGCCCGGCACCGCGGCTGCGCCGAGTTCCAAACGGTCAAACCCATTCGTTGACGCCACCGATCGTGGCCGCAGGAGCTTCGTCACGTCAGATGAAAATGGAAACGCTCACAGTCGACTTTACCGACGAGCAGAAGCGCTACCTCGAAGGCTTCACCACCGGCCTGCAGATCAGCAGCGTCGGGCGCGGGCTCGGCGGCGGTTCGGGCAGCAAGGCGAATGCCGAGCCGAGCGGGCCTGAGGCCGCGCACGTCAAGGCGCAGGACAGGGTTACCGCCTCCGGCAAGAAACTCGTCGAGCAGGAAAAGTGGAAGCGCGAGGAGCATCCGTTCGATGCCTATCCGCGGCTGAAGCAACAGGCGCTGGTCGATGCGCGGCCGTCGCCGGCGGACAATTTCCGCTGGCGCTATTACGGCCTGTTCTATGTAGGACCGGCGCAGGACTCCTACATGTGCCGGCTGCGGATCCCGAACGGCATCATGAAGCATTGGCAGTTTGCCGGCATGGCGGACCTCGCCGAACAGCTGTGCGGCCCGTTCTGCCACGTCACCACGCGGGCGAATTTGCAGGTGCGCGAAATCCCGCCGAAGAACGCCGTGGCACTCATCGAAGGCATTCAGGACCTCGGCCTGTGTTCGCGCGGCTCCGGCGCCGACAACATCCGTAACGTCACGGGGACGCCGACGGCGGGGATCGATCCGCAGGAAATTCTGGACACCCGCGAATACGCCCGCGAGTGGCATTATCACGTCCTGAACGACCGCTCGCTGACGGGGCTGCCGCGCAAGTTCAACGTCGCCTTCGACGGCGCCGGCAAGATCGCGGTGCTCGAAGACACCAACGACATCGCGTTTTCCGCCGTCGAGGTGAAAGACGGTTTTGGCGTCGAGCCCGGCGTCTGGTTCAAGCTCGGCATCGGCGGCATCACGGGCCACCGGGATTTTGCCGCCGATACCGGAATCATCGTCAAGCCGGCCGATGCGACCAGGGTGTCGGATGCCATCGTCCGTGTTTTCATCGATCTCGGGGACCGCACCAACCGGCTCAAGGCGCGTTTGAAATATGTCATCGACGGCATGGGGATGGAAAAATTCCTTGTGCTGGTCGAGGAGAAACTCGGCGACGCGTTCACGCGCGTGCCGGCGGAGGCGCTGGCGCCACGGCCCAATTTCGAGCGCACGGCCCATATCGGCGTGCACAAGCAGAAGCAGGAAGGCCTGAACTGGATCGGCGTCGCACTGCCGCTCGGCAAAGTGACCTGCGAGCAGATGCGCGGCCTCGCCAGGATCGCGCAGGATCTCGGCGATGGCGATATCCGCCTTACGGTCTGGCAGAACCTGCTGATTCCGGGGGTGCCCGACGACAAGGTCGCGCTGGCTACGGCCGCGATCGAAGCGATCGGGCTGGCGATCGGGACCTCTGAACTCCGCGCCGGCCTGATTGCCTGCACCGGCCGCGCGGGCTGCAAATTCGGCCTTGCCGACACCAAGCGCACGGCCGCCAGGATCGCGGATTGGTGCGATCCGAAGGTGCCGATCGAGACGCCGATCAACATCCATCTCACCGGCTGCCACCATTCCTGCGCGCAGCATTACATCAGCGATATCGGCATGATCGGCGCGCGTATCCCGGTCGGCGATACCGACGACACGGTCGATGGCTTTCATGTCTTTACGGGCGGCGGCTTCGGTCCGGACGCCGATGTCGGGCAGGAGGTGTTTCACGATGTCACGGCGGAGGAGGTGCCTGTCTATGTCGAGCGGCTGTTGAAGGCCTATCTGGCGCATCGCGCTTCGCCTGATGAAACCTTCCTGACGTTTGCGCGCCGCCATGACGGCGAGACGTTGCGCAAGCTGGCCGAAGCCCAGATGTCCTCGTGAAGGTGTCCTCATGAACCAGATCACGCCGCCACCCAAGATCGAGATCATTCCCTCCAGCGCGCCGTTCTCCGAAGCGCAGCGCTCGTGGCTGAACGGGTTTTTTGCCGGTCTCTTGTCCGATGCGCCGACGCCGTTGTCGGCCGAGCAGGGTGCTGCCGTCATGGATGGCGGCGATGTCGATGACGGCGCGCCGTGGCACGACCAGACCATGCCGATTGCCGACCGCATGAAACTCGCGGAAGGCCGTCCATTGCGGCGGAAGATGATGGCGGCGATGGCGCAGCAGGATTGCGGCCAGTGTGGCTACAATTGCAACGACTATTCGGACGCGATCGCCGGCAAGACCGAGGCGCGGCTCAATCTCTGCGTCCCCGGCGGCAAGGAAACCGCCCGGATGCTGAAATCGCTGTATGAAGAACTGGACAAGGCGCCGGCCGCGTCGCCATCGGCGGCTGCCGCAGCACCCGCCGCTGCCGCGCCCGCGGTCGTTGGCGAACCCGGACGCTCGCGCGACAATCCCGCGCCGGCAAAATTCCTCGGGCGCTATCTGCTCAACAAGGGCCAATCGGAAAAGGAAACCTGGCACATCGACTTCGACCTGTCGGGCTGCGGGCTCGATTATGTCGTCGGCGATTCCTTTGGCATCTTCGCCCGCAACGATCTCGGCAATGTCGATCAAATCATTGCCTTGCTCGGCGCCTCGCACACCACCGAAGTCCGTGGCAAGACCTTGCGCGAAGTGTTGCTCGACGACGTCTCGCTGGCGCCGGCGCCGGATTCGCTGTTCGAACTGATCTCCTACCTTACCGGCGGCGCGCAGCGCGAGAAGGCGAGGGCGCTGGCGCAGGGCGAGGATCCCGACGGCGATGCCGCGACGCTCGACGTGATGGCGGTGCTGCAGAAATTTCCCAACGTGCGGCCGCATCCCGAAGCCTTCGTCGAAGCGCTGGAAGCGTTGCAGCCGCGGCTCTATTCGATCTCTTCGTCGCACAATGCGACGCCTGGAAAACTCTCGCTGACGGTGGACTGCGTTCGCTACGTCATCAACAAGCGCAAGCGGCTCGGCCTTGCCTCCACCTTCCTCGCCGAACGCATCCAGCCCGGCGACGAGGTCAAGGTCTATGTGCAGAAGGCCCACGGCTTTGCGCTGCCGGAGGATCCGAAAATTCCGATCATCATGATCGGGCCGGGCACCGGCATCGCGCCGTTCCGCGCCTTCCTGCATGATCGCCGCGCCACCGGCGCGCCCGGCAAGAACTGGCTGTTCTTCGGCCATCAGCGCAGCGACTGCGACTTCTTCTACCAGGACGAACTCAACGCGATGAAGACGTCGGGGCTGTTGACGCGGCTGTCGCTGGCGTGGTCGCGCGACGGCGACAAGAAGTTCTACGTGCAGGACCGCATGCGCGAAGTCGGCCGCGAGGTGTGGACGTGGCTCGCCGAGGGCGCCAACGTCTACATCTGCGGCGACGCCAAGCGGATGGCCAAGGACGTCGAGCGCGCGCTGGTCGATATCGTCGCCCAGTTCGGCGCCCGATCCACCGACGAGGCCGTCCTGTTCGTCGCGGAACTCAAGAAAAAGGGCCGGTTCCAGCAGGACGTTTACTGAGGGGGCACAATCGTAGCCCCGCGGGTTCCAATTCGCTCAAATCGGCCCGAATAAAATTCTCACCCGAATTCGGTCGAGAGAATTTTTCACTGGAAAGTGAGTCCGGAGGAGGGGCCGTATCACTATTTTTCGGGCCCGCTTGCAAGTTGGCGCGAACGATATTCCATATGCAGCCCATGCTGCGTTGGAGATCGACGATGCGCGAACTATCGGCGGAGGCCCGCCTGCACATTTATGCACGTTCCCTGTCCCGGCGGACCGGAACGGGATTCCATACCGCCGCGCTCTATAGCTCGCTCGCGCTCATCGCGGCCATCGTTTTCGGCTCGCTCTCGGTTCACCCGTTCTAAGGCTCTATTTTTTTGACGCGTTTTCTTGACGCGAACCGGTACCCATCCCCGGATCAAGTCCGAGGACATGCTTCGCTTGAAAACGCTATGTCCTACGGCCAGGCTGCGTAAGATGCGCCGCGCCGCATTTGCTCCAGTCGAGAACGACGCCGGTAGGCGCCCGGTGAAACACCCTGGTGTTTGCGAAAGAACCGGCTGAAATAACCGGGATCACGAAATCCAAGACCGTAACCGATTTGCTCGACCGGAAGATCGAGTTGCTGCAGGCGCGTGCAGGCTTCCTCGATCAGTCGCAGATGCACGACGGCGCGAGGGCTGACGCCTTTCTCGCGTTTGCAGTGGGCGTGCAGCTTGTCCTCGGTAACGCCAAGTGCGGCCGCATAGCGCGCGACCTGCCAGCCATCGCGGTAATGCAATTCGACCATCTGCAGAAAATTTCCGACCAGGCGGGTGCCGTCACCTCGGTGCGCGGCTTCGTCGGGCGCTTCACCTGAGATGACGGAGCGCCACAGATGCAGGCAAAGCAGCAGCACGTGAGATGACATCATCGTCGCGGTGCCGCGCCCGGGAGAATGCAGTTCGCGCACCAGCGCATCGCAGCCATGGATCACGGCGTTGAAAGCTTCGCCGACCTGTCCCGCCTTCAAGAGCACAAGCCGGTCGATGGTGCGGCGGAGGTGAAGCGCCTCGGCGCTGCCGGCGACGGTTTTGGTGAGAAAGTCTTCGGAGATCGCGATCAGATAGCCTTGCGCGCCGGCTTCGACCTGCAGATCGCCCTCGAGATCGGCCGGCAGCCAGAGCAGCGCCGGCGCCTCAAATGCGACATGGGTGCCACGCAGCGCGACGGCGCCGCGCCGCGCCTCGATCACCATGAGGTGGGAACGGCGAAGTCCGCGCTGACGAATGACCCATTGGGCCGGCGCAAGGCTGGCGGAAAACCGCTCCGCATGGAGGGCCGGAATCGGCTTCTCCGCAAAGGCTTCCAGCCCCGAACCCAACTGCATGGCATCCCCCAACCGTGACAATCTACCGCTTGTCGCAGGCGCTCTTTGACGGAAGGATACAATCAATCCCCGGATACGTCCAATTCTATGCCCCGAGCGCTCCCATAGGCTGCATCCGGTCGAACGCCGCTCCAAGGCGATGGACGCAAAAGTCTCTGGGAGGAGAACATGGGGTCATCAGTCACCCGCTTCGCAGCGGGATTACTCGCCGTCACCGGGGCGGCCCTTTTCGCAGCCGACGGACCGGCACTGGCACAAAGCTCGGTCAAGATCGGCTACGCGCTTTCGCGCACCGGCCCCAATGCCGGCGGTGCTGCGGTGACGACGCTGCCGAACTACGAAATGTGGGTGAAGGAAGTGAACGCCGCGGGCGGCCTGAAGCTCGGTGACAAGCGGGTGCCGATCGAGGTTGTCCAATATGACGATCGCTCCAGCGCCGAAGAAGCGGCGCGGTCGCTCGAGCGGCTGATCACCCAGGACAAGGTTGACTTCATCCTGCCGCCGTGGGGCACCGGCCTCAATCTCGCGGTCGGGCCGATCCTCAACAAGGCCGGCTATCCGCATCTCGCATCCACGGCGGTGACCGACCGCGCGCCTGAACTGGCCAAACGCTGGCCCAACAGTTTCTGGCTGCTCGGCACCAGCGCCGGCGCTGCCAACACGCTGGTGGATCTGCTGGTCAAGCTGCGCACCGAAGGCAAGATCGGCGACACCGTCGCCATGGTCAGCGTCGCCGACGGTTTTGGCATTGATCTGTCGGGCGCCGCGCGTCCGGCGTTGGCAAAAGCCAATTTCAAGCTGGCCTATGACAAGACCTATCCGGTCGGCACGCAAGACCTCAGCCCGATCGTCAACGAGGTCAAGGCGCTCAATCCGGATGTCTTCATCGCGTTCAGCTACCCGCCGGATACGCTCGGGATCACCGAACAGGCGCGGATCGCAAGCTTCAATCCAAAAATCTTCTACACCGGCGTCGGTACTGCTTTCCCGCTGTTCAAGCAGAAGTTTGGCGCCAATGCGCAGGGCGTGATGGGGATCGGCGGCTGGAGCGGCGACAGTGCGCCGATCAAGGATTACCTGGCGCGCCACAAGGCGGCAGCGGCGAACGGCGCGGAGCCGGATCGCTGGGCCAGTGCGGTGACCTACGCCAGCCTGCAGATGCTGCAGCAGGCGATCGAACGCGTAGGCAAGATCGACCGTGAGGCCGTCATCAAGGATCTGCAGACCGGGACCTTCGATACCATCATCGGCAAGGTCAAGTTCGAGAACAACCTGCCGACCAGATATTGGTGGGTCGGGCAGTGGCAGGACGGCGAATTCTACGGCGTCGCACCGGCCAGCAACGAAGGGGCGCGTACGCCTGTTATTCCGAAGCCGGCATGGAAGGCGCCGTGATCGGCGATTGGTCCAGACGGCACTGAGTAGATGACGAACGCCATCTTCACCGGCCTGATGCTCGGGGGCATGTACGCGCTGATCGCCATGGGGCTGACGCTCCAATATGGCGTGGCGCGGATCATGAACCTGTCCTACGGCGAGTTTCTCGTCGCGGCAGCCTTTGCGTCCTACTGGTTGTTCACGGGATGGGCATTGAACCCGTTGCTTGGACTGGCGCTCGTCATTCCCGCCGGTTTCGGCGTGAGCCTGTTGCTGTACCGCGTCCTGCTCACGCCACTGGTGCGCAGGGCAAGGACGCGGGGCGCGCTCGAAGTCGACAGCATTCTGGCGACCTTCGGCATGATGTTCATCGTCCAGGGCATCATGCTGTCGATGTTCGGCGGCGCCTACTTCAGCTACTCCTTCCTGGCGATCCCGGTCAGCCTGTTCGGTGAAATCCTCGCATTGAACCGGCTGATCGCGTTCGGCCTCGCGGTCGCCGTCGGGCTGGCGCTGTATCTGGCGCTGACCCGCACCCGGCTCGGCACATCGATCCGCGCGGTTGCGGTCGACCCCATGGCCGCGCAGCTGGTGGCGATCGATGTGGTCAGGACGTCCGCATTCGCATTCGCGCTAGGCGGCGCGCTGGTGGCTGCAGCCGGCGTTCTGATCAGCATGTTTCTGACATTCAGCGCTTCGTCGGGCGTGATCTTCACCATGAAGGCGCTGATCGTGGTCGTGATGGGCGGCGTCGGGAATCTGCTCGGTTGTCTCGTCGCCGGACTGGCGCTGGGCTTAAGTGAATCGCTGGTCGCGACCTTCGTCGATCCGGGCCTGACGCTGGCGGTGAATTTTGCGCTGTTCCTCGGCGTCCTGCTGGTCAAGCCGGCGGGGCTGTTCGGGAGGGCGCAGCGATGAGCGCAATGCGCCTTGCCGCCGCGCTCGCGGCCTGCGTTGGCCTTGCCGTGCTGGCGCTGCTGCCAATGTACGTCGATGCGTACTATCTCGCGCTCGCGATCGGCCTCTTGCAATTTACCGTGCTGGCGACCGCATGGGGCCTGTTCTCCGGACCGACGCGTTATGTCTCGCTGGCGACGACGGCGTTTTTCGGGGTCGGCGCCTATACGGTGGCCGTGCTCGGCGAACTGCTTTCCTGGCCGCTAGTGCTGCTGATCGCGACCGCGATCGGCGCACTGATGGCCGTCATCGTCGGCCTTTCCACGCTGCGGCTCAGCGGTCTGCATTTCGTGATCTTCACGTTCGGACTGGCCGAACTCATTCACCAGCTCGTGATCTGGTACGAGGTCAACAAGACCCGCGTGCTCGGCCGCTACGTGTTCGTCGACATCACCCAGAAGGATATCTACTGGCAGCTTCTCGTGCTTGCGGTCGCGGTGTTCGTGATCGGCTGGCTGATCGCGCGCTCGCGGCTCGGCTTTGCGCTGCGCATCATCGGCGAGGACGAGACCGTCGCAAAACATTGCGGGATCAACGTCACCGTCGCCAAGGTGACGCTGTTCACGATCAGCGCCGTCTTCATGACGCTGGTCGGCGCGATCATGGCGCCGCGCTGGACCTATATCGAACCCTCGATTGCGTTCAACGCCACGATTTCCTTTGAAGTCGTGATCATGGCGCTGTTGGGCGGCGCGCACCGGCTGTGGGGACCGGCGCTCGGCGCCATTCCGCTGACATTGCTGTTCGAGTTCCTGGCGGCGCGGTTTCCGACCGCCTCGACGCTGATCATGGGCGTCATCTTTCTGCTGATCGTATACGCGCTGCCCGCCGGCGTCGTTGGCCTGTGGGACAATTTCAGGCGGCAATGGCGGCCGCAGCGCATCGAGCAGGGGGCCAAGGCATGACCGCCGCAGCCTCCACCGTTCTGGAGATCAAGGGTCTGGTCCGGGCGTTCGGCGGCCTTGTCGCCGTCAATGCGCTGGATATGACGGTCGGGTCCGGCGAGATCGTTGGATTGCTGGGGCCGAACGGGTCGGGCAAGACCACCGCGCTCAATCTCGTCTCGGGCGTGCTGCGTCCGGATTCCGGCGCGATCCACTTCGCCGGGCACGACATTGCGGGGATGGCGACGCACCGCATCGCGCGCCTTGGCCTGGGGCGTACCTTTCAATTGGTCCGCGTGCTCGACGGCATGAACTGTGCCGAGAATGTCAGGGCGGGTCTCGCTTTTCACCCGGCACGCCTCGCACGCGGCGAAATGGACGCTGCCGCCATCCGGTTGCTGGAGCGGGTCGGGTTGAAAGATGCCGATCAGCGCCTGGCAACCGAGCTGACCTATATCGACCGCAAGCGCCTTGAGCTGGCGCGTGCGCTTGCACTGAAGCCACGGCTTCTTCTGCTCGATGAATGGCTGGCTGGACTCAATCCTTCCGAATTGCTGATCGGCATCGCGCTGATCCGCTCGTTGAAGGAGGAAGGCCTGTCGATCCTGCTCGTTGAACACGTCATGGACGCGATCCGCTCGCTTTGCGATCGCTGCGTGGTCATGAACAGCGGCCGAAAGATTGCCGAGGGAACGCCGGACAAGGTGCTGTCCGATCCCGCCGTCATCGAGGCCTATCTGGGAGCGGCAGCCGATGCTTGAGGTAGCGGATATCAGCGTCGCCTACGGCCAGCATCGCGCATTGACGGACGCCGCGCTGAACGTGGGCCGCGGCGAAATCGTCGTCATCCTCGGCGCCAATGGCGCGGGGAAAACCTCTCTGCTGAAAGCCATCGCCGGCATCGTGGCCTGCCTTCCCGGCAAGCGCGTCACGCTTTCGGGACGCGATATCTCCGCTCTTCCGGCCCACGAGATTGTCGAGGCTGGTCTGGCGCTGGTGCCGGAAGGTCGCGGCATCTTTGCCGATTTGACGGTCGCGGAAAACTTGTTGCTGGGCGCCAACCCGAAGCGCGCGCGTGACGGGGAGGCTGCGCGGCGGGAGCGGGTGCTGTCGCTGTTTCCGCGCCTCGGTGAACGGCTCGGACAGACGGTGCGGACCATGAGCGGCGGCGAGCAGCAGATGGTCGCGATCGGTCGCGCGCTGATGTCCAATCCCGACGTTCTCCTGCTGGACGAGCCCTCGCTCGGCCTGTCGCCGCTATTGGTGCGCGAATTGTTCGCAAGCCTTCGCAAGGTGCGCGAGAGCGGCGTCGGCCTGCTGCTGGTCGAACAGAACGCGCGCGAAAGCCTCGCCATCGCCGATCGCGGCTATCTCATCGAGAACGGCAAGATCACCGGCAGCGGCACGGGGACGGAGCTGATGTCCAACGATGCCGTACAGCGTGCCTATCTCGGCGGAATTGTCGCAAGCGCGGTTTGAAATTCACGAAAATAACCTGAAAACACGGAGGATCACGCCATGAACCAGATCAGTCTGCTGCTCGAAAACCAGGACGTTCAGGCTGTTGACGGCGTCACGTTCGATCGCCTCAACCCCATCACGGGCGAAGTCGCTACCCGCGCTTCCGCCGCGCAGATATCCGATGCCAAACGCGCTGCCGATGCAGCCGCGGCCGCGTTCCCGGCATGGTCGGCGACCGGACCGGGCCTGCGCAGAAAGATCCTGCTCAAGGCAGCCGACGCGCTCGAAGCCAAGACGGCGCAGTTCATCGAACTGATGGCGACCGAAACCGGCGCCACCGCCGGCTGGGCCGGGTTCAATGTGGGTCTTGCCGCGGGGATGCTGCGCGAAGCGGCCGCCATGACGACGCAGATTTCGGGCGAGGTGATCCCGTCGGACAAGCCGGGCTGCATCGCGATGGCCGTTCGGCAGCCGGCCGGCGTCGTGCTCAGCATCGCGCCCTGGAACGCCCCGGTGATCCTCGGCGTCCGCGCAGTAGCGTTGCCGCTCGCGTGCGGCAACACGGTTATTCTGAAGGCCTCGGAGATCTGCCCGGGCACACACCGTTTGATCGCCGAATGCCTGCGCGATGCCGGTTTGCCGCCCGGCGTGGTCAACGTCATCACGAACGCGCCGGAAGATGCGCCTGATCTGATCGAGGCCCTGATTGCCCATCCCGCCGTGCGCCGCATCAACTTCACCGGTTCGACCCGCGTCGGCCGCATCATCGCCCAGACGGCGGCAAAATATCTCAAGCCGGCACTGCTCGAGCTCGGCGGCAAGGCGCCGCTGATCGTGCTCGATGATGCGGATATCGATGCCGCGGTCGCTGCTGCCGCTTTCGGCGCGTTCATGAACCAGGGACAGATCTGCATGTCGACGGAACGGATCGTGCTCGACAACAAGGTCGCCGACGCCTTCGTCGCCAAGCTGGCGACCAAGGCCGACTCGCTGGTGGCGGGCGATCCGCGCAAGGGCGGCACACCTCTGGGATCGCTGATCGGCGCGGATGCCGTCGATCGTATCCAGGGTCTGATCAAGGACGCGGTAGCTAAGGGCGCGCGCGTCGTCGCCGGCGGCCGGTCGGAGGGGACGTTGATGTCGGCCACCGTGCTCGATCACGTCACCTCTGTCATGCGAATTTATGGCGAGGAATCGTTTGGTCCGGTGGTCAGCATCGTGCGTGTGAACAGCGTCGATGAGGCCGTGCGGGTCGCGAACGACACCGAGTATGGATTGTCAGCGGCAGTGTTCGGCCGCGATATCGCGCGCGCAATGGACGTCGCCAAAAGGATCGAGTCGGGCATTTGTCATGTCAACGGGCCGACGGTACACGACGAAGCGCAAATGCCGTTCGGGGGTACGAAGGCGTCCGGTTATGGCCGTTTCGGCGGCAAGGCAGGCATCGCCGAGTTCACCGAACTGCGCTGGATCACCATCGAGACCGGCCCGCAGCACTATCCGATCTGAGTCTGGGCAGGGATCGCGCCGCGGAAATCCCGCGGCGTGACGCCAAAGAAACTCTTGAACGTCCGGCTCGCGTGCGCGCCGTCGGCGAAACCGCATTGCATGGCGAGCGCCGCAATTGAAGTTTGCGACAGGGCAGGTTGCTGCAGCAGGTTTCGAAAGTGGTCGACGCGCAGCTGGAGCACGTGGCGTTCAAACGTCGTTTGCTGGTCGGCAAAGACGCGATGCAAGGTTCGCTCCGAAACGCCGAACGCACTTGCAATCGCCGGGGCCGGCCGGATCGCCGCAATGTTGGCCCTCAGATAGGTGTCGATCAAGCCAAACAGCTCGGTGCGGGTAAGCCCGTGGTCGTCACCCGTTGCGAGACGAAGCAGGGTCGACAGATAAGCGACGATATCCGTTTCGGCCTGGCCCGGCCGCGCATCCGACAGCTGGATGGCCGCGCGAATGAACGCCGCGATCGAGCGCGCGATGGCGCCGGACAACGGAACGGGTCTTGCGCATAGAAGCTCGGCTTGCGGAAACATCCGGAGCAGCGTCGCGGCGGGAACCGTTGCGATCAGCACTTCGGAACGCTGTTCGGGTCCATCGAGCCGATCCTCGAACGGCCGCCGCGCGTCATAGAGTACGCCATATCCCGGCTGGATCGTGCCTTCGTTACCGGCCTGCGCCATCGAGCTTCGCCCGCGACGTTGAAAATCGAACATGAATTCGTCCGAGCCCGCCTTGCTCACGAGCTTTGCGTCGCGGCTGTAGCATTGCGGGCTGCTGTCAAAACGCACGAGCTTGACGCTGCCGACTTCCACGAACTCGAAGTGACCGCTGACCCGCGTCGGACCGATCGGCCTGGTCTCGATATGGGCGAAGGATCGACAGATCGACTCGGTCCAGAACGCCTGGCGTTCGGCGGGGTGAATTTGGTCTGTCGAGACGCTGATCGGCATCGCGGATGCGGTTCCACACAGTGATGGCTCACCGTCGCCCGAATTCGGTCCGGCTGGCAAGGTCGAAAAGCTGGCAGGTTCGTTCAAGACGCTGCATCCTGGCTACCCTAACGTGCGGTCTAATGTTGCAAGGCGCGAATATGGACCTGACGAGAGAACCGGCCGCCACGGCCGTCACGCATCCCCTTGATTCCCTTAGCGAGGCCGAGGTTACGCTGGCGTCTGAACTGCTGCGCGACGCCAAGCAACTTGGTCCGGATACCCGCTTCTCCCACGTCCAGCTTGAGGAACCGGCCAAGGCCGACATCCTGGGTTGGACACCCGGCACCAATTTGCCGAGGCAGGCGGCGGTCACGCTGTTCGACTGCAAGACCGGGGCGACCCATATCGCGACCGTGGATCTCGGGTCACGGCAGGTGACGGCATGGCGCGAGCATCCGACCAAGGCGCATCCTTATGGCCAGCCCCCGGTCACGATCGAGGAAGTGTTCAAGGTCGGCGATATCGTCAAGCGCGATGCCGGATGGCGGCACGCGATGAAGCGACGCGGGCTGACGGACGAGGACATTGAACTGGTCCAGGTCGATCCGTTCTCAGCCGGTTATTTCGACCGGGACGTCGAGAAGGGCCGCAGGCTTGTCAGTGGGGTTTCCTTTTGGCGCCGCGATATCAAGGACAATGGCTATGCCCATCCGATCGAGGGTGTGGTTGCGCTGGTCGATCTGATCGAGGACAAGGTCGTGCAGCTCGTGGACGAGCCGGAAATCGTTCCGATCCCGAAGCGGTCGCGCAACTATGATCGCGCATCGATCCCGAAAATGCGCGAGGACGTCAAGCCGCTCGACATCGTGCAGAAAGACGGTCCCGGCTTCTCCGTCGAGGGTTGGAAGGTTTCCTGGCAGAACTGGTCGTTCCGCGTCGGCTGGACCGCGCGCGAAGGCCTCGTGCTGCATCAGATCGGCTTCAACGACAGCGGACGCGAGCGGCCGATCATCTATCGGGCCAGTGTCAGCGATATGATCGTGCCCTATGCCGATCCGACCGCGAACCACTTCTGGAAGTGTGCATTTGACGCCGGCGAGTACGGTTTAGGCAAACTTGCCAACGCGCTGGAACTCGGCTGCGACTGCCTCGGGCAAATCCATTATTTCGACGTTCCGGTCGCCGACGATTACGGCAAGCCGGTTGTCATGAAGAACGCGATCTGCCTGCACGAGGAGGATTACGGCATCCTCTGGAAGCACTATGAATTCCGCAACGAGACCTTCGAGGTGCGGCGCTCCCGCCGTCTCGTGATCTCGTTCTTCACGACCGTCGGCAATTATGATTACGGCTTCTACTGGTATTTCTATCAGGACGGCACGATCCAGCTTGAAGTCAAGCTGACCGGCATTATCCAGACCGCGGCGGTAGCGCCCGGTCAATCCTATCCCTGGGGTGGCATGGTCGCGGCAGGGCTGGGCGGTCCGACGCACCAGCACTTCTTCAACGCCCGCCTGCACATGATGGTCGATGGCGAGCGCAACAGCGTCACCGAGCACGAATTCAAGCCGCGGCCCTTTGGCACGGACAATCCATACGGCAACGTGTTCGACACCACAGCGCGAACGCTCGCGTGCGAACAGGATGCGGCCCGCGAGGCAGACGGCCGCACCGGGCGCTACTGGAAGATCATCAATCCCAACCAAACCAACAGCGTCGGCGGGCCGACCGGGTACAAGCTGCTGGCGCATGCGGCGCCTGTCATGCTGGCGCAGGAAAACTGTTACATGACCGCGCGCGGCGGCTTTGCCACCAAGCACCTCTGGGTCACGCGCTATGCGCCCGACGAACGCTATGCCAGCGGCGAATTCCCGAACCAGCATGCCGGCGGTGACGGTCTGCCGAAATACGTGGCGCAGAACCGCGGAATCGAAAACGAGGACATCGTGGTTTGGCACACTTTCGGCGCCACCCATGTCTGCCGGCCCGAAGATTTCCCGGTCATGCCGGTCGAATATGTCGGCTTCGCCCTCAAGCCGAACGGCTTCTTCGCCGAGAATCCGGCGATGGATTTGCCGCCTGATCGCAACGACGCAAGCCGCGACGTCAGGGAGAAGGGGGCGTGCTGCGCCTGACACGCGACTGGTTTCGCATCCGATCCAAACAGGAGATGGGCCATGAACCGCAGGAAGCTTCTCAGGGTCGCCGGTCTTGCCGCCGCCGCAACGGCTGTCAGCGCGCCCGCCATCGCGCAGTCCACTCCGACGCTGCGCTGGCGGTTGACGACGTCGTTCCCAAAATCCCTCGATACGCTCTATGGCGCGTGCGAGATGTTCAGCAAGGCCATGGCCGATCTCTCGGAGCAAAAATTCCAGATCAGCGTCTATGGCCCGGGCGAAATCGTGCCGGCGTTCCAGGTGTTCGATGCAGTGGCCAACAACACCGTGGAGATGGGGAACAGCGCGTCCTACTACTACATCGGCAAGGATCTGGCGTTCGCGTTCGGCACAGCGGTGCCGTTCGGGCTCAACACGCGGCAAATGAATGCCTGGCTCGCCTATGGTGGCGGGCTCGAACTCATGAACGAACTTTACAAGCCTTACGGCATCTACGGCCTGCCGTTCGGCAACACGACCGCGCAGATGGGCGGCTGGTTCCGCAAGGAGATCAAGACCCTCGATGATTTGAAGGGTCTGAAGTTCCGGGTCGGCGGTGTGGCCGGGCAGGTGCTGGCCCGCATTGGCGTCGTGCCGCAGCAGATTCCGCCGGGGGATATCTACCCCGCGCTTGAGAAGGGCACGATCGACGCTGCCGAATGGATCGGCCCCTACGACGACGAGAAGCTCGGCTTCCTCAAGGTCGCGCCCTATTACTATTATCCCGGCTGGTGGGAAGGCTGCGCCAACGGCTTTCTCTACATCAACACGGCGAAGTGGGCGGAGCTTCCAAAAGTCTATCAGGACATGATGACGATCGCGGCCGCGCAGGTGGCCGCCGACCTGACCGCCAAATACGATACCCGCAACGCCCAGGCGATCAAACGCCTGGTCGCGGCCGGCGCGCAGCTTCGGCCGTTCTCGACCGACATCCTCGACGCCTGCTTCAAGGAGACCAATGAGCTGTTTGCGGAGGTCGCGGCCAAGAACACCAAGTTTAAAGCCCTGAACGACTCCATGACGGCGTTCCGCAACGAGCAATATCAGTGGCATCAGGTCTGTGAAGCCACCTACGACAATTACATGATCCGGCGAAGCCGCGGCTAGGCTGACATCGCCGGCGGCTCGCCAGAACCGGGGACGCATTTGGATATTCGCACCGGCCGGCCGGTCTCGCTCGCGCCTCGTGGCATGGTGACGTCGCCGCATTCGCTGGCGTCCTCAGCCGGCGTCGACGTGCTTCGCGCCGGAGGGTCCGCCATCGATGCAGCGATTGCCGCCAGCGCCGTACTGGCGGTGGTCTATCCGCACATGACGGGGTTGGGTGGTGACGCGTTCTGGCTCGTGCATGACGGTGGTAGTGGCGAGATCAAATACCTCAACGGCGGCGGCAAGGCGGCAGCGGGGGCGTCGCTGGCGTCCATGGAGGGGAGAGGGCTGAAAGAAATCCCGCTGCGCGGGATCGTCCCGGCGACGCTGACGGTGCCGGGCGCGGTTGCGAGCTGGGTCGCGGCGCATGATGGCCATGGCCGGTTGCCTTTGCGGCGGGTACTCGAAGCCGCGATCGGCTATGCGCGCGACGGCTTTCCGGTCACTGGGCGGCTGGCGAGCTTCATCGAAATGATGCGTGACGATCTCCTTCAGCAACACGAAGCCGCCGGAATCTTTCTGCCCGGTGGTGCGGTGCCGTCGCCAGGCACAAGGCTCACCAATCCCGATCTGTCGAGAACGCTTGAAGCGATCGGGGATCATGGATGGTCCGGATTTTATGAGGGACCCATCGCCGCTGAAATGGTGCGCTTCTCGCAAGCGCGAGTTGGTTTCTTTGAGCCCGGAGATTTCGAGGCGCAAAGAGCTACTTGGGGTACGCCGCTGAGCGGCCGCTACCGCGACGTCACCATTTTCAACACGCCACCGCCGACGCAGGGCTTTACCGTGATCGAGATGCTCAATTTGCTCGAGCCGCTCGAACCGCACCGCATGGACCTGCTCGGACCCGACCGACTGCATCTGATGGTGCAGGCCAAGCAGATTGCCTATCACGACCGCGATCTCGTGCTCGCCGATCCCGCCTTTGCCGAGGTGCCCGTCGAAACGCTGATTTCCAAAGGCTACGCACGCCAGCGCAGCGGGTTGATCGATCCGGCGCGCGCACTGAAATGGGATGAAGTGCCGTCATTCGGCAGCCTGGCGGGCGATACCGTCTACATCGCCGCGGTCGACCGCGATGGCAATGCGGCCTCGCTTATCCAGAGCCTCTATGGCGGGTTCGGGTCATGCGTGGTGGCGGGTAGCACTGGCGTCGTGTTGCAAAACCGCGGCGCGTACTTTTCGCTTGATCCCAATCATCCCAATCGGCTTGAGCCTCGAAAAATCCCGCTGCACACCCTGATCGCCTCGATGGCCAAACGCGACGGCAAGCTCTGCAGCGTGCTGGGCTGCATGGGCGCGGATGGCCAGCCGCAGATCCAGCTGCAGCTCTATTCTGACATGATCGATCACGGGCTCGATATTCAGGAGGCGATCGAATTGCCGCGGTTCCTGTCCGGCCGCTTCGCACTCGGCGAAGCGCGCGACACCCTGCACATGGAAAACCGCTTTCCCGCGGACACGATCCGTGCGCTGGAACAACGGGGCCACATCGTCCATCGCTGGGCCCCGTGGGAGGAGATGGCCGGCCACGCCCATGGCATCACCATCTCATCGCACGACGGGACCTTGAGCGGCGGTTCGGACCCTCGCAGCGACGGCGCCGCGATCGGATACTGAAAACGTCAGTTCGCTGTCTTGAACGGCGCGACCGAGATCCCGGCTTCCTTCAACGCCTGACGCACGCCACGCCCGATCTCGACTGCTCCTGGCGTATCGCCATGAATGCAGACGGTATCGGTGCGCATCTTGATCACCTTGCCTGATACAGAGACCACGGCGCCGTCCTGCACCATCCGCACCACGCGGTCGGCGATCATCTTGGGATCATGCAGCACCGCGCCCGGCTTCTTGCGCGATACCAATTGGCCGTCGTCTTCATAGGCGCGGTCGGCGAACACTTCGTGCACCATCGGCAGGTTGGCGGCTTCGCCCGCGGTCACCAGCTTCGAATTGGCGAGCACCACGAAAATCAGGTTGGGATCGACCGCCTTGATGCCGTTGGCGATCGCCCGTGCGGTCATGTCGTCCTCGCACGCGACATTGGAGATCGCGCCATGCGCCTTGACGTGGGTAACCTTGTGTCCGGCCGCGGTCGCAATCGCCTGCAGCGCGCCGATCTGGTAGGCAATCAGGTTCTCGATCTCGGATGATTTCAAGCCGGGCATCGGGCGCCGGCCAAACCCGTGCAGGTCGCGGTAGCCGGGGTGAGCGCCGACGCTGACGCCGCGCGCCTTCGCCAGCTCGACCGTGCGGCGCATGATATCAGGATCGCCGGCATGGAAACCGCAGGCGACGTTGACCGAGGTCGCAAGCTCGATCATCGCGGCGTCATTGCCCATTTCCCACGCGCCAAATCCTTCGCCGAGATCGCAGTTGAGGTCGATGGTTGTCATGATAATCGTCCGCTTTTGATGAGTGGATCTTGAATTAGTCCGGTCCCGATACGTCCGCAGGCGACGCGACCTGCCAGGTGGCCGCATCGACGGCGCTGACGGCATAGCCGGCGACATTGGCATCTTGCAGCGCGTCGATGTTGAGATCAAAGCTTTCGATTGGCCGCAGCCGGTCGGGCAGGGAACGCAACAAATCAGCGAACTGGCGCGCTGCGGCCTGGGCTTCCGCCATGCTCACGGACTTGAAGCGAAAGGCGCGTCCGGCCGGCGTCTGCGCAAACCGGCCGAAGTCGGCGGAAATCACCGTCGCGATCTTGGGATAACCGCCGCTGGTGCCGCGATCCGGCATCAGCACGATCGGCTGGCCGTTGCCGGGAACCTGCAGGCTGCCGTTCACGGTGCCGTCGGAAACGATGTTGTGGCCGTGCAGATGCTTGATGACGGGGCCTTCGAGCCGGTAACCCATGCGGTCGCTGGTCGCCGATATCTTCCACTCGCTGTCGATAAACAGTTGTTTGGCATCATCTGCGAATTCGTCGTCCTGCGGTCCCCAGACCACGCGGATCGGCGCCTCCGCCGTGGCCGGCAGTTCGATCCGGCGTTCCGGTGCGCCGCTGGCCGGTGTCGTCTGCAATTCGTCGCCGCTCTGCAGCGGGCGCGGGTAGGGACTGCCGAGCCCGGCGCGGGCGTTGACGGAGAGGCTGCCGAAGTCAGGTTCGCCGGCGATGCCGCCCTCGAACGCGAGGTAGCTGAACGAACCGCTGCGGGCAAAGCCAAGCGTCAGGGTCTCGCCGTCGGCCAGCGTCGCAGACGTATCGACCGCAACCGGGCGTCCGGCGATGTCGGCATTGCGTGACGCCCCTGACAGCGCGATGCGAACGGCGCCGCCGCGCGCGGTGAAGGCGGCGCCAAACGGGCCGATCTCGACAGCGGCCGCAAACGGCTCGTTGCCGACCAGCGTGTTGGCCGCCGCCAGCGCCAGCCGGTCCATCGCGCCGCTCGGCACCAGGCCATAGCGCTGGGAGCCGGGGCGGCCGCCGTCCTGTACCGAACTTGCCGGGCCGATGGAGGTGATGACGAGCTTGCTCATGATGGCATCAACTCGGCCACGATTTCTCCCCCTGCCGCGGCGCGGTCCTGCTCGGCAAAGGTTTTGCTGTCGACCGGCACGAACGTAATGGCGTCGCCGGGCTCCAGCAGGAATGTCGGATCGCGGTGCAGCTGATAGGTCCGGACCGCGGTCTGGCCGAGCAGGTGCCAGCCGCTGGGGCCAGCCAGGCATTGCACGCCCGTCTGCACGCCGCCGATCGAGACCGTGCCGGCCGGCGTCAGCAGACGCGGATTTTGACGCCGTGGCATTTGCATCGAGGCCGCTAAGCCAGAGAGATAGGACCAGCCCGGCGTAAAGCCGATCATGGCGACGCGGTAGTCGCCGGCGACGTGCCGCGCGACGATGTCGTCCGGCGTGGTCTTGAGCGTCTTGGCGACGTCCTCAAGGTCCACTCCGTGCTCGCCGCCATAGACCACGGGAATGCGCCAGCGCCTGGTTTTTGTTGCCTCCGGTACCGGCAGCTGCGCCAGCGCCAGTATCTGCTCGCCGAGCGCTTCGAATGACGTTCGCACGGGATCGTAATGCACCAGCAGCGAGCGATAGGTTGGAACGGTCTCGGTGACGCCTTCGACCGGCGTTGCCGCCATCGCGCGGTCGAGCGCCAGGACCCGCCGGTTGGCGTCGTCGTCGATGTTGCGGGAAAACTCCACCGTGATGGCGCTGTCGCCACTCGGCAAAAGGCGGGGCGGGATGGGCGTCGCGGCCATGGCCTCGGTACTGCCTCGGGATCTGTCGGAAGACGGACTGGGGACTCTTGGGCTGAGATCAAGCTGTAGCGTGTTTCGCGCGCCAGTGGAATTCGCTTCGTACGAAATCATTGAGCAAGTTCAATAAATTAATCTGCATGGCAGCGATAAGCTGTTGTGATCGCTCCGCTGCGAACGAACCCTTGACGCGATGCCCGCGCCCCGCAAGATGCGCTACCTTTGATCCCCTCCCATTGGAGCGTTGCCTTACCGATGTCCCTGACCCCCGAAGCGATCGCGACCCTGTCCCGCGTGTCCACTGCCACCATCACCACGGTCCTGCTGAAGAAGGGCCTGCGGAACGTCTGGATGCGCGGCACCAAACCGTTGCGCCCGGGACAGCCGCGGCTGGTCGGGCCGGCCTTCACGCTGCGTTTCGTGCCCGCGCGCGAGGACCTGGCGACACCGGAATCATGGTCGTCGCCGATTTCGACCCGCACCGCGATTGAAGCAATGCCGCAGGGCTGCATTGCCGTGGTCGACGCGATGGGCGTCAAGGATGCCGGCATCTTCGGTGACATCCTGTGCGCGCGCATGGTCAAGCGCGGGGTCGCGGCACTGATCACCGACGGCGTCGTGCGCGACGTCGAGGGTGTGCTCGGCACCGGCCTGCCGGTCTGGTGCGATGGTTACGCGGCGCCACCGTCGGTCGCCGGGTTGACCTTCGTCGGCTGGGGCGAGCCGATCGGCTGTGGCGGGGTGGCGGTATTCCCGAACGACGTCGTGGTTGCCGACCAGGACGGCGCGGTGTTGATCCCGCAGGCGTTCCTCGACCTCATTCTGGCCGAAGGCGCCGAGCAGGAGCGGATGGAAGCCTGGATCGTCAACGAGGTGAACAACGGCGCCGCGCTTCCCGGCCTCTACCCCATGAATGCCGAGACCAAGGCGCGCTACGCGGCGAGCAAGAAATAACATCAACAAAGCGAGGTAACGCCATGGATATCCACGTCTCCGGCTCGCGGCCGACGCGCAAGGCTCCGCCCGACTATTTCACCGGTACGGTCTGGCAGGACCCGATCATCGCCACCGAGGCGCCGGCGCGGCTGGTTTGCAATCGCGTCTCGTTCGAACCCGGCGCGCGTACGGCGTGGCACTCGCATCCGCTGGGGCAGACGCTGTACGTGGTTTCGGGGATCGGCCGCGTGCAGGCCGCGGGTGGACCGGTCCGGGAAATCCGGCCCGGCGATGTCGTGTGGATCCCGCCCGGCGAGAAGCACTGGCATGGCGCCTCGCCAAACAACGGCATGACCCACATCGCCATGCAGGAAGCGCTCGATGGCAGCTACGCGACCTGGATGGAGAAGGTCACGGACGCCGAGTATGCGGTGAAGGTCGGGTAGCGCTCCCCGGATGAAGCGAGCCGAGACCCGTTCTACTTTGCATGGGGTTGTTTTCGCGATTTTTTGTTCAGGCCCTGCCGTTCATCGCTGATAGCGCGTCGGGACGCCGCGGCGCGCTAGATGCGCTGCGCGGTCCAGGTGCCCGAGCACAGCGCGGCGCGCCACGTGCCCGCCCCCGAGGTGCCCGTGAGGCGCCCGAGACCGACCGCGCGCTTCATGCCGCTCGCCAGCGTCACCGAGATGCTGCCGGCTTCGGCGACACGGCCCGACGCCGTCACGGCAGCACTGGTCGAGGCGACCTGACCTTTGTTGATGCCGATCGACACGGAGACGCCGCTGCTGCAGGCGGCGTTCGACGAAGCGATATGCACGTTCCATTCGCCGTCAAACGTGGCGGCTGCGGCGGGCGTCGAGAGGATCGTCCCGAGCAGGATCAGAATACGAACGGCGGTGGCAGATTTGTAAAAGCGTCCCATGACGAGCCCCTGTGTGTTTGACAGGAGCAGGCTCTCACGTCGACTCTGAAGCGGCAGTGATGGTCATCACACGGGTGATGGCGGGCGTCATTCCGGCGTGAACCGGATTGGTTGACGGCCGACGCGAGATGGGAAACCGCAAACAAAAAGCCCCGCCGGCGAAGGCGGGGCCTTGGTTGAATGTGCGTCGTTGGCGCGTCAGTTCACACGGGTCCAGGTCTGGCCACCGCAGAACATGCCGCCGAAGGCGCAGCCCTGAACGCGCAGGCTGTCGGAGCCTTTCAGCGCGAGCGTTGAATCATAGGTGCTGCCGGAATTCGGATCGAAAATCCGGCCGCTCCATTTGTTGTCCTTGCCGGGCTTCATGTTGATCAGCACTTGCTCGCCGTTGCGGTTCGACTTCTTGTCAACGGAATAGCCGCAAAGATTGGTGCCGCATTGTTCGATCCGGACCTTGCCTTCCTTCTCTTCCGTCAGCCAGACGCCAAGCGGCGAGTTCGCCGCCTGCGGGGCCGCCGGCGGCGGTGCGGGCGGCGGCGTTACCGCAGCGACGGCAGGAGCAGGCTTCGGCGCGGGAGGCGGCTCTTGCTGGACCTGCGGGGCGGGTGCGCCGGGCGGCAGTGGAGCGGCCGGCACAGTCACCGGCTCCGCCGCCGGGGCAACGGCGACAGTGGCGGTCGAAGGTTCTGCCGGCGCGGTCGCGACCGGTGCGGGAGCTGCAGGAACGGGTGCAGGGGCAGGCGGCACAGCGGCCTGCTCGGCGGGGACAGGCGCGGCGGGAGCAGGTACGGCGGGAGCGACCGTGTCGGGTGGCGTCCTGGAGTCCGTCTTCGCCTGTTGCGGTGACTGCTTGCGCGGACGGTCGCGATCACCGTCCTCGTTGCGCGAGCGTTTGGCCTTCGGCGTGTTGTCGTAGACGCCTGGGATCTGAACGGTGCCGCGATCGGGATCGATCCGAATGGTGCGGCCGCCGTAATCGAAGGTGTACTGCGCCTGCGCGGCACTGCTCGCCAGCAAAAACGCGGCGATCGCCAGAAGCTTCTTCATAATGACCTCCTGAGCAGGGAATCCCAACCCCCGAAGCTACGCAATGGCAGCTCGCAAAACGTGATCCGGATCACTTTCAAATGATAAGTCGTGTACTCGCGGCTTTGGTTCAATGTCGCCCGCGCAGCCTAATTTGCCCCCGACAGACGGTCAATTTGCGGCGAAAATTGCATATTTTGCCGGCCGATCAATCGAACCAGGCGGCGTAGATTTTCCTGAAGCTGCCGTCCTCTCTCGCAATGTGCAGCCACTGATCGACGAAGGCTTTCAGTGCGACGTCGCGCTGCAGCCAATAGGCCTTCTCGGCGAAGTCGAACGGCTTTTCGGGATGCACCGCGCACAGCACGCCGGGATGCAGTTTCTGCTGATACAGCGTCTCCGACGAATCCGTCATCATCAGGTCGGCATTGCCCTTGGCGATCTCGTCGAAGATCGTGACGTTGTCGTTGTGGAGTTTCACTTCCGCGTTCTTGACGTTGGCGCGGGCAAACCGTTCGTTGGTGCCGCCGGGATTGACGATCACGCGCGTGCCGGGCTTGTCGATGTCGGCCATGGTTTCGTACTTGCCCTTGTCGGCGCAGCGCGCGATCGGTGTCTTGCCCTCACGCATGATCGGCGTCGAAAACAGACCCTTCTTCTGCCGGTCAAGCGTGATCGATACGCCGCTCATCGCGACGTCGAAATTATCGGCCTCGAAATCCTTCATCAGTTGCGGCCATGCGGTTTGGACGAATTCGACCTTGACGCCGAGCGCCTTGCCGAGAGCTTCCGCCATGTCGACGTCGAAGCCGTTGAATTTCGACGTCGCCTTGTCGAGATAGCTGAAGGGCCGGTAGTCGCCGGTCATGCCGACCCGCAGCGTGCCGCGCTTGATGATGTCGTCGAGGCGGGAAGGGGCCGGCTGCTGGGCATGGGCGGAAATCGTCAACAGGGCAGCCATGCCCAGACCAAATAGCATTCGAAACATCAGTTCTTCTCCGCCGGTGAATTCGATGACACCTTGATTGTGTTGGCGCAGGATTTAGACCAGATGCCCGCGCCGTACCAGCCGGAGAAATCCAATCGTGACCATCTCGCTTTGTGAAACGTCAGTCGATGTTTTCGTGCCGTATCTCGGCAATCTGTCGGTCCTGCTGGACCACGCCTCAGCCTATGCCAAGGCCAAAAACATCGATCCGGCGATCCTGCTCAATTTGCGGCTCCATCCCAACATGTACAATCTGACGCGTCAGGTCGGGGAGGCCAACCGTCACGCGGTGGTTGCCTGCGCGCTGCTGGCCGGGCGCGAGCCGCATGTTTTTCCAGACGCCGAGCCTGATATTGCGGAACTCCAATCGCGTATCGCGGCAGCGATCGCCTTTGTGCAGGGCCTGCCGCGCGCGGAGATCGACGGCGCCGCAGACAAGGAGGTGGTGTTTACATTCAGGAGCGGGGCGACACGCAAATTCACCGGGCGGTCGTTGCTGCTGACATTCAGCGTGCCGCAGTTCTTCTTCCACGTCACCACGGCTTACGACATCCTGCGCCACGCCGGCGTGGATCTCGCCAAGAAGGATTTCCTAGGGCCGCCGAGATAGCGCGCAGGATTACGCCTCGCCGTTGTCTTTGCGCACCAGATTGGCGACGGCGGCGCGTCCCGTCATTTCGCTTTTCAGTTGCTCGAACCGGCGCCGTGCCTCGGCTTCGCGGTCGTCGACCAGCTGGATCGCGGCATCCTTGTTCATCGGTCCGCTGACAATGGGCGTTGAATTCTCCCCAATGGTCTCGTCGACGTAATAGTCGCCATCGTCCACGCGGACCGTCCATTTGAAACGGATCGCGGCCATCGGGCCGGGCCCGACCTTGGAATAGCCATCAGCCTCGAACGGTAGAAAGACCTCAGGCGGCGGGGCGGCCTCGATCGGCGCGTTGGCCTCAAGCGGCGGAGGAACCGCGAGCGATGGCAGTGTTTCGATCGGTTGAAATTCTTCGAGTGGCGGAGGGGTGGCCGGCACCTCTTCAACGGCAGGCCGTTCCCGCTCGCGGGGGATCACGGGCGGCTGATCGAGAATGCTGGCAATCGCCGCCAGGGCGTTGTCGGTCGGGTCGTTTTGGCTCACAATTCGGCCTCCGGATCGAACTCCGTCTGCGGAATCGGTGTCCCCGTTGCCGCCCGGTATCTTTTCCTCGCTTCCGAATGAGGCTGAGTTTTGTCCGTTCAGGCGCAAAACCGGCTATGCCGGGCGCGGACCTGTGCGGTGAGCCCGTAATACGGAATAAGGGTTCCTTATGGTCGGGCCGGCATGAAAACATCCCGGGCGGCCGCTCGATCGCTCAGCCGTCGCCCGGTTTGATCATGCCGGATCGGTCAGAGCACGTCCTGATTGATGACGTTCTGACGCAACGGATCGCCGTCGAGAACGCTCAGGATATTGCGTGCGGTCTGTTCGCTCATGCGATCGACGGCTTCCCTGGTCACACCGGCGACGTGGGGTGCGAAGATGACGTTCGGAAGCGCGAACAGCGAATGGCCGGCGGGCGGCGGCTCCTGTTCGAACACGTCGAGACCGGCGCCGGCAAGTTTGCCGGACACCAGCGCGTCATGCAGCGCGGGTTCGTCGATGATGCCGCCCCGTGCGGTATTGATCAGATAGGCGGTCGGCTTCATCCGCCTCAAGCGCGCGGCATTGATCATGCCGACCGTCTCCGGCGTCTTCGGGCAATGCAGGCTGACGAAGTCGGCGCGCGGCAACGCCGCGTCGAGATCGGTGACAGGCTCGCAGCCGGCGGCCTTGATGTCGGCCGCGGGCTTGTAGGGATCGAAAACCAGCACGTTCATTTCCATCGCCTGGCAGCGCTTGGCGGTGCGGGTGCCGATGCGGCCGAAGCCAACGATCAGGACGGTCTTGTCATAGAGGTCGTAGGGCAGCATGCCGAGCCGGCTCGGCCATTTGTTGTCCCTGACGATGGAGTGCATTTCCACTGCGCGCTTTGCCAATGTCAGCATCATGAACAATGCGCACTCGGCAACGGAGGGCGAATTCGCGGTGCCGGCGACCATCAGCGGCACTTTGCGGCGGCTCAACGCCGGCACATCGACGGCATCAAAACCGACGCCGATCCGGGTCACCACCAACATGTCCCTGGAAGCTTCCAGCTCCGTTTCACCGAAACGGGTGCCGCCGAGGGCGACGCCATGGACCGGCGCGGCTCCTTGAGCTTGGCCTGGAAATCCGGCTGCGAGATCATGTTGGGGAATTCGACAAGTTCGATATCCTCGCGTGCGTCGAGCAACGCACGCCCCTGCTGTGACATCGATTCCGTGACGAAGATTTTCTTCTTGTTGGTCGCCATTTCCTGCCCTTGGGTGACTGTTGTCTCCGCCGTCAAATGACGGCGCCGCTCACCTCGTTTAGCAGGTGCATATTGTTGAGGTCCACTGCCAATCGGAGCGGGGCGCCATCCTGTGCGCCGGCGTTGGGGTTGACCCGGCCGCAAACTTGCGTGCCGTCGATCGGGAAGTAGATCAGCGTTTCCATTCCCATCGGTTCGGTCACATCGAGCACAGCATCGAAGTTCTCGACACCCGGCTCGGCATGCGGGCTGGCTTCCGTGATGTGCTCGGGCCGCAGCCCCAGCAGCAGCTTGTCGGTCCGCGACACGCCTTGGTATCTGGCGGCGCGTTTAGGCGGCAGCGGGAAGGCGAGACGGTCGGTGATCCGGATATGCAGCTTGCCGCCGGCTTCCTCGAGCCGGCAGGGGATGAAGTTCATCGCCGGCGAACCGATGAAGCTTGCGACGAATTTGGTGGCGGGATTGTGATAGAGTTCGTTCGGCGTTCCGATCTGTTCGATGCGGCCATGGTTCATCACCACGACCCGGTCGGCGAGCGTCATCGCCTCGACCTGGTCGTGGGTAACGTAAACCGTGGTGGTGCGAACCTTCTGATGCACCTTCTTGATCTCGATTCTCATCTGGACGCGGAGCTTGGCGTCGAGGTTGGACAGCGGCTCGTCGAACAGGAACACCTTCGGATTACGCACGATGGCGCGGCCCATGGCGACGCGCTGACGCTGGCCGCCTGACAGCTGCTTCGGCTTGCGGTCGACGAGTTCGACGATGTCGAGCATGCGCGCGGCTTCGTCGATCCGGGTCTTGATCTCGGCCTTCGGATAGCGTTTCAGCCGCAGCCCGAACGACATGTTTTCCGCGACCGTCATGTGCGGGTAGAGCGCGTAGTTCTGGAACACCATGGCGATGTCGCGGTCCTTTGGCGGCAC
This sequence comes from Bradyrhizobium sp. AUGA SZCCT0222, assembly GCF_018130205.1. Taxonomy (NCBI): domain Bacteria; kingdom Pseudomonadati; phylum Pseudomonadota; class Alphaproteobacteria; order Hyphomicrobiales; family Nitrobacteraceae; genus Bradyrhizobium; species Bradyrhizobium sp. AUGA SZCCT0222. The sequence goes on from NZ_JAFCLX010000001.1 coordinate 193,681, forward strand.
GTCGTTGACGACGTCGCCTCCGATCATGATGTCGCCGTCGGTGATGTCCTCGAGCCCCGCGATCATCCGCAGCGTGGTCGATTTTCCGCAACCCGACGGGCCCACCAGCACGACAAACTCATGATCGGCGATATCGAGATCGATGCCGCGCACCGCCTCGACGTCGTCGTACTTCTTGACAACCTTGCGCAACGTCACGTCAGCCATGAGTTCAACCCTTTGTCGCACCGGCGGTCAGGCCGGCAATGTAATAGTCCATCAGGAACGCGTAGATGATCAGCGGCGGCGCGGCGCCGAGCAGGGCGCCGGTCATGATCTGGCCCCATGCGAACACGTCGCCCTTGATCAAGGTCGTGACGATACCGACCGGCAGCACCAGTTGATCCGTCGATGTCGTGAAAACCAGCGGATAGAGAAACTGCGCCCAGGAAACCGTGAAGGCGAAGATGGTCGCGGCGATCAGGCCGGGTAGGGCGACGGGAATGAAGATCCGCGTCAGCGTCTGGAACCAGGACGCGCCGTCGATGATCGCGGCCTCGTCGAGCTCCTTGGGGATGGAGGCGAAGTAACCGATCATGATCCAGGTGCAAAACGGCACCGTGAGCGTCGGATAGATCACCAGCAGCACGTACCATTTGTTGATCAGCTGGATCCCGGTCAGGTCGCCAAACGCCACGAACATCTTGAACAACGGGAGAAACAGCAGCGTTTCCGGGATGAGGTAAGTCAGGAAAACCCCGGTCGCAAGCGTGGCCGAGCCCCAGAACCGCATCCGCGCCAGTGCAAAAGCCGCGGGCACGCTGATCAGCATGGTGATAGTCACGACGAAGATCGAGACCAGCGCCGAGTTGCGGAAGAAGGTCAGGAACTGGTTCGATGTCAGCAACTCGACGTAGTTCGACAATGTCGGATGGTAAACCCACCACGGGTTCGTCGCCGCGGAGATTTCGGCGCTGGTCTTCAGCGACGTGATTACCATGTAGAGCGGGGGCACCAGCGCAAAGACCGCGAACAATGTAAGGAAGAAGTACGACCATCGCAGCGCCCAGGTGCGGTCGCGGCTCATGCTGCGCAGTTTGACGGGGCGGGTCGGGGCGGCCTTGTCGATCACGACGGTGCTGGTCATCAGGATTCATTCCCGCGTTTGTTGATGTCGCGCAGGATGAAGACTGCCGCGATTGCGAGGATCGGCACCATGAACAGCGAGACGCTGGCGCCGAGTGGAATGTCGCCGCCCTCGATACCGATGCGGAATGCCCAGGTGGCGAAGACATGGGTACGGTCCAGCGGACCGCCGGCGGTCAGGATGCGCACGATATCGAAATTGGCGAAGGTGACGATCACCGAAAACAGCGTCGTGATCGCGATGATGTTGCGCATCATCGGCAGCGTCACGTACCAGATGCGCTGCCACCAGTTGGCGCCGTCGATGGCCGCGGCCTCATAGAGCTGATCGGGCACCGACTTCAGCGAAGCCAGATACATGATCATAAAGAACGGGGCGCCGAACCAGATATTCACCAGGATAACCGAGAATCGGGCCCAGCCGGTCTCGCCGGTCCACGGAATCCGGTCGACGCCGACGCCGGCCAACAAATAGTTGAAGGCGCTGTACGACGGATCGAACAGCCACAGCCAGGCCAACGTGCTCATGGCCGGTGGGATGACCCAGGGCACCAGCAGCATGCCGCGCCATTTGCGCTGGCCCTTGGCCGGAATGTTGTGGACGAAGTGCGCCACGATGAAGCCGATCAGCGCTTTGAAGAAGACGGCGGTGATCGCGAAAATGCAGGATTGCTCGACCACCAGCCAGAACGTTTCCCGCTTGAACAGGAACTGGAAGTTTCCGAGCCCGATGAAGCGCTGCATCGACTTGTTCAGGGTGGCCAGATGCAGCGAGTAGAAGGCAGGATAGATCACCAGCAGCGAGATCAGCAGGATCAGCGGCAGCGTCATCAGGAAGGCTGCGGTCGATTTGCGCTTCAGGGCGGTTCGTAAACTGGCGCGCTTGCGCGCCGTTCGCGGAGCGGCGTTACGCTCAATCGCGACATCAGCCATGATGCATCTTCCTCGCGCGTTTCATTCAGAGCAGGGTGGTTTCCTCGTCGAGAAGCCGGCGCGGCGCCGGCTCCCATCGTGTCGGCAGGCGGATGCACGCCGCCACGGCCCAAGATCCAACCGAGATCCGACGGGCCGCGGCGACGAAATCGCCTCAGCTACGCATGAAGCCTTCGAGTTCGCCTTCGGCCCAGGCCAGCGTCTTCTCCATGGGCTCGCCCCGGTAGAAGCGCACGCACATCTTGGTAAGCGTTGCCTGGGTGTAGATCTGCTGGGCGACCTTGGGCGGCGCCGGCGACGCCGAGATCGAAAGCAGCTGATGCTTGTGCGGATTCGGATAGTGGTAGAGCGTGCCCTTCGGCGGTCCTTCCTCAGCCCATGTCTTCAGGGTCGTCAGTTTCTCAAAGGCCGGCAGGTCGTAGCCGCCGCTCGCCGCCACCATTTTCTCGACCGCATCCGGCTGCGACAGACGCGTCAGCACGCTCTTTGCCGCCTCCTTGTTCTTGGAGAAGCTCCAGACGCTCCAGAAGTAGGGCAGGAACGGCGCGAAGCGGCCCTTCGGACCGACCGGGAAGCCGTGGGTCCAGCATTGCTCCGCGATCTGCGGCGCATCGCGCCTGGCGACGGCCCACGCGCTCGGCGGGTTCATGATCAGGGCGCCTCTGCCCGAGACCAGCCACCTGTTGTTGGAGCCGTCGTCCCATGACGGCGCGTCTGACGGCAGGAAAGCCATCAGCTTTTTGTAATATTCGAGCGCCTGCCGCACGTTGTCGTTCTTGACGACGACGTTGCCCTTGGCATCGACGACCTCCGCCCCGAACGCCAGGAAGAACGCCCCGACGGTATCGACGGAATCGCTGGTCTCGCCAAGCCCGATGCCGAAGGGAACGCCGCCCTTGTGACAGGCCTCCGCCGCCTTCAGGAATGTGTCCGTGGTCCAGCCATCGGCTTTCGGTGCCGAACCTGCCGGATACATGGCCTGGACGTCGATGCCGGCGTGCTGCTTCATCAGATCGATGCGCGAGCAGGGCCCCTTGATCTGGCTGCCGACGCAGGCCGGAACGCCCAGCCATTTGTTGCCGGCCTTGCCGAGGTACTGAACGGTGCCGTTGACTTCGCCGTTCTGCTTGATGAGCCCCTCGACCACGTCATTCATCGGCTCGAGCAATTCCGCCTGGGCGTGCGGCCACCAGGTCGGCATCGCCAGAATGTCATGGCCCGCCTTCGCCTGGGCCTCGGCGGCGATCGTCAAAAGGTTCTTGTTACCCTGGCTCGGGATGTAGTCGATGGTGACCTCGACCTTTTCCTTCTCGGCCCACTCATTGACAATATCGGTAGAAGCCTTGTTGGCGCCGGGTACCCAATGGTCCCAAAACCCGATCGATAGCTTGCCGGCGGCGTGCGCGCCGCGCACGTAGGGTGCGGTCACGAGTGCCGCCGATGATAGCGCTGTCGCAGCAATGAATTGGCGTCGAGTAAGCTTCTTCCGTGTCATGGCGTTCCTCCCTGGATGGGCCAATCGGATATGAAGAAATTCCCGTTCTTGCTTTTTTATTCGGCTCCGTTCGGGCGCCGCGCATTTTTCATTATTGACGATCAGAGCAGAATTGCCAGCGTCTGTCGAGAAATCACGTAGGCGCTGTCCTAGAACTAACGTTGCGTGCAGATCGAAGGCAGCGACGACCGTTAGCCCGTTGTCTACCGCTCATTGCTGACTCATGGCGCGGAATATTGCGTTGCACCTATCGAACTCACCGGAGGGGGTGAGGATGTGAAATAGCGCCGCAGGTTCCCCTACCGCGTGTCCAAATTGGGATACGCCGCCGTTTTCATCACCGGGATGGCTGGGCGCGGCAGGTAGACTCGCGCGGCGCGAAAACGATAAAATCGGATTCGGCCGCGGTCCTTGGCCCAGCACCACCACGCCGGAAACTCACGATCGACCATGGAGACCAGACAATGACCAGCCCGACATCGAAGCTGCGCGCGCGGCTCAGACTGTGCGCAGCCCTTGGGGTGGCCGCCCTTATGCTGTTTAGCGCGTCGCTCACGGTGGAGGCACAGGTGGTTGAGGGGGTCCAAAAGGGCGCCCGGGAGGGGAACAAGGCGGCCGGACCGGTCGGCGGCGTGCTTGGCGGCGCTATCGGCGGTGTCGTGGGGGTGGTGACCGGTGTGACCGGCGTCCTCACCGGCGGCGCACAACAGCAACAGCAGCAAGCGGCCCCGGCGAAGGGTGGCAAACAGGGCGATACCGCAAAGCAGGACGATGCCGCAAAATCCGGCAAGGCGGCCAAGGGGACTAAGACGGCAGCAAGACAGCCGCAGGTGCTGACCCAGACCGGTGCACCGCAAATGACGGCCGAACAGATCGTCGCCAACAGCGACGCCAATATCGAGCGCATCAAGAAGCAATTGAATCTGACGCCCGAGCAGGAGAAGAACTGGTCCGGCTTCAACAGTGCGATGCACTATCTCGGCCATAATGGCGCCGATCGCCTTAATCTGCGTATTGCGCGCGCCAAACGCGATCCGCCCGACGACATCATCGAGCAGATGCGGAACGAGGCCCAGTTTCTCAATGACCGCGCGGTGGACCAGCGCAATGTGGCCGATGCCGCCGAGCCTTTATTCGCAAGCCTGGACGAGAAGCAGAAAAAGATCTTCGTCCAGGAAATGGTCAATCTGAGCCACGAGCGCGGGCTGGATTAGCGCGGATAGACTGACGCATTCGCACGAAACGTCATTCGCCCCGGATCGAGTCCGGGCCGGCTTCCCCATTATTGTGGGTTTACCCGTGGGCGAATAGCCGGGCACGCATGCCCTGGGGTAGGTGAAAGGCGAGGCACCCGGCTATCCTGCCGCAGCGGCGCGGCGGGTTCCAATCGCCATGCAATGATGAAGAAACCCTGACGGGATCGCGCCCGACTGATGGCTGACTTGCGGCCTTGTCGGGAACCGCTAACGCAAAGCCGGAATCAAAAAGCCGGAATTAAAACAAGTTCGGCCAGCGCTGGGGCTGGCCGAATAGTCGAACCCTGCTCGCGGCGGTGCCCGGTTACGCCTTCGGGAAGTTCAACTCCACACCGACGCCGTCGGGATCGTAGAGAAAAAATTGGGTATCGCCGGTCCGGGGCACGATGCTCTCCCGGAATTTTACGCCCTTGGCTTGCAGCCGCTTGCGCACGCCATCGACGTCGGTCGCGGCAAAGGCAATGTGGTCAAGCCGCCCGGTGTCCTCGTATTTCTTCTCGGTACCGCGCACCACGATGCCCTCGCGTGGCTGACGCGTACCCATCAGGTGCACGGTGGCGGTGCCACCGGAGTAGAGCCAGTAGCCGGGGAAACCGAGCGGCGGACGGTCACCGTTCTCGAGTCCAAGCACGTCGCAGTAGAAATCCTTGGTGCGCTCGAGATCGGAGGGTTCGATGGTGTAATGCTGTAATCCGCCAAGTCCCATGGCTTGTTCTCCTTAGACGCAAAGGGGTTAGACAAAGGTGAGATCGACATCGACGCCCATCATCCAGGCGCCGACGGTTTCAAAATGTCTGATCTGGCCTTGCAGCTGCTGGGTCACGGTGTGGATGTCGCGAAAGCGGCGCTCCAGCGGGTGGCCTTCGAAGATTGCGGTGGCTCCCGCCGCGTTGTAGGCGAAGTCGACCGCCTCGCGTGCCTTGTGGATGGCGTTGGTGGCGGCCATGCGGACGGTGATGCGCTGCGCGACGGTGATGCTGGCGCCGGCGACGAGGTCCTTCCAGATTTCGGCCATCGACTGCAGCACGAAGCCGCGTGCCGCGCGCAGATTGACCTCGGCCTGGGCGAGGCCGGTCTGGACCACGGCGTTGTCGCGCAAGATGCCTTTGGCGCCACGCGGCACCTTGTTGCGCGCCACCTCGACGAAATCATCGAGTGTGCTTCGGGCGATGCCGCAGGCGACGGCGGCAAAGCCGACCTGGTAGCAAGTGCCGGCCCCCATGCGATAGAGCGGGCCGCCTTCGCGGCATTCCCGGTCGAATTCACGGGTGATGGAATGGTCGGACCTGACGAAGAAGTCATTCAGCGCGAACTGGTCGCTGGCGGTGCCGCGCAGGCCGACCGTGTTCCAGATGTCGGTCCATTCGACGTCCTCGGTTCGCACCAGCATGGTACGCTCCAGCGGCATACCGTTGGCTTCCAATCGGGGAGTGCCATCCGCCGCAAAGATCGGACAATGCGCGCCGAGCCAGGTCGCGTGCCGACCACCGGAGGCAAAGGCCCACACGCCGGTGACCCTGTAGCCGCCCTCGCATTCGATCGCGCGGACCTTGGGCCCGGGACCCCAGGCCAGCACCGCGCGCGGATCGCCGAAGATCGCGCGCGCCACCGACAGATCGAGATAGGCCGCCGACATCGCACAGCCGCCGGCCTGGCTGAGGCACCAAGCCGTGGATGCATCCGCCTTGGCGATGGTTTCAATGACATGGAAGAAGGTGATGGGATCGGTTTCGATCCCGTTGGTCGAGCGCGGCAGCAACAGACGAAACAGCTGCGCGTCGTGCAGTCTGTCGAGCAACGCCGGCGGCAGCCGGCGCTTATTCTCAATGTCGTTTCCGGCCGCCGCCACCTCGGGACGAACGGCCTCGGCACGGGCGATGATCGCCCGGTCGCCGGCAAGATCGGCAGCAGTCACGATCAAATTATCCAAGCCTCCATCGACGCTTTGTATTCATGATGATGCCTGCCGAACTCTCGCCGTCGACATATTCAGCCCGTCGGCCAGTTCCTTGTCGATCTGATCTGGTTGTCGGTCAGCGTCGTCCAGCGATCGAGGATCTCGAACATGGCGTTCCCCTTGGCGCCTGTGTATGCCGGACGGGCGTCGCGCCTGCGCACCGCGTATGTAAAAGGGTATCGTCAGGCGGTTGCGCGCGACAAGCCCGCGAAGACGCGGAGCACGTCTGCGCACAGATGATGGAGAACATTATGCCGCTCTGCACAAATCGGCATGTGAGGCTGCCGATCGCTACTTGCGTTGCGGTGCACGCGCGCCATTTGCTTAAGGTTTAGCCGCTAGCTTGGTCGTTTAGTGATATCCACAGCCGGAACGTATGGAAGAAAAGCGAAAATATCCGCGGACCGAGATCGAGGAGCCCGCCTATGTCTCATCGGGCGGCTCCGTGATGCGTTGCGTGGTGAGGAATATTTCGCTCGAGGGTGCGGCGATCGACGTCGAGAACCCAGCATTCGTTCCGCAGCAATTTCGCCTCGTGATGGCGAAGGATTCCTCGATCGTTCATCAGTGCCGGGTCGCCTGGATCAAGAAGAACCGGATCGGCCTGACGTTCATGAATGTCGTACAGGAACCGCCAGAATGAAGTGACGCGTCACTCTATCCTGAGCTTCGCGTCACGTACCACTTTGCCCCATTTTTCCATTTCCAGCTTGATGCGGGCGCCGAACTCCTCCGGCCGGTTCGCGACCGGCTTGAATCCGAGCGCGGTCAGGCGCTCCTTCACGTCTGGCTGCCCGACTGCCTTGGCAATTTCGCGATAGAGCAGGTCGACGATCTCTTTCGGCGTTCCCGCCGGCGCAAGGACGCCTGTTATGGTGTCGGCCTCGTGATCCTTGATGCCTTGTTCGGCAAAGGTCGGCACGTCGGGCAACTGGGTCGCGCGCTCGCTTGCGGCAACGCCGAGCGCGCGCAATTGGCCGGCCTGCACCGCCGAAAGGGCGGGCGGCAGCGCGGTGAAAGCGATCGGCGTGTGCCCGCCGACGGTTGACTGGATCGCAGGCGCTGCGCCGGTAAACGGCACGTGCACCAGGTCGAGGCTGAACGCCAGCCGAAACAGCTCGCCCCCCAGATGCGGCGTCGAACCGACGCCGGGGCCGGCAAAACCGTACTTGCCGGGATTGTCACGGATCAGCTGCACCAATTCCGGAAGCGACTTGGCCGGCACCGACGGGTTGACCACCACCACGTTCGGGGAAACCGCGACCAGCGTCACCGGTGCGAAATCCTTGACCGCGTCGTACGGCACCTTGGCGTAGAGGCTGGGATTGACCACAAAGCCGGTGCTGACGACCATGACAGTGTAACCATCGGGGGTCGCACGGGCGACCTGGCCGGACGCGGTGTTGCCGCCGGCACCGCCGATATTCTCCACAAAGAATTGCTGACCGAGCGCATCGGAGAGCTTTTGCGATACCATCCGCGCGATCACGTCGGTCGGGCCGCCGGCGGGAAACCCGACGACCACGCGCACCGGGCGGTTCGGATAGCCCTGCGCCGAGGCGGTCGGGACGGCCCCCAGCAGCAGCGCGGCAGCGAGCAAGATTTGCAGAACGGCCGCCATGACGCCCCCCCGGATTTTATGTTTGTTGACGCCATCATCAACGACGGCGCAGCGCAGAACAAGGGGAGGCGCGGGGGGCTGGCGCTATTTCTTCAGCAGCGGCTTGATCCGCTCTTCGAGTTCCTCGAACGACATCGAGCCTTTCAGCCGCTCTCCGTTGAGGAAGAAGGTCGGCGTTGAATCGACCTTGAGCGTTTCATGGGCGTATTTCTGATCCGCCGCGAGCTTGTCGAGCATCGCCTGATCCCTCTCGCAAGTCGTCACGTCCTGTTCGCTCATCCCGTTCAGCTTGCCGACGAAGTTCAGCGTTTCCTTGGTCTGCGCGATCAGTCGGCCCTGCAGCTTGAACAGAGTCTCGATGACGCCGAAATATTTTTCCGAATCGTTCCTGGCGATGCAGCGCGCCAGCATCGAGGCCGCCGCAGCCGCGACGTCGAGCGGGAACTCGCGGAACACGAAGCGAACCTTGCCGGTGTCGATATATTTGGAGCGCAGCATCGGAAAGACGTTCTCGCCGAAGGCGGCACAATGCGAGCAACTCATCGACGCGTATTCGGTGATGGTCACCGGCGCCTTCGGCGATCCGATCGCGATGTCCGGCAGCGACACCGGCCTGGCGACAGCCGCCGCCATCGCGCTCTGGGCGACGGCGGGGCCTGCGAAAAACGGCGCGGTGAAAGCGAGCAGGGCGACAAAAGCGATGCAGCGAGGGGCGTTCAACGGGCTATTCCAAATTGATGGGCGGGGAGAGTCTATCCGGTTCTTCCGTGTCTGAAATTATCTATATTCTTCAACAAGCAAAGACGAAAGCCGGATGTGTCACAGCAGCAATCGGTCCGCGTGGAGCCGCGCGCCGTCATGCCCGCCGCCAAAATCCCTGGTCAGCGCTTCGTTCGCCGATGCGTGCAGCAAACGTCCTGACGTTGATGGAGTGGCTGCAGACCTCTCAGGGTTTACTGCTGCGGAGGTTTCGACACGTCCCGGAACTTCCGACCTCACCGGCCTCGCCGAAGCGCCCACGTTGTACCTGACGGGCGGCGCGAACTCGCTGAATGACGTCTTCAACGCCAATCACATCATTGGAAGTGCAACCAATGATGCCCTGACTATCGCAGGGTCGCTCGGTAACGTGAGCGGAAAAACCATTGACCTGGGCGACGGCGACGACACCCTGAACATCAGCACGGTGCATACGCCTATCGGCCTTGTTGGTGTCGAGCATCTCAATGGCAACAGCCAGGACAATTTCTTCACACTCCTGAGCAATGTTTCAGGTCTCGCCGTCGACCTCGGCGCGCCTGCAGAACTTCGGTCCGGATAACGACTTGCTCCAGATCGACACCAATGGTGACGGGACAGCCGATATGGACATCAGCCTGCAGAACGACACGGGCACGCTGACTAGCAGCCACGTCCTGCTGAGCCAAGGGAAGGCGGCGCAACATACGCATCGAGATTTGGAAGCCGCGCACCGAGCGCGGCTTCTTCTGTTTTTGAAATCGGGGCGCCGCCGTCTGCCGTTTTTTTGAGTTGGCGAATCCCGATTTTTCGATGCCGCGCGAGTGTGCGCCGCGTGAGAAATGAGGCGATCTGATCGTGCGCTGAATGAGAACCAACGCCGTTCGAAATCTCACCGCCATCGACATTAACGATCGACAGGTCTGCCTGAACGCCGCCGGGCCGAACATTCCCAAGCATTGAAATCCGCTTGCGGCGCTGTCGCTATAAGCAGCTGATTTGTATCACTAATCCAAAATTCTCTGAGGGCGTTTGGCTCGACCGTCGCAAGTGCGCAGCATGCCGCATCAGTGCGCACTCGTGTCGGGCCTACCACGCATCCGCGCCGAAATTAGCCATCGCTACTCATTCTCCCATCGCCGCTATGTTCGGTGTGGGGAACGCGGTATTGTTGCTGGGTAAAGAGGCTAATTGCTAATTTCCGGTTACCGAATTGCGGCATTGCCTAAAATTTATGTCTGGTGTTTCGGAAGGTTTTTAAATGCGCAAGATTTCGTTGTTCCTGGCATTTTGCGGTATCGCATCTGTCGTAGCCGGCCCGGCGTATGCACAGGGCACGCCCAAGCAGAAGGCAGTGCCGGCGCCAAGGCCAGCAACCCAAGCCGAGGCGACGGTACCAGCAGTGGCGTCGGCCGATGAAAAAGCCGCCAAAGCGATCGATGGATTCCGTTCTTCGAAATTCGGCATGAACGAGGCGGATGTCCGCGCGGCGATCACCAAGGATTTCGGCGTCAAGCCGGATGCGATCAAGTCGCAGGACAATCCGGCCGAACTGACCCGCAGCGTATTGCTGGCCGTTCCGGACCTGCTGCCGAGCGGCGGGATCGCCGAAGTATCCTACGTGTTCGGCTACAAGTCGAAGACGCTCATTCAGGTCGGCACGGTCTGGTCGAAAGGGACGGATCCGGCGATGACGCCGGAGAAGCTGTTCTCGAATGCCAACATTCTCCGCGCCCACTTCCTGGGCGAGGGCTTCAAGCCCGATACCATCGCCGTCAACACGCCCGTCGCCGGCGGCGTCCTGATGTTTCGCGGCAGCGATGCCAAGGATCGATCGGTGATCCTGCTGCTGCAGGGAACGTTCGAGACCAAGGAGAACAACCAGCGGATCCTGACCCCCACCGGCCTGCTGCTGTTCTATGTGGCCGACACCAAGAGCCCCGACGTCTTCAAACTCCCGCCCGGTCAGTTCTGATGTCGTCTCGCTCCGGATCAACCCGACGCATGGCCGCCGGTCGCTCGCTCTTGTCACCAGCGAAGGTGAACTGACATGCGTATGCCGCTCTCAGCCAGAAGCGAGGGTGGTTTGACGTTGCGCAGGTTCTCGCGCCTGCGTTTCGTCTCGTTGATCTGCATTGCGCAGATGACGATCCTGCCGTTGGTCGGCACTGGCCTTCGGGCGCAGACGGCCAACGTGATCATTCCCGACGGTCGCACGGGAACGAGCCTGCAGACATCGGGCAATGTCACCAACATCACCACGACCACGGTATCGGGCGCCAACGCGTTCAACTCGTTTTCGCAGTTCGGCGTCGGGCAGGGCAACACCGTCAACCTGCAGGTGCCCAACGGCAGCCAGAACCTGATCAATATCGTCCGGGACGCGCCGGCTTACGTCAACGGCACGCTCAACTCCTATCAAAACGGCAAGATCGGCGGCAACGTCTACTTCGCCGATCCCTACGGCTTCGTGGTCGGCAAGACCGGCGTCGTCAATGTCGGCAGCCTGAACGTTTCCACGCCGTCGAAGGAATTCACCGACAGCATCATCGGTGCCTCGGGGCAGATCAACAACGCCGCCGTGAGCAGCCTGATGAACGGCTCGTTCCCGATCTCGCCGGACGGCAATATCCGGATTCTCGGCCGCATCAACGCTGCGGACGGTGTCCGGCTTACCGGCCAGAACGTCTTCGTCGGCGGCGGCAGAAGCCAGCGCGAGCGGGTCAACCAGGAACACGCTTCCAAATTCGCGGCCTCGGTCAATTCCAAGGGCCTGCGCAGCGCCAGCGCCATCACCGTCCGCAACGGATCGATCCATATTGGGGCGGTCAACAACGCAACCATCTCCGGACGGCTGACGGCGCGCAGCCGCACCACCACGCCGAGCACGATCACGGTCACCGCCGGAAACAACATCCAACTCGGCAAGACGGCCAGCCTGAGCACTGCCAGCAAGACGGGCGACGCCGGCAACATCACGCTGAAGGCCACCAGCGATCTGACCGTGAAGAGCGGCGCCCGGATCAACGCCAGCTCCGCCACGGGTAACGCGGCTGTTGTCGATCTGAGCGCCAACGGCATTGTCGAAATCGCCAATGGCGTCAAAATCAATGTTGCCGCACCCAACGGCAATGCCGGCAAGCTCATCCTCGATCCGACGGACATCGTTGTCGGCGCGACCGAAGGTGTCGCCGGTGTCAACATGTCGAATGCCACGGTCGCGGCCGCGATCTCTGCGCTCAACGGCACCGGCACGTTCACGCTTCTGGCGAGCAACTCGATCACGATCAATGGAAACGGCGTCGTCGACGGTGGGACCGCGGTCAATGTGACGCTGAATGCGCCGACGCTGAACCTGCTGGCGGGCAGCTATGTCAGGGGCGATACCGTTGCTCTGACTTCGACTACCTCTGGCGGCCAGGTCAACATCAATGCTGCCAGCAATGGTGGCGCTCAGATTTTGACCAATACTGCACTGCAGATTACTGCGTCGCGGGTCGTCCTCTCCAGCGCCGCCAATATGATTGTTGGCAATGGCAGCACAAGCAGCAATACCGGCGCGGCCGGCTTCGTGTCCAATGCCACGATCGCGCGCTACGCCGGAGCGGTAGGGAGCGGCGCCACGCTTTCGCTCAGCGCGGCGTCACAGATTACCGTCGATTCCACCGGCATCGTCGACGGCCGCCGGCTGGCTGGCGCCGTTTCGAATGCCAACTCGGTCGACCAAATCGTATTCACCGCACCGACGATCAACATTGACAGTGGCGGTCAGGTCCTTGTGCAGGCGGTAAACGCCGGCGGCACCAGCTATACTTCCGGCCGGGTCATCATGAATGCCTTCGGCGCCGGTTCAGGTATTAACCTATCCGGTACCGTTAGGGGCGGCTTCCTCGGCTTCAGTACGGATCAGGCCTCGATAACCGTGGGATCGACGGCCGTCCTTGCTGGCGATCCGTCGCGGTACGTCAATTTCAACGGCCCATCGATCAGCGTAAACACCGGCGCGAGCATCAGCGCGGGCACTGTCGGTTTCTTCTTCGCCCAAAGCGCGCTTACCGTTGGCGGCGCTTCGCTGACAGGCGGCAACGTCGCCGCCAACAACGGCCAGTCCGGTCAACTGTCGAACCTGATGGTCGCCAGATACATCGCGGCGGTAAACGGCTCCGGAACCTTGTTGCTGTCGGCCCAGGCCAACACATTGAATCTCAACGCCGATGCGGTGATCAACGCCGGCAGCACGATGAAGGTCGCGTTGCAGGCTCGTACGCTGAACGTCACGTCGGGCGCACAGATTACCGCGGGCGCCGCCGCGTTTGCCTTCGACCAGGACGACGTCATCATCGGCAGCTCGGCCGATCCCAGTGCCGGGAGCGCCGGGTTCGTCAACAACACCCAGATCGCCTCGTTGATGCTGGCGCTGTCCGGAACAAGCGCATTCGAGATTTCGGCAAACAATTCGATCACCCTGAATGCGACCGCCGTCATCGATTCACGTTCCCTGAACGCCTCGCAGAATTCGCAGGCCAACTCGCGGAACGTCACGTTGAGCGCGCCGACGATCACGATGGCCCAGGGATCGAAGATCCTTGCCCAAGCCGTCAATTTCGGCGGCTCCACCTTCACCAGCGGCGCGGTCACGCTCAATGCCAGCGCGAGCGACAACAGGTTGTCGGGTCAGGCGACCGCGGTGACGGGAATTACGATCGACGGCCAGATCACGGGCGGCCATATTACGATCAACGCGACCTCGACCGCCGTATCGAGTTTCACAAGCTCCATCCTGGGGATGTTCGCGCTCGTCGGCGAAAGCGTTGCGCCGGCGTTGCTCGGCCTCAATGGCGGCTACGTCGCGGCGAGTGCGACGGCAACGGTGAACATTAACAGCCACGCCAACATCAACGGCACCGGTCGGGTTTTGATCAGCGCGAACGGCTCAGAGCTGGCGGAGGATCCGGTCCTGGCGGGGCTCGTGAACTTCATGCCGTTCAGCGCGGCGGTGGTCGTCGGCAAGATCGACGCGAACGTTTCAACCAACGTAGCATCCGGCGCGACGATCTCCGCCGGAAGCAACCTGTCGATCCTTGCCACCAACGACGCGACGATGAAGGTGTCTGCCGTCTCGGCCGGTTCGGCGCAGTTCGTGGAGACGGTCGCCTATTCCAAGGTTTCCGTCGCGACCCTGGCCAACGTGGCCACCGGCGCCAACATCAGTGTCGGGACGGTCAACGCGAGCGGCAATACGTTTGCCGTCCGTGCGCTCAACAACAACAGCTTCTCGACGTCGGCGACATCGGTGGCATTGAGCACGCCCAGCGCCAGCGGCGGCGTAGGCGGAGCGCTGGCGATCAGCGATATCACGACCTCGGCTACGGCATTGTTGGGAGCCTCGCTCGGCACCAGCGCCAACCGGCTGAACGGTTCGGTGGTCGTCGAGGCGACATCCAACGGCAAGCTCAACTCCACCATGGCCTCGACCATCGTCGGCACGCCGGCCCTGGTCGGCGCCCTGCAGGAAGCGATTCTTACGACCGTGTCGCCGCAAAGCATGATCTTTGCGATGATGGGCCCGCTGGTCTCGGCGAGCTTCAACTTCAAGTCCGCGGGGGCGATGTCGCTTGCGAACAGCACGCAGAATGCGACGGCCGCGATCAAGCAAAACCCGAGCGGCGGCGCGCCCAGCATTTACACCAATGGTAATGTCGCTGTTGTCAGCAACGTCATCGACGTCGGCGTCCGCAGCAATGCCACCGCCAGCGCGATTACGTCCGATGTGTCGGCCGGCGAGGGCGTCGCGATCAGTGCGGCCGTCGCATGGGGCACCTTCAACCACAATTCCAACGCCTATATCGGTGGCGGTACGCTGATCAACGCGCCGAACATCGGTGTTGCTGCGAACACCTATTTACCGATCACCAACACCTGGTTGCAATGGGCCGGACTCGGCGAGGTGATCAGCCATCTCAACGGCAATCTCGGCGTCGGCGGCAATATCCTGACCAGCTACGCCAATGCGACCTCGGATGCCGGCGATACGGTTGGCATTGCCGGTTCGCTGAACAATTTCATGGTCAACAACAACACGACCGCGTGGGTTGCGACCGGAGCGAGCCTGAACGCGACCTGCACCATCGCGACCTGTGGCAACGGCGCCTGGTCGGCGTCGACCTGGAGCGGCACGCAGGACTTCAACGCGACCCTGGCCATCGCGGCAAACACGTCAACGAGTTCGATCAACGCCGCCGGCAATGTCGGCACGCTGGGCTTCCTCCCGGGCAATACCTCCGGTGGCTCCTCGCTGGGCGGCGCACTCAACCTCGTTCAGTTCTCCAGCAACACCATCGCTGGCGTTGCCTCCGGGGCTTCGCTAAGCGCCTCCGATAACATTTCCATCGATGCGGTCACAACCGACCTGTTCTTCGGTGTGGCGCCGACGTCCGGCAAGGCCGCGGGCGCTCTGTCGCTGAACGGAATCACGTCGATCGCGCTGGTCAACAACAAGACGCACGCATCGATCGGCATCGGCGCCCACGTGTCTTCTCCGACGGTCAACGTCCATGCTGCGCAGGATCTGTCGATGCTGTCGATCGCCGGTGCGGTCTCCCTCGGCGGCGCTTCCGCGGTCGGCATTGCGGTCGCCTATCTCGGCGCCAACACCGATACCGCCGCCTATATCGGCGAGAACCAGAGCGACATCAGGCCAGGCCCCTTCAGCACCAACGATCCGTCCTCGGGCAGTGGCGGTGGCAATGGCACCATCGCTGTTGACCATCTGGCCGTGAGCGCAACGACATCCGGGCGCATGACGGCGGCTTCGATCGCCGCCGCGATCTCCGAACCGTCGGTCTCGGACTTCGCCAACAAGGCCGGAGCCGTCGGTGCCGCCGCGACAGGCGGAGCCGATGGTGTCGGGATCGCAATGGCCAGGATCAGCCAGTCCTCGGGCGCCTCGAGCGATGGCTTCTCCATCGACATCGCGGGCAGTTCGTCGATCAGCGACGTCTCGCTCGGAACGAAAGCATCGATCGCCGGTGTTACGATCAACCGTTTCACGGGGTCGAGCACCGGAGCGAGCACGCTGGTCCAGGCGCTCAACGATACCGTCCTCAACAACGGTTCGGGCTCCGCTGCGGCCAACCTCGCAGGGTCCGCGGCATCGGGAAGCGTTGCGGTCGCCGGCGCCATTGCCGTAGCCATGTCGAACAACGCCACGGTAGCCTATATCGACAACACGACCATCAACAATCACGCGGCGGTGTCGGTTCAGGCGCTGAACGGCGGATCGGAAACAGTCGTCGCCATCGGCATCGCCGCATCTCGGGCCAATTCGGTTGCGATTGCGCTGTCGGTCGGCATCATCACCGACAGCGTCAACGCCTATATCCAGAATTCGACCCTTAACGGCGTCTCCAGCGGCATGTCGCGCGCGGTCGAGGTCGACGCCTATCAGACCAGCAACATCGCGATCGGCGGCGGCTCGCTTTATGTGGCCGGCGGCCAGGGCGGGGTCGGCGCCGGATTTACCTATGCCTCGATCGGCGATCCGACCGGCGGCACGGCGGTCGATGCGCATATTCGCGGGACCTCGATCAACGGTTACGATACGCTTACGGTGCTTGGAGACAACGCCAGCGTGATCGCCGCAGGCGCGGCCTCCGGCGGGGCCGGGGGCAATGGTGCTGCCGGCGCCATCGTCGTCACCGACATTACGACGTCGACGATGGCCTATATCCGCAGCAGTGCCACCGTTAACATCACGGTCACCGGCAACGTCATTGTGACCGCCGATAGCGTTGCCATTGCATCGCTCGACACCGCGCTGTCCAATCTCGTCAAAGCCTCGAACGCCAACCAGCTCGCGTCTGACAATTGCTCGACCACCGGCGGACAGCAAAACTGCGTCGATTTCAGCTACCAGGCGCTGAACGGCGGCACGGCGGGCAGTCCAACTGCACCGGGTGCTGCGATCATCGCGGTCGCGGGCATCATCCAGGCAGGCAAGAACAATGTCGGCGCATCGATGGTGTACGACCACATCGCGACGACGCATTCGGCCTACATCGCAGGTGTCCTGCTGACTTCGACCAACGGCACCGTCTCGGTGACTGCGAGCGACTCCTCGGAGATCCAGTCCGTTGCGATCGGCTTCGGCCTATCCACCGGCCAGTTCTCGGGCGTCGGCGGACTGTCGATCAACTCGATCCAGAATACTGTGACGGCCTCGATCGGCAACGCGCAGTCGACCACCACGAATTCGACGATTACGGCCGCAAACCTCTTTGTGACCGCAAACGACACCTCGAAGATCACCGGGACTGCGGCGGTGGCCGGCGGGTCGACGCAGGGAAGTGCTGCGGGCCTTTCGCTCGTCTACAGCGACATCTCGAACAATCTGAGCGCCGGGATAACCGGCTCCAAGGTGGTTTCGAGCGGTAATGTCGGCGTTTCGACCAAGTCGGACGCCACGATTTCGACGGTTGCGGTGGGTGTCGCCATTTCGTCGCAAATCGGTCTCGCCGGATCGGTTGCCACCAATCTGATGGGCACCAATGTTACTGCCAGCATCACCGGCGGCGCCGACGTCATCGCCGACGGCAGCATCGCCGTGCAAGCGAACAATACCGACAATGCCGCGGTCTTCGCTGGTGCCTTTGCGATCTCCAAGGGGGCTGCCGGCGGCGCGGGCTCGCTCGTCACCAACAAGATCACAGGCAACACGTCAGCCTACATCAGCGGTTCGGCCACCAAGGTCGATGCACGTGGCAACAGTACGCAGACCGCGGGTCCTTTCTCCGTCAACAGCGGCACACTCGCGCACGCGCTCGATCTTGGTGCATTCAGCGCACCGACCGACGACACGCCCGACCTGAGCGAGACGCGTGAAAATGTGAGAGGCCTTTCGGTCAACGCCAGCTCGCATCAGGCGGTCGTCGCCAACGTTGCCAGCCTTGCCGCGAGCTCCGGCGTTTCGATCATGATCAATCCGATCGTCAACGTGATGTCGGGCACGACCAGTGCCTATATCGACAGCGCCAGCATCGACACGCGGCTGACCAGTTCCACCCTGACGCCGCAGATCAATGTCGCCGCCAGCAGCATTTCCTACTCCGGCACGTTCGGCCTCGGTATCGTGGCGCCGACCGGCACTGCCGGCGGCGGCGCGACCATCATCAGCACGACGATGTCGCGCGAAACGTTCGCCTATATCACCAACGCCGCAGTCGGCGGCACCGTCAACGTTGGCGGCGTGATCTCCCCGACGGTCGGTGCGGTCACGGTCAAGGCCAATGCCGAGCAGCATGCGTCATCGGTCGCGGTCGGCTTCAACAGCGGTTCGGTCGGGCTCAACGTCTTCAATGCCACCACGCAAGCCTATGTCGATGGCGGCTCCCTGACCGCCTCGTCGCTGTCCGTCAAGGCCAAGAACAGCACGGGTATCGCTTCCGCCAACGGCTCCGGCGCGTACGGCAGCAATGTGGCGATCGGCGCCGCCTTCCTGGTCCAGGTCAGTTCGAACAAAACCCTGGCTTACGTCGGCGACGAATTTCACTATCGAGGTAACAGCGCGGCCCATACCACGGCCTTGCAATTGAGCGGTGCACTCGATGTCGACGCAAGAACGATCAACGATTTCCAGGCGTTTTCAGTCGGCGGCGCGATCTCAACCGGCGGCGGGGCTGTCGCCGGCATGGCCAACATCGAGATCGCCAACAACACCACGATCGCCGGTATCTACGACACCACGCTGACGTCGCCGACCGGCACCGCTGCGGGCGCGGTCACCGTGAATGCCAACGAGGAAGTCTACATCCGGGAGATCGCGGGTGCGCTGTCGGTTGCGACCGGCGGGGTAGGCGTCGGCGCCGCCGCCAACGTGCTGGTGTTCAAGAGCCAGACTACCGCGGAGACCCGCAACAGCAACCTGAACTCTTCAGGGGCGATCAACGTCAATGCCCAGAGCATCAAGGAAGTGCAGTCCTATGCCGTGACCGTGGGCGCCGGCAGTTCGGTCGGCATCGGCGCGGCGATTGGCGTCATCCTGATCGGCACCAACACGGCGGATGCCGACACGCAGGGCGACCAGACCGGACAGTTCGGCGGCACCATCACCGCCGCCAATGCCGGAACCAATTCCAGCCAGGGCAGCGGCGCGGTCGCGAGCGGTACGGCCGGCAATCCGAGCGGTGCCAACGCCACCTCGACCTATGACGTCAGCACCGTGCTGACCGGCGGCAACGACAGCGTCACGGCACAGATCGCGGGCGGCAACGTCACCGGCACCCAGGTCAACGTCAGCGCCACCAGCGCCAATGCCGCGCAGCAATTCCTGCTCGGCGCCGGTTTCGGCAAGAATGTCGGCATCGGCGCCGGCATCGGCTACACCACCGTCAACAGCAGCGTTCTCGCCAATCTGAGCGCCATCGTCTCGGCTCCCACGGTCAGCGTCGCCGCTGTCGTGAAGGATGCCACCACCGGGCCTTACGCCGGCAAGACCGTGGACACCGAATCCATTGCCGGCGGCCTGTCGCTGTATTTCGGCGCCCAGGCGGCCGTGGCGGTCGGCAATGTCAGCAATACCGTGACGGCGCAGCTCGGCGGCACGGTGACGGGAACGGGCGGCAACGGCGTCCAGGTGACCGCGCGGGACACCTCGACCCAGGCGGCAACGGCCGGGGGCGGCAGCGGCGGCATCGCGGCGATCGGCGTTACGATCGCCACCACCGCAAAATCCAGTTCGGTCGCCGCCAAGATCCTCGATAACGCCAGCGTCAGCAGTTCGACGGTTGCTGTCACGGCGTCCGAAGCCGGCGAATTGTCGGCGTCGGCGACGGCGGTTGCCGGCGGCATCGTCTCCGGCACCGGCGCGGCCGCGACCGCGAAGGAAGACTCCACGGTGCTGGCGGAGATCGGCAGCAGTGCCGCGATCACCACCTCCTCGACTGGTCTCGGCACCCTGGTATCGGCTTCGGCGACCCCGGACGTCTCGGCGACTTCGCTGGGTGTCGCAGTCGGCGGCGGTGCGATTGGCGTCTCCGTGGCGCTGGCAAGTTCGTCGCTCAACGTCACCTCCCGCGTCGGCAACAGTACTACTTTCTCCGGAGGCGACGTTTCCGTCACCGCCATGGCGCTGGCGCCGAGCAGCGGCAACGGCATCTACGCCCGTGCGATCGCGGGCGGCGGTGGATCGCTGATCGGCGTTCAGGGCAGCTACGCCGAAACCAGGGAAAACTCGACGGTTAGCGCCTATGGCGGGACAGGGATTACCCTGCCGGACGGCGACTTCATCATCGCCGCCCAAAACGACAGCAACCAGTACGCGACGGCGACGGGTATCGCGGCCGGCTATGTCGCCGCGGGCGCGACCATCAGCAAGGTCACATCCAACGCCACCACGGACGCCTATCTCGGAGCGGGGGCGATCACCACCGCAAACCACATCGGGATCCTGCAGATCACCGCGGTCGGCACCGACAGCCTTGCGTCCAGCGCAACGGCCGGCTCGGGCGGTACCATCGCCGGCGCCGCGGCAGTCGCGTTGATCAACGACACCGCGACGACGAGCGCGAACCTTTACGGAAACGCAACGTCCAATACGCTTTACCTCGGCGGACTGAACATCCAGGCCCAGCACCAGACAAACTATGCCGGCAACGGGGACGCCTTCCAGGCGTCCTTTGCCGGCGCCAGCGGCGGTAACGCGACCAACAATATCACCTCGACCACGACGGCCGGCGTCGGAACCAACCTGATCATCCATTCCGCCGGCGGCGACATGCTCGTGATCTCCAACGACATCGTCAATCAGGTCGGTGGCGGAGCGCGGGCAGGGTCGGGCGGCGTGGCCGCGGGCGCCGCGACGGTGAGTGACGCCCATGTTACCCAGAGGTCGACCACGAATATCGGCAGCGGCACGATCCTCAGCCTGAACGACGATCCTCTGACGTCAACCGCCAAGGTCAACATCGAGGCCTACAACTCGCTGCGCACCGTCGACAGCGTCAGCCTGACCGCGGGCGGCCTGTTTGCCGGCGGCGGCGCGCGGTCCAACATGACGGCGAACGCCTATGCCACGGTGAACATTGACGCGACCGAGATCTTCAGCGCCGGCAATCTCTTTATCGGCACCGCGTCCTCGCTGATCGCGTATAACTACGCCAACGCGAACCTCTACGGCGCCATCACCGGCGCTGGCGCCAGCACGAATACCTCGCTGACCGCGAACCAGGCCATCAACGTCAGCGGCGATACGACGCTCCTGGCCTGGGGCCTGCTCAATCTCACCGCCGGCCAGGCCGGCGACGGCAGCAAGTACAGCCAGGTGAGCGCCAACGCGACCACGGTGGTCTACAATCAGGCCCTGGTCCCGATTACCGCCGTGTACAGCGGCACGGCGACGGCGCGCAGCTATACCGACCTGAATATCGCCGGCGGCGCGCAGGTGCTTGGCGTGAACAACGTCTCGCTCGCAGCGACCAAAGGCGCCGTATCGGCGAACGGCAGGGGCACCAATTACAATCCATACCTGACGCTGTTCAGCACCGAGAACCACGACAACCACAGCGATGCGACCCAGGTTCGCGGCAACATCTCGCAGAACGGCGTCGTGGTGGCCGGCATCTACAATCAGCAATCGATCCTCATTGCGGTCGGCGCCAACGTGCCAACGCTAACGACGACCAGCCCGTACGCGCTGACCCTCGAACTGGTCTCCGATCCCAATAATTTCAGCACGGTCAAGAAGTACAATCACCAGACCATCCAGTACGCGGTCGTCAACGGGTTCAATCCCTATCAGACGATCGTCTCGCAGATCGCCACATTGAGCGGGTTGTCGACGGCGGATGTGCAGACGGTGTTGTCGGGCGCCAATCCCACCATCACGATCGCCGCCGCCAATGATCCGACCGGAGATATACAGCGTCAGGTCAACACGCTGATCCAGCAGGCGCCGTTCGCCGCCAATGTCGCCGGCGCGTCGATCGCGCTTGGTGATATCATGGTCTCGGGCGGCAACGTCTCGATCCTGGCCGATACGATGAGCGGCACGCAGGTGGCCGGCAAGGCCGCACCGCGAGTCTCGTCCCGCGACTCCGTCTCGATCAACATCGAGAACCAGGGCCTGAACTTCATGTCGGTGTCGAGGATGACGGTGACCGGCGTCAGCGGCGGCCACAATATCTTTACGGGTGCGGCGACCGACACCACGTCGCCCGGCATCACATTCCAGCAGGATCTGACTGGCTCGACGCCGGTCGTCACGGTAAACGCCAGCTATAACCGCAAGGACCCGAACACCGGCCTCGGCGTCGATCTGAACGGGATCCCGCTGACCAAGACCCCCGACATCTACTTCAACGGTGAGGTCACCAACCTCAACGGCCTGCTCAACATCTCCAACGCGCTCGGCAACGTGGTCGCGTCGAAGACCTACAACGCGGCGACGATCCAGGTGCAGGTCCCGAACGGCACCTTCACGTTCAATGGCGGGGTCGGCAGCATCTACAACACCAACGGCATCGTGTCGTCGCAGTGGGCGGGTGTCCAGTTCAGGCCCACTGAGACGCTTACCGCCGTCATGACGGCGGCGACGTGGCTCGGAACGTACGGCCAATACGTTCCCGGTGAGGTCTATATTGCCGGCAACGGCACCTACAAACCGTATACCCATTATTGCTGCAACGGCGGCAGCGGCAGCGCGGCTGCTGTACCGAACAGCGTGGTGTTCACCGCGCGCATGCTCAACCTGTTTTATGACGGCGTTTCGCTTTACTCGGCGATCTTTCTGCCGTCAGGCGAGGGCATTCCTGGAAACCTCGCTCAGATCGAGGGAGCCAATCCTGCCATCGTCTCGACCAGGCCTTGGGAGAAGAGCACCTATGACGGTCAGACGGTGTATGGTGACAATGGGAGCCCGTTCCATTGCTCGGGCTGCGCAGCCTTCTTCCAGGTCATCAACATCCAGTCCGCGGCGGTGACGCCAGTAACCGCTGCGACGACCCTCACGGCGGCGGCGCCCAACGCGTTTGCCATCGGCAAAGCGATCATCCTGTCGGCGTCGGTGCTCAACGTCAACGGAACCATCCAGAGCGGACAGAGCAGCAACTATTCGGTCAATATCGGCACCAACGCCAGGAACGTCATTGACAGCCTGCGCGCCGACACGCTGGCAAACCTGTCGCTCGCCCAGGCCCAGAGCAATGCCCAGAACGGCAATTATCTCGACCTGACCCCGTATCTGACCAAGGTCAACGGCGGCGACGTGCAGGTTGGCGCGCGGTACAACGTGCTGACTGACCAGATCGTGCTGAACAGCGTGGTGCAGGGTACCGGCGGCTATGTCTACCTGAACGGCCGCATCATCAGCACGTCCACGAGCGGCACATCGCAGGGCAACATCGTCGTCAATGGCGGCGCTGGCACGATTACCGTCAACAACACGACCGGAACGACGCTTGTCACCAACACGATCAACACCGGCGTGAGCGCGGCGAGCGTCATCCAGATCGTCGACCAGCTCAAGCAGCAGACGACCTGGTATGTCTACAATGCGGCGGCACCAGGCGGACAGCAGGTCAGCACCTACCGGACCGCAGGCGTCAATGCGAGCGGTTACAATTCGGGGATGCTGGTCGGACTCAGCGGAACCTCGGGCGTGGTCTACCAGCCGCTGGCCAACCAATATTATCAATGGGTCGACACCGCGACGCTGACGCGTCCCGTCACCAGCACTGCCGCCGACTATGGTTGGACCTTCAGCGGCGTCTCGGCCAACTCGCCGACCTATCCCTACACACAGACCACGAGCCTCGTCTCGAACGTGATGCAGGTCGTCAACGGCGTTACCACCAATCAGTTGCAGACCGCCAACTTCCAGGAAGTCGTCACGGCGACCGGCGGTTACCACTCAAACAACTTCAACACCAGCAGTGGTGCATGCTGTGGCAGTATCAAACAGTACAATTGGTACCAGATGATCTACGACAGCCTGACCTTGAAGCTGACAAACACCGTCAAGGCGTCCTACGACATCGGCATTCACTTCAACGGCGGCGGAGCCAGCTCGGTGGCGGTGACATCCGACGCCAGCATCGTCATCAACGGGCCGATCAACAATCTGCAGGGCGCAACGACCGTCACCGCGACGGGCGCCAATTCGTCCATTACGGTCGGTGCGACCGCCAATAATCCGCTGATTTCCGGCACCAACGTCACGCTCACCGCAGATGGTGGTATCGGCTCGCTCGCGGGGACGAAGACGCCGGTGCCGGTTCAGGTCTATGGCGGCAGGCTGAACGCAACATCGATCGACCGTGACATCGCCATTGCCGCGCAGGGATCGCTGGTGATCGGTCAGGTGAAGGTCAATTCGGCGACCCCGGGCAGCGCACCGCAAGGAAACATATTCCTGTCGGCGACCGGCGACATCAATTCGGGTTCGCCCTACAATTTCGCCAACCCGGTCGTGGTCGGCAAGTCGATCGAGATCAATTCGACGGGCGGCGCAATCGGCGCGATTTCAAGCGTCAGCAACGGTGCGACGGTTCTCACCAACGTCAACCCGCTCGTGGTCCAGGCCACCGGAACGACCCTGGTCAACGGCAGTGTCGACGGCGGGGTTCTCGACAGCACGTCCTCGACCGGTACCTATATCGTGCAATCGAGTGGCGATCTCAGGCTCGGCAAGGTTTCCTCCGGAGGTGCGGTCTTCCTGGCGGCCGCCGCGTCCGATGGGCAAACCGCCAATATCCTCAACGGCCTGTCGGCCGGCGGATTGACCGCCGAGCAGAGCGCGCACCTGCAGAGTGTCTGGACGGATCTGAACCTGGTGAGCGGCTCCGCTGCGGCCTCCGTCACCGCCTACGAGTCGATGATCAAGGCGGCCTACAACGACTATTGGCAGCTGCGCAATCTGGCCTTCGCCGACGGCAATACCTACGCGCTCACTTCGCTTGGCACCACCGTGCTCAAGGCCCAGGTCGCGGCCAAGCTCGGGATCGATCCTGCTGATGTCTCGACCACCCAGATGATGACCGAGGCGACGACGCGCTTCGAGAGGGCCGAGTATCTGCTCGGCATCAAGACAGCGGCCCAGCTCTCGAATTCGCTCACGACGCTGTTCGGCGCCAACCTTGCATCGAATGCAACCCTGCAGGCCGCGCCGGATCTGACCGTGTCGCTTACGGCGTACAATCCGAACTTCAGCTATTCGCTGTCGACCAGTTCGACGCTTTACGCGACGATCACATCGGGTTCGCAGTGGACGCAGGACCAGCTCAAATACACCGTGAGCGCCGCCGCCAATCCGGCCACCGCAGTGGCGCCGGCGCCGATCGGCGAACTCACGCCCGCGAACGTCAGCGGCCGGCAGGTCATGCTGTACGCGCCAAACGGTTCGGTCGGCAACCTGGCCAGACCCGAGGACTTCTCCTTCACCAGCAGCACGGGTTCCTCGACCTTGTCGGACGTACAGAAGGCGCTTTTGGCGTCGGCCGGTCCGTCACAACTGACGGTGACGCCGACGACCGACCAGGCTACCGGTGTCATCACGTATAATGTGAGCGTGTCGCAGCAGAGCTACGTTGTTCTGAATCCGATCGATGCCGTTGCCGCCAAGGTGCAGAGCGACATCTATCTGGCCAGCAAGTCCGACCTGAAGCTGGGTGGCATTGCCAACGCAACGTTCGGTCCGATTACGGCGGCACGGACCAACGGCGTGCAGATCGTGGGTGTCGGCGACGTCAAGCTCGACGCCGTCGGCAACATTTTCGCGGGCATTGCCAATCAGCCGGTAATCTCCGGTAACATCAGGGATCTCACCCTGATCTCGGAAACCGGCAACATCGGCCAGGCGCCGGCGGCCGGAAGCAACCCGGCGAACAATCCGAACGCCCTTCAGATCGCTTTCGACAACCCGTCGACCAATCAGCTCGACCAGGTCGTGGCGGCGCAGGGCGGCATCTATCTGAAACAGACCACCGGCGATCTCGTCCTCGGCAACGTCACTGCCGCTGGTGCGATCCAGTTCGCGGCGACCGGCAGCATTTACGCCCAGCCGCAATTTACCGACCGTACCGCAGTCCATATTGCGGGCGGGTCGCTGGACGTGCGCGCCGGCGGCAATGTCGGCTTCAACGGCGCCACGGCCCAGCCGCTCCAGGTCAAGATATCGGGTGCGATCACCGGCACGTCGGTCGGCGCCATGACGATCCTGGCCCCGTCGGACAACCTGAATATCGGCACGACCGGAACCTACGGCGGGCTTTCCGCCGGCGGCGCGATGACGCTGAGGACGCCGGTTGGCGCGCTCAATATCAATGCCGACGTCACCAGCGACGGGTTGATGCAACTGCTCGCCAATGGCGCAGTCACGTTCTCGGCCGGCACCAGCGCCGATCCGATCGTCGCCGAGAGCACCAACGGTGCGGTGACGCTGGCCTCGGCGTCACTCACCATGGGCGCCTATACCGCTATCAACGCCGCGGGCGTGATCACCGTGGCGACCACCGGGGATGCCACGCTCGGCCAGCTCAACTCGTCGGCATCCTTTGCTGCGGCCGGCAATGCGGCTTCCATCGTGATTTCGGCCGGCGGCGTCTCCGCGGGTGCGATCCTGAGCAATGCCGACGGCCAGACCAACCTGGTGGCTTCAGGCGCTAATGCACGGGTCGCGCTCAACGCCAGCAGCATCGGGACATCGACGCAGCGGATCACCCTGAACGCGCCATACCTGGCCGCCACAGCGACAGATGGCGGCATCTATATCGGCGCGCTGGCTGACCTCGAAGCGAGCCTGCTGTCGGCCGTCAAGGGCAGCGTGGACGTGCAGGGCAGCGGCAGCCTGACGCTCAACAATGTTCTGGCCGGCACGGCGACCGGCGCCAACGGCACCTTCACCGCGCGGGCAACCACCAGCGGCAGCAACATCGTCGTCGGGTCAGCCGCCAGCAGCGGCAGCCAGACGCTTCATGCCGACGGCAACGTGACCTTCAACCAGCTCAGTGCGACGGGTGTCGGCAGCGATCCCGGCGATATCACCGTCAACGCCGATCACGGTTTCGTCCTGGCGCAGACGGTCGTTAACGGCGGCGTCACGACGCCGGGTTCGGTCGTAGCCAACGGCTCGGCCTCGCTGACGGCCGCCACGACCATCACCGGCATGACGCTGGCGGCCACGACCGGTTCGGCCTCGCTCCAGGCCGCCGGCCTGATCGACTGGACCACGCTGACCGCGGGCACCACGCTGGGCATGACGTCAACGGCCGGCAGCATCACGCTCAAGACCGCGCAGAGCGGCGGCAGCCAGATCCTGCATGCCAGCCAGAACATCACGTTCAACCAACTGGCCACCACCGGCATCACCGGCGACGTCGGAAACATCAACATCAACGCCGACAACGGCTTCATCCTGGCGGAGACGGTGGTTGCCGGTGGCGTCACGACGCCGGGTTCCGTCGCAGCCAACGGCTCGGCCTCGCTGACGGCCGCGACAATCATCACCGGCACGACGCTGGCGGCGACGACCGGTTCGGCCTCGCTCCAGGCCACCGGCCTTATCGACTGGGCCACGCTGACCGCCGGTACCACGCTGGGAATCAATTCGACCGGAAGCAGCATCACGCTCAAGACCGCGCGGAGCGGCGGCAGCCAGACGCTGCACGCCAACCAGAACGTGACGTTCAACCAACTGGCCGCCAACGGCATCAGCGGCGATGCCGGAAACATCAACGTCAATGCCGACAACGGCTTCATCCTGGCAGAGACTGTCGTTGCCGGCGGTGTCACGACACCGGGCTCGGTCGCCGCCAATGGCTCGGCTTCCCTGACCGCAGCCACGACCATTGCCGGCACGTCGCTGACGGCCACCACCGGTTCGGCTTCGCTCCTGGCCGCCGGGCTGATCGACTGGACCGCACTGACTGCAGGGACGACGCTGGGGATCAATTCGACCGGAAGCAGCATCACGCTCAAGACCGCGCAGAGCGGCGGCAGCCAGACGCTGCACGCCAACCAGAATGTCACGTTCAATCAGCTGGCCGCCAACGGCATCACCGGCGACGTCGGAAACATCAACGTCAACGCCGCCAATGGTTTCATCCTGGCGGAGACGGTGGTTACCGGCGGCGTCACGACGCCGGGTTCGGTCACCGCCAATGGCTCGGCTTCGCTGACGGCAGCCACGACCATCACCGGCACGGCGCTGGCCGCTACCACCGGTTCGGCCTCGCTCCAGGCCGCCGGCCTGATCGACTGGACCGCGCTGACGGCAGGTACGACGCTGGGGGTCAATTCGACCGGCAGCAGCATCGCGCTCAAGACCGCGCAGAGCGGCGGCACGCAAACCCTGCATGCCAGGCAGAACGTGACGTTCGACCAGCTCACGACCAGCGGCATCACGGGCGACGCAGGTAACGTCAACATCAACGCCGATACCGGCAAACTCGCCGGCGGCTCGATCAATGCCCATGGTTCCGCCAGGCTGATCGCGGCGACCACCAATACCGGCGTCAACCTCACCACCGTCACCGGCGGCGCGTTGCTGCAGGGAACGCTGATCGACTGGGCCAACCTCCAGGTGGCCGGCGCACTCGGTATTACGGCGACGACGGGCGGGATCACCCTCGGGACGGCGATCAGCGGCGGCACCCAGACCTTGCAGGCACATGGCGACATCGTATTCAAGCAGCTGACCGCCAACGGCATCCCCGGCGATGCCGGTGACGTCAATCTGCGCTCCGACTTCGGCTCAATCCTGGGCGGATCGGTCTATGCCAATGGCGACACCCATTTCGATACGGCGGGTTCGATCAGCCTCGATCAGATCAGGGGCAATACGGTCGCGCTGTCCGCTCCCGGCGACCTCACCATCAAATGGGTTGGCGTCGTCAAGCAGCTGGATCTCGCCGCCAACACCATCAACGTCGTCGGCGGGCAAATTCCATCGACGCCGTCGATCCCGCTGATCATGAACGTCACCGGTTACAAGGGCGGTGTCGCGACCTCGGCCAATCTCAACATCGATCCGGATACGATCATCGTGAACCAGTTCAGGGTCGTTGACGCGAACTTCGTCACCGACGCGCCGAACGTCACGATCGTTAACGGCTTCGTGCCCGGACAGCTGATGCTGACGACGCTGACCCAACGGATATTGCTGGATAACCGTTCGCCGTCGCCGTCGAACTGGGCGACGCTGCAGCTCTACCAGCCGAGCGGCGTGTTCACGATGAGCCACAACGGCAACGCCAACGTCACCGACAGCTACGTCGTCCTCTACAATGGCGACATCTCGGCGACCGTGACCAACTACGTGGGATCTCACACCTGCTGCAGCAACTTCACGGGCTCGATGGCGATCCGCAACATCGCGAACGACACCGAGGGCACGGAAACGCTCACCACCTGGCTGGCGCAAAAGAGCGGAGCCGAAACGTTCTATCTGCTTGGTCTTGCCGGAAACGCGCGACTGGAGGCGCTGCTCACCCCGAAGCCGGTTGAGGTGATCGGATCGGGACCGGCCGTGAATATTGAGGGGCTTACGGAAGCCAGGAAGCTTCGGCAGCTCCATCGTGAAGGCCGCAAGAATAGCCGTCCGGGCTGGAACAGCACCGGGCTTGATGGACGCGCAAAAGGGAATGCTAATCGGTTCGCGGATGCCAGGGAGAATGGCAATCCGGTAGTTCAGTTCTAAGGCGACAGGTTTTCAATGCGTAGGCAGGCAATAGCATTGGGCGTCGGGCTTGCACTGTTGTGCAGTGCATCCGCGCGCGCGCAGCTCGCCCCGCAGGTCAACCCCGGCGCCATCCAGACTGACATCGACCGCCAGCGGCAGCAACTCGAGCGGCAGAGCCAACCACCCAAGCTCCAGGGCCCGGGCGTGGTCGGCGGCGAGCGGGAAAAGACCCAAACCCTGAAACCAGGTGGTCCAAAATTCCTGCTGCGCAAGCTTGAATTCGATTCATCCAAGTTCATTACGCCCGAAGAGCTCGACGAGATTGCGAAGAAATATATCGGCAAGGATGCCGATATCGCGACACTTCAGCAGGTCGTAGCCGACATCAACGCGGTCTACGCCGAACGCGGGATCGTCACGGGGATCGCGACGCTGCCGGATCAGGATGCCAAGGGCGGGATCGTTCGCATCAAGCTGACGGAAGGTCGTCTGCAAAAGACCACCATCGAGGGCAACAAGCAGACGTCGACATCCTATATCCTGCCGCGCGTCCTGGCGCCGGAAGGTGAAGTCCTCGATGTGCCGAAGCTCAACCGCGATGTGATCTGGTTCAATCGAACCAACGACGTGCAGATCAAGGCGTTGTTGCAGCCGGGGACCAGCTTCGGCCTGACCGACCTGCAATTCGCCGTTATCGAACCACCCACCGATACGCTGCAATTATTTGTCGACAATCAGGGTGTCCAGAACACCGGCCGGTTCGAAGGCGGCGCGTTTTACCGGCGTCACGGCCTGTTCGGCGTGGATGATCGCCTGACCTTCTATGGGGTGAGGTCGGACGGCAACCTCAACGGCAACGTCGCCTATAACATTCCGGTAAACCCGTGGGGCGGCCGCGTCGGCGTGAGCTACACGCAAGGGAAGATCAAGATCATCGACGGACCGTTCGTCGCGCTCGACGTAACCGGGCGATCGACCCAGGCCTCCATCAATTTCAGCCAGCCGGCCTGGGTTACTCAAAACTGGCTGCTGCTGCTCAATGCGGCGCAGACCGACGGCAATACGGTAAGCCGGTTTAGCACCGTTGCGGTCACCAGCGACCGCTATCAGCGAACCACGGGTGGGTTTTCGTTGACCAATTCCGGCAACAATTATTCCATCACCGTCTCGCCGTCGATGAACTACATCGAATGGCACGATTACATTCTGAACGGCAACCGAACCTTCAATACCTATACCGGCAGTGCGATAGCGACGGGGACGGGGCCTGCCAATTTCAGCGCCAATCTGCTGGGCAGCTGGCAATATTCGCCGACGAAGCTGTTGCCGGGCGACCAGATCTTTTCGATCGGCGGCCCGACCACCGTGCGCGGCTATCCCACCAATGCGGTGGCCGGCGACAGCGGCTACTATGTCAACGCCGAACTGCACTACAACTGGTCGGCCATTCTCAAGGGCCTGGACACGTATGTGTTCACCGATTGGGGCGCAGTGTTCTCCACGTTCCCCGGCATCGTGGAATTGAGTTCGATCGGGGTGGGTTTCTCGTGGACGATGGCGCCGTCGCTGACCTTCGAGGGCAGTTATGCAACGCCGCTGAAACTGGCGATTTCCACCCAGCGGCACTACGAATACTATGGCCGGTTCATCTTCCGGCCCTTGCTGATGTTCCCAAAGCAAAATACGCCCGGATAGACCGGCGATCGGGATTCCAGCCGCGCCGCTCCGGGCCAGTGTTCCATCATCTGAGGTGACCGCGTTGCCATTCTCGACGCGCGTCCCGGAAATGCTATGCAGGGCACGTGAGCAATTTCTGCGGAGTTCGTAAGATGCCCAACCCATCACGGCGCGTCGCCGTCGTCGGCCTTGGTCCGATCGGGCGGAAGGTCGTGGAAGCCCTGGATCAAGGCATCGACGGCCTGGTCCTCGCGGCGGTATCGGTACAGGACCCGGCCAAGCATGGCGATTTTCTCGCCAAATTGAAGCGTTCGCCCGCCGTCCTGCCAATCGACGATCTCTGCGCGGCGGCCGATATCGTGATCGAGTGCGCACCCAGCAAGCTCGTTCGATCGATTGTCATCCCGTTCGTGAGCCGCGGTAAAACTGCGATCGTCCTGAGCGTGGGCGCGCTTCTCGAGAACGAGGATCTCATTGCGCTGGCCAGGCAAAACGGCGGCCAGATCGTCGTGCCGACCGGTGCGCTGATAGGTCTCGACGCGGTCACCGCCGCGGCGGAAGGCAATATCCAGTCGGTCAGAATGGTAACGCGAAAGCCGCTCAATGGCCTCGCCGGGGCTCCCTATCTGGTCGAAAACAACATCGACATTGCCGGCATCACCGAGCCCTTGAAGATTTTCGAGGGCACCGCCCGTGATGCAGCCAAGGGCTTTCCGGCGAATCTCAATGTGGCCGTGGCGCTTTCGCTGGCGGGCCTTGGGCCCGACCGGACCACGCTGCAGATCTGGGCCGATCCAACGGTGACCCGCAACGTGCACCGCGTCGAAGTGGAATCGGATTCCGCGCGCTTTTCGATGACGATAGAGAACATTCCCTCGGAAAACCCCAAGACCGGCCGCATCACGGCACTTTCGGTCATTGCATACTTGCGCAAGCAAGGTTCAGCCTTGCGCGTCGGAACCTGAGGATCAGGCGGTGAGGGGAGGCCTCACTTCATCAACGACATCCAGCGCTCCGTGGCGCCGATCGCCGCCGACCAAAGCTGGTCCGCAGGCTGACCGCGGTGCAGCGCTTTGCCGACCTCGCAGATCGCCATAAATGCACTGGAGCGCGCCTCTTCGACCTCCAGCGGCTGCTCGCCGCTTCCCTGAACCAGGCCGACCAGTCCGTTCAGTATCGGCAAGGCTAACTGCGCCGGCTGATCTTCGGCGGCTTTCAAGGCGTCCAGCACGCGCGTCGCTTTCTCGAAATCACGCATCGCGACCACTTGCCAAAGCCCGAGGGATGAAAAGCCCAGGATAACAGGGTGGGCTGGATAATCGCCTAATTTTGGCGGAAGGGGTGTCCTGTCAACCGCCTTGAAATTGCTTATCTTTTTCTGGTCGTCCGATCAAGACCCACGGTCTAGATTACGGACGGAGGAGGCAGGGGCTCAGGTCAACTTCGATCGCCACTTCTCGCGGCGGCCCTTTTATATTGCGCGACGTTCGTCGCATTGTTCAGCATGAGCTTCATCTTTGCAGGGTCGTTGACATCACCCGAGGGCGTGTTTCTCAAAACCCTAAGAATCATCCTGTCACTGACGCAGGGCATTGAATCGATCCTTGGCCTCCTGAATGCCACCGGCGCGCGCCTTCGCATAAAATTCGCGAGCCTTCGTCACTTCGCCGCGCGTTCCGTACGTCCCCCATCCGGATAGGATGGCGGGATCATATGTCTCCGCGAGCATGAAGCTTGCCTGCGCGCTCCCTGTTTCGGCAGCGCGCTCTAGCACAACACGGGCAGCACCGATGTCGCCCTGACCGAGCAACGCCTTGGCGAGCGCGATCAACCTGATCGGATCCGGACTACCTTGCGCTTGCGTCTCTACGGCCGCCGGCCGTGCTATCGAAGCCGTTTCCTCCGCTTGCGCGGCCTCGGGCGTCTGGCTGATCGCCGCAGGCTCAGGCTTAACGCGCACGTTGCTCGTACGCCGCGCGGACTCCAGATCCCGTGCCATTGCCGCCGCTCTTTCGCGTTCTTGCTGCAGAGATTGTCGCAGTTCCGCCATTGCGTGTTCCGCCGTCCGTTTGACCTGCGCCGCTTCGTCGCCCGCTTTACGCAATTGCGCCGCCTGGGTCTCAATTTCCCGCTGCGCCGTCGCTAGTTCGCTCGCGAGTGCGGCACCGCGCGCGCGTTCTTCATCGAGCGTTTGACGATATTGCACCGAGCTTGCGGTTAGCTCCCGTCGCACGGTGTCGACCTGCTGCGCGAGGGCGGCCGCTTTCCCACGCTCCTCTCCGAGCGCTTGAGCGGAATTCGCGATCTCCGCCCGCAACTGCAGAGTGAGCCGGTCGACAGTGCGGCGGGTCTCGGCAAGCTCATTCGTCAAGCTGTCAGTAGGTTGTTCCTGCTCCAGAGATTGTCTCGCTTCCGGCGCGAACGCCTTCCCAGCCTGCTTGACCTGCGCGCCGGCAGAGGCTCTGGCCTGATCGGCTTCGGCCTGTTCCTGAACCGCCAGTAAATCGGCCGGCGACTTGGTGTCTCGCTCGACCTGCAGGCGATTGATGCCGAAGACACCCTGGCGACCGGCGTCTTGGGTAACATAACCCGCGACTTCGGAGCGGAAATAAACGCCGACAATCGCCATCGCGATGAGAGACGCTATGATCGACCCAGCTACAAACCGCCTCGGCGATCTGTCATCCTCTCGCAGCAGATATTTGTCGCGCGGTCTTGGATACCAATGTGTCGGTGTAATCTTGCTCGGCTCGCCGTTTTCAGCCACCCATTGATACGTCTTGCGCGACCAGTGAGCAGTGTCATAGCTGCCGCTCGCGTCATCCTCGAGAATGACGACTTTCCCGTCTCTTGGCGCGGTCTCGATAGCTTGGCGCATGCAAAGAGACTTCCTCTGCGCTATCGAGCTCCGTGCTCAAAGTTATTGGTAACACAATGTGATGCCAAAATATGCCTCACGCTGGATCGAACCTACTTAACGCTGTCATTTGACGGTTTTCTGAAGGGCGTCCGTAAGAGTACAAGGTCCTGAAATGGATGCGACCAAGGTCCCGAAACTCGCCAAGCCGCGCGATGTCCGTTGATCGGCTACTCCATGGCCGCCGTCGGCCCTACCAACCGGCATGGTGCGTGCGAGAGTAGGTAGGAGGTGTTGTGAGGAATGGCATTCACCTGCGCCCCTCAACGGCTCTCCAGGTTTTCGTGCCGTTATCCGTAAGTTTACGGAGACGCCTTGTGTTCAATATTGTACATTGAGACTGGAACGAATGTCCGGTTTCTTTAGCAGGTCACCGGTAATTTGTGAGGGCGACCATCGTGCTCGGCAGAGATTATTTCACGCGTCAGGCGGAGACGCTTCTTCAACTCGCCAAGTCAACAACCGATCCCCAGGCTGCGGCCTCCCTGATCGAGAGGGCCGCCGAGCTTCACACCCTCGTTGAAGAGTTGGGTTCGGCCCCAGACCCAAGCCCTCCAGAGTTGAATCGCCCGTAAGGTCACCTCACGAGGCGTAAAGCGGCGCCAGGGCGGTTTCCCCTCAAGAGAGCTGACGCGTTTGCGAACTTGCATTTCCGAATGAGCCGTCCACCTCACGATCGCTCAGCGCTTGTGCAGCAATGACAACTTCGAGGCGGTTACGGGCGTTGAGTTTTTGCATCAGGATCGTCATGTAATTTTTGACGGTCTTCTCGCTGATTTTTAGCGAGGTGGCGATCGCTTTGTTGGTAAAGCCCCGCAACAATAGTCGAACGATCTGGTCCTCGCGAATGCTGAATCTGACGGCTTCGGCCGCCACTCGTCGCAGCGATGCGTTTCGCAATCCTGCGATGACCTGGCTTGCAAAGCTTTGTGTAATGTACGTTTCGCCATGCCGAACCGCTTCAACAGCCTGAATGAGCTCCTTCGCGCTGCTGCCTTTCAGAACATATCCGTTTGCACCAGCATCCAGTGCGCGTATCGCGGAGTCGACGCCGGTCGCAGCAGTGAACGCGACTATCTTTGTGTTTGGAGAGACCTTGATGGACGTCGCGATTGCCTCGTAGACGTCGCCCGCCATGCTTAAATCGACGATGATGACGTCTGGATGGAACCGCAAGGAAATGTCGATGATGTCTCTTGCCGTCGAACCCGTCGACAAAATTTCGAGACCCTGAGCCCGCGACAACAGCGCAACGATGCCTTCAATCATCAATGGGTGGTCGTCTACCAAACCAATGGAAACCGTACTCATAATGTCCCCTGCAATTCGACGCGTTGAAAATATAACGCAATCAAGATGTTCATACATCATTTACTTAAGGACTACCTCGAATGATCCTGTATCCTCACAGTTGTGCGTTAGAGGGAACTGATGTGAATGGAGATCGCGCGCCGATCATCGCAATTCTAATTTTCTGTTCGCGCGACGGGCAGCTTTGCTCGAATTTGCGTCCCGATGCCGCGCTGCGATATCACCTCAAACGTGCCCTTAAGGGCCTCGACACGGTTACGCAAACCCGCAATGCCAAGGCCAATCCTGCTGCGCCGGTTCGCATGATTGTTGTCGACCAGCCCCGGGCCACTATCGCTCACCGCAACGACGATCGATTGCGCATCCGCCCAAACCTCGACGCGCTGTTCCATTGCTTTCCCGTGATGAAAGGCGTTGTTCAATCCTTCCTGCACGATCCTGTACAGGCATATTGTCACCGGTAGCGTGAGATCTGCGGGCAAGTCACCAATCTGACGGCCGACCTTCGTTCCTGTCGCATCCTCGTGGTTCTGTACAGCAAGCCGGAGTATTTCATTAGGCGTCAGCCCCTCCAATTGGGGGAGCACAAGTCCGGTCGAGATATCGCGGAGTTCCCTGAGTATCCGCGCCGTCAGGGCTTCGGTGCCGGCATTGTCGGGACCGCCACAGCCGACCTCGGCTCTATTCGTGCCACTCGGTTCGGTCAGCTTGAGCATTAAAAGGCTCACGAGTTGGATCGGCCCGTCATGCAGATCCTGTCCAATCCGCGCAAGGAGATTTTCGTTGGAGTTCGCGGCCTCCAGACGCGCATTATCTGCCGCTCGACGCAACTTGTGATTCTGCGCGGCGAGCTTCTTAGCCTCCACCACATTCTTCATGAGAGTTGACTGGTAGTCGGTGACCAGGTTTGCAGCGCGGCGAACCATCAGGAACAGAATCAACATCATCGGAGCGGTGGCCGCACCAACGATCCCCATTGATATGAGACGGATCGAAACAAGATCGTCCGCAAGTCGTCTGCCATCAGCATAGACCTCGCCGATGGCGATGATCGTCTTTGTCCCTTTGCGGAATAGCGGGGCATAGATTTCGACGAGCGGAACATGCAGGCTTCTCCCGGTGGCATTCTCCACGGCGTCCAGATAATCGAACTCGCTGTTTACCTTGCCTGCGGCGGCTGCGGTGATGTGATGCGAAGGAAATTTCTCCCCGACTGATTCCTTATTGGTCGAGTACACCAGCGTCGCATCCGGCAACCAGATCTTGATCAGTTTTACGCGCTCGCCCAGTTTTCCATCAAGCAAGTCATCGAGCTTTTTCACACTTTCTGGAGACAGGTTGCGGGAAGTGGCGAGGTCTTGCGCTAATGGACCGAGGAAAAGTTCGGTGAAGAGGGCGCCTTCTTCGGCGGCCGTTTGCATCATGCTTGCTTCAATGCGGTGCGAGATGACGAACGCGAGCAGTGCCATCGAGACCGCGATCGTTATGGCGGCAGCTATGACAAACTGATGAGCAAATCCGAGTGAAGGAGTCTTGAAGCCGGTCTTAACAGACGACCGAGTCATCGCCGTGGGTCCTTGCCTAAAGCGAGGAGCAGCTTTTTAAATTTCCGCGCCGCGTGACAAGCGCTCCTCGTCTAAATTCATCGTCCGGCAATCGTAGCACATCCAGGGGCATGAAATACATCCGACTGATCTATAGAGCCGTTAACGCTAATGAGGCCGATCATAATCGGTCAAAGGAAGCACCTCAGCCGGACGATGTCTCGGGACTTTAGTCCCCGGCTTTTGTGGGACCTTGTTCCCCGTTCAACAGGGGACCTTGTGCCTCGTACGTCTCGGGACCTTGTCCCCTTATCCGCGCGCTTCGAAAAATCTCAGAATGGCATCGTCGAGGTCTGAGCCAGTGTTGGCATCACATCATGAGCGACATTGGTTTCAACGACCCGGCCGCGGCTGCGGTCTGTTCCAACAACAGGTGAGGGTGTCATGGTTGCCTATATCAAAAGCGATCTGGAATTCATTCTCGAGCAGATCAAGATTGCTGAGGCCCATGCGGCCGGTCAGCCCCTGTATGGGGTCGGCGGCCTGATTCCGGCCTACAATCTCTCGATGGGCCTGCGCACCGTCGACGGCAGCTACAACCACTTGCTGCCGGGACAGGAGCAGTGGGGCGCGGCCGGCAACCAGTTTCCGACCCTGCTGGATCCGACCTACAGGCCCTCGACCGGCCAGGTCGACATGGATGGCCCCGGCCCGGCGCCCGCGATGGGGCAGTTGAACTACAACCCCTCGAACAATCCCGGCTCGCTCGTCTTCGATTCGAGCCTGCGCACCATTTCCAACCTGCTGGTCGACCAGACCCTGGCCAATCCCGCCGCGATCCTGACCGCGCTGCAGCGCGCCGGTTCCGCCGATGCGATGGCCGATCTTCCGGCGGTGACCGCGATCTACCAGACCTTCAAGCCGGCCTTCGACGCCGAGTACCAGGCGCGGGTGGTGATGCAGAACGCGAAGGCCGCTGCGGAGGCGCTCGGCGATGGCGATCCATTGACGATTCCAGAAGCGGCTGAGCAAACCGCAATCGACGCATGGACCGCGGCGACCGCGACCCACGCGGCCACCGTGGTGGACCTGGAAGCGGCGCGCGTCGTGCGCGACGTGGCCCTTGAGCCCTACGGCATCGAAATGCAGGGCGACAACGTCTACCTGCCCGCAGTAGCGCCGGACGAAGGCCTATCGGCGCCGTTCAATTCCATGTTCACCCTGTTCGGCCAGTTCTTCGATCACGGTCTCGACCTCGTCAACAAGGGCGGCAGCGGCACCGTGTTCGTCCCGCTGGCGACGGACGATCCGCTCTACGTCCCCGGCAGCCACACCAACTTCATGGTCCTGACGCGCGCCACGGTATTGCCGGGTCAGGACGGCCTCATGAACACCGCCGACGACATCAGGCCGGTGAACACCACGACCGCCTACGTCGACCAGAACCAGACCTACACCTCGCATTCCTCGCATCAGGTGTTCCTGCGCGAATACGAGCTCAACGGTGGTGTTCCGGCCGCCACCGGCAAGCTGATCGAAGGCGCCAATGGCGGCATGGCGACCTGGGGCGAGGTCAAGGAGCAGGCCAGGACCATTCTCGGCATCAACCTGACCGACTTCGACGTCGGCAGCGTTCCGCTGCTGCGCACCGACGCCTACGGCAACTTCATTCCGGGAGCGAACGGCTTCCCGCAGCTGATCACCGGCGTCGGCCTTGACGGCATTCCCAACACCTCCGACGACGTCGTCGTACAGGGCAATCCTGCCGCCCTGGATCCCATCACGGGCCTCCCGGCAGGCATCTCGACGGCCGGTGCGCTACGCACCCAAAGCGCCTTCCTCGCCGACATCGCGCACGACGCCGTGCCGGTCGGCAAGATCGCCGACGGCGACATCACGATCGGCCTGGCGAATCCCGGCAACGGCGACACCGAATACGACAACGAACTGCTCGACGCGCACTTCATCGCCGGCGACGGCCGCGTCAACGAGAACATCGGACTCACCGCGGTCCATCACGTGTTCCATGCCGAGCACAACCGGCTCGTCGGGCACACGAAGGAGCAGGTGCTCGCGACCAACGACCTGGCCTTCATCAACCAGTGGCTCGAGACCGACATTGCCGCCCTGCCTGCGACCCCCGCGGAGGTGGCCGCCCTGGTGTGGGACGGCGAACGCCTGTTCCAGGCCGCCAAGTTCGGCACCGAGATGCAGTATCAGCATCTGGTCTTCGAGGAATTCGCCCGCAAGGTCCAGCCCAACATCAACGTCTTCCTGGTGCCGGACGGCTTCGACACCTCGATCAATCCCTCGATCGTCGCGGAATTCGCCCATGTGGTGTACCGCTTCGGCCACTCGATGCTGACCGAGTCCATTGACCGCTTCGACAGTTCCTTCGCCGCGAACCACATCGGGCTGATCGAGGGCTTCCTCAACCCGCTCTCCTACGATGGCGGCGGCACCAGCACCGCCCACACCCTGACCGACGAGATCGCGGCGGGCGACATCATCCGCGGCATGACCCGCCAAGTCGGCAACGAGATCGACGAATTCGTCACCACTGCGCTGCGCAACAACCTGCTCGGCCTGCCGCTCGATCTCGCGACCATCAACCTGGCGCGCGGACGCGACACCGGCGTGCCGTCCCTGAATGCCGCCCGTCGTGATTTCTACGAGGCGACCAACCAGGAGGAACTCCTCAAGCCGTACGACAGCTGGACCGATTTCGCCGGCCATCTCAAGCACGAGGCGTCGATCATCAACTTCGTCGCCGCCTACGGCACCCATACGCTGATCACCGGCCAGACCACCCTGCAGGGCAAGCGCGACGCCGCGCTCACCATCATCACCGGGGTCTCGGTCGGCGGCATGGAGGTTCCGGCCGACCGCCTGGACTTCCTGAACGGCCTCAACGCCTATTCCGGCGGCGATCTCGGCGGCCTCGAGAACGTCGACCTCTGGATCGGCGGTCTCGCCGAGGAGATCATGCCGTTCGGCGGCATGCTCGGCTCGACCTTCAACTTCGTGTTCGAAGTGCAGATGGAGCAGCTGCAGAGCGGCGACCGCTTCTACTACCTGCAGCGGCTCGACGGCCTGCATCTGTTCAGCGAGATGGAGAACAACTCCTTCGCCGCCATGATCATGCGCAACACCAACACGACGCATCTGCCGTCGGACGTGTTCTCGACCCCGGGCCTGATCCTCGAGGTCGACCGCGTGACCAGGCAGTTCAACGACCTGGACGGCGACGGAACCCTCGAGAACGACGATCCGACGGGCACGAGCCTCCTCACCCCGCTCGTTCTGCGCGACAATCCGGCCACTCCGGGCGCGGAGGCCAACTACCTGCGCTACACTGGCGACGAACACGTCGTCCTCGGCGGCACCGACCAGGCCGATACTTTGATCGCCAGCATCGGCGACGACACCCTGTTCGGCGACGCCGGAAACGACCGGCTCGAAGGCGGCTTCGGCAACGACATCATCAACGCCGGCGACGGCGACGACATCATCAAGGATATCGGCGGCGACGACAACATCAAGGCCGGCGCCGGACATGACGTGGTGCACGCCGGCCCGGGCCTCGACCTGGTCATGGGCAATTCCGGCCAGGACTTCATCTTCCTCGGCACGGACATGGGCTCGGAGGTCTTCGCCGGCGAGGGCAACGACTTCATCTACGGCAACAGGAACGCCGAACGGATCCTCGGTAACGAAGGAAACGACTGGATCGAAACCGGCACTTTCGACGGCGCTCCGGGCGACAACTTTGACGAAATTTTCGCGCGCGACTCGATCGACGGCCACGACGTGTTCCTCGGCGACGGCGGCTTCGACGAGTTCATCGCCGAGGGCGGCGACGACATCATGGTCGGCAGCCTAGGCCGCGGCAAGATGGCCGGTATGTCCGGCTTCGACTGGGCGACCTACAAAGACAGCAACATGAAGGTGGACGCGGACTTCACCCGCGGCATCGTGTTCGACGAGAACCCGAACCCCCCAGGGTTCGGGACGCTCGATGCCTACGAGTCGGTGGAAGGCCTCTCGGGTTCCAAGTTCGACGACGTGCTGACCGGCGCCGACACTCTTGCGGAGGAACGCGGGCCCGCTTCTGCCGGTGGCTCGGAAGGATTCCGCGGCAGTGCCCTGACCAAGGAAGGCATCGAGCGCATCGCCGGGCTGCAGGCCGTCCTCGGCCTCACCAACGCCCAGATGGCGGCCCTGACGACCAACGCCATCGCCTACAATGCCGGCGAGATCATCCTCGGCGGCGCCGGCAGCGACACCATCATGGGCCGCGCCGGCGACGACATCATCGACGGCGACAGCTGGCTCAACGTCCGGATCGCCGTTCATGCGGAGGCTGGTCCCGACGGCGGCATCGGCCCGATCCTGACCTACCACAGCAGCATGACCACGCTGGCCGCCAGCATGTTCTCCGGCGCGATCAATCCGGGTCAGCTCGCGATCGTCCGCGAGATCACCACCGACGGCGTGAATGCGGCGGACGTCGATACCGCCAGGTATCAGGGCAACCGTTCGGAATACGCCTTCTCGGCTACGGCGGCCGGCGAACTCATCGTGTCGCATGCTGTCGAGGACTCGCTCGACGGCACCGATCGGCTGCGCAACATCGAAAGGCTGCAGTTCGCCGACGGCAACCCGCTCAACATCATTGTCGGGACGGCGGGCAACGATACGCTCACCGGCACCGCGCTGGACGACCTGATGCTTGGCCTGGCCGGCAATGACGTGCTCAACGGCGGCGCGGGCAACGACATCCTCGTCGGCGGCCCGGGTGGCACGACGACGACGACGACGTCGGCGACGTATGCCGACAACTTCAACACCAACAACTTTGGCAATTCCACCGGCTCAGCCACGTGGGGGCCGGATTGGGCGGAGACGGGCGACAACAACAGCCCAAGCAATGGTCAGATCCAGATCGACGACGACGTCGCCAATGTCCTTGCCTTCGTCACTGGCGACGGTGCGCAAATCCAACGCACCGTCAATCTCGCGGGGGCGGCGACCGCCAGCCTGAGCTATTCGATTGTCGAAAACGGCCTGGATGCGAGCGACGACTCGATCGCGGTGTCCTTCTCGCGTGATGGGGTGAACTTCGTTCAGGTCGATCTGATCGACTCTGCGACGAACAACGTCCCCACCCGGACGATCGACCTGTCCCTGTTCGGTACCGGTCCGTTCACGGCAAACGCGGCCATTCGCTTCGTGGCTTCCAGCTTTGAAGCTGGGGACAGTGTCAACATCGACAATCTTGTCGTCAACTTCACCTCCGTCAGCGTCGCCACCGGCGTGGATACCCTC
Organism: Bradyrhizobium sp. AUGA SZCCT0222; assembly: GCF_018130205.1. Lineage (NCBI taxonomy): Bacteria > Pseudomonadati > Pseudomonadota > Alphaproteobacteria > Hyphomicrobiales > Nitrobacteraceae > Bradyrhizobium > Bradyrhizobium sp. AUGA SZCCT0222. The sequence continues at coordinate 236,251 of NZ_JAFCLX010000001.1, forward strand.
AACGGCGGACTCGGCGACGACACCTACTCGTTCAGCCTCGGCGACGGCAACGACGTCATCAACGAAGGCGTCTCCGCCACCAGCGGCGGAGCCGCCGATCGGATCTCGATCCTCGCACCGAGCACCGGCATCGACCCGGTGACCGGCCTGCCGATCCTGACGATCACCTCGCTCAATGCCAGCGACAACAACGGCGGCACCCAGACCGGCGACCTGGTGATCGACTACACCCTGCCCACCGGCACCCAGCAGACCATCACGGTGGCCGGGCACTTCACGGGCGGCAATGCCCAGACTGGCGTCGAGCGCATCAACTTCAACGGCGCCAATTTCGCCGGCTACGCGCTCGGAGCCGACGACTACCTCGTCAGCCGCTCCGATCCGGGCAACCGCGACAGTGGCGGCGTCAATCTAGCGGCCTCGACCGCCAACAACTTCATCGTCGGTGAGACCGGAACCTCCGACGAAATCGTCGGCGGCAGCGGCAACGACCTGATCTTCGGAGGCGCCGGTGCGGGCTCCAACGACCTGGTCGGCGGGCTCGGTGACGACCTCCTGGTCGGCGGCACGGGCAACGACGATCTCGACGCCCGGGACAATGACGATGACGACAATCTGGATCTGGTAGGAGCACTCGGCGCCGACACGATGGTCGGCGGCGCGGGCAACGACACCTACGGCGTTGATGACCTGCTGGACGTCGTGGTGGAAGCCGCGAACGAGGGAACAGACACGGTCGAGACCTTCATGGCCGAACTCTCCATCGCGAACATGGCCAACGTCGAGAACCTGGTCTACAGGGGCGCCGATGCCGACCCGTTCGTCGGCACGGGTAACGACGGAAACAACATCATTTCCGGCGGCGACCTCGCTGACACCCTCAACGGCGGACTCGGCGACGACACCCTGAACGGCGGACTCGGCAACGATACGCTGATCGGCGGCGACGGCATCGATACGCTCAACGGCGGCGACGACGTTGACACGCTGAACGGCGGTATCGGCAACGACAACCTGAACGGCGGCGCCGGAGCCGACGTCATGGCGGGCGGCGCCGACAACGACACCTACGTCGTCGACGACGCCGGAGACGTGGTGACCGAACTTGCTGCCGGCGGCACGGACACGGTCCAGTCCTCGATCTCCTACACCCTCGGTGCGGAGCTCGAGAACCTGACGCTGACCGGCGGCGACGACATCAACGGCACAGGCAACGCGCTCGCCAACACCATCAACGGCAATGGCGACAACAACCAGATCTTCGGCGGTGGCGGCAACGACATCATCGATGCCGGCAACGGCACCGACCTGGTCGACGGCGGCACCGGCGACGACACGCTGAGCGGCGGCACAGGAAACGACACCGACACCATCATCGGCGGAGCCGGCAACGACACCATCAACCTGCTTCCGACCGACGGGGGCAACGACGTCCTCATCTACAACAGCGCCGGCTTCGGCAACGACATCGTCAACAACTTCGATGCGAACGCAACTGGCGGCCAGGACCTGATCAACCTCAGCGCCCTGGGCATCACCGCCGCCAACCTGGCCACCCGGGTCATCGCCACTCAGGTGGGCGCCAACGTGGTGCTCAACGTCCGGGACGCGTCCCTGGCGACGATCGGCACCATCCAGGTCAACAACACGACGGTCGCCGCCATCGACGCGACCGACTACATCCTGTCGGCGGCGCCGACGGGCACGACGATCAACGGCAACGACACCGGTCAGACCCACACCGGGACCGCAAATGGCGAGACGATCAACGCCGCGGGCGGCAACGACATCGTCAACGCCTTGGGCGGAAACGACGTGGTCAACGGCGGCGAGGGCGCGGACACCCTCAACGGCGGCGACGGCAACGACACGCTGAGCGGCGGTACCGGCAGCAACAGCGGAACCTACGTCGATGCCTTCGGAACGGCGTCGTATTCGAACAGCAACGGCACGGTCGCCCTGGCTACGTCCTGGATCGAGGGCGGCGGCGAGACCACCAGCCCGACGGCAGGCGACATCACCATCTCCGGCGGACGCCTTCAGTTCAACCAGAACGTCGATGGCGGCGAGACGATCGAACGTGCCGTCAACCTGACGGGAGCGACGGCGGCGTCGGTGACGTTCGCCTACGAGGACGACAATCTCGGAGCGGGCCAAAGCGTCATCGTGCAGGCCCGGAACGTCAACACCAATGCCTGGGAGACGCTGACGGGTGGTACGCTCGGAAGCACCACGGGCAACGGCAACGGCACTTTCAATGCGACTTTGACTGCCAATCAGATCGGCTCCAACTCGGCCATCCGCTTCCTGACCGCCGGAGACGGCAACAACTGGGACAATAGCGACAACTTCTACATCGACAACTTCACGGTCAACCTGACCGCGCCAGGCCTCAACGCCGGGGCGGACACGGCCAGCGGCGGAACCGGCGACGACACCATCGTCTGGAACGCCAATGCGGTGGCTCCGACCGATGGCCGCGACATCGTCGACGGCGGCACCGAGGGCGCCGCAGGTGACACCTTCGTCATCAACGGCAACACCTCCAGCGAGGTCTTCAACATCTACACGCTGGCCGCCTGGGATGCCGTGGTCGGCAACGACCTCGCCAGCTTCGCCGGACGGACTCCCGAGATCGTCATCACCCGCAACGGCACGGGCTTCGCCAATGTCATCGCGGAACTGAGCGAAATCGAGGAAATCCGCATCAACAGCGTCGAGCCGACCGGAACGAACGGCGGCGCGGGAGCCGGCGATACGTTCAACGTCATCGGCGACTTCGCTCCGACCAGCCTGCGCCTCAACACCATCACGATCGATGGCGACGACGGCGACGACATGATCGACATCTCGGCCCTGACTTCGGCTCATCGCATCGTGTTCAAGTCCAACGGCGGCAACGACACCATCATCGGCGCCCTGCAGGCCGAGGATGTGATCGAGCTTCCGGCGGATGCGGATCCCGCGACCTACCACCTGGTCGAAAACCAGGACGGCACCAAGACCGTCTCGAACGGGACCCATTCGGTCACCTTCAGTGGCGTCGTGCCCTCCCAGTTCCAGACCGACGAACCGGACGAGGACGAAGACGAGAACGAGACGCCGCATGACGACGACGAGGAAACGCCGACCGCAGGCGGCGACGACGAGGAAACCACGGCAACTGGCGTGGTCCGGACCGGAACCGCGCAGACCGACACGCTGGTCGGCACTGCGGGCGACGACCACATCGTCGCCTTCGCCGGAGACGACATCGCTATCGGCGATGCCGGGGAAGACGCGATCGTGGCCGGCGAGGGTGCCGACTTCGTCAGCGGCGGCAGCGGCCGGGACGTGATCTCCGCAGGAGCCGGCGATGACCACGTGTTCGCCGGGGCCGACGCCGACATGGTCTACGGCGATGCGGGAGCGGATCGCATCTTCGGCGAGCAGGGCAACGACCTGATCAATGCCGGGGCCGGCGACGACACGGTGTTCGGCGGTGCCGGCAACGACCTGATCGTGGCCGAGGCCGGCGACGGCAACGACGCCTACTTCGGCGACGAAGGTACCGGAGGTTCCGGCATCGATACGCTCGACATGTCGGCCACGGGTGCGGCCGCCACCGTCAACCTGGGCTCCGGCCCGCTGATGAACGGTAGCGCGTCGAGTTCCCTGACCGGCAACGACACCCTCTGGGGCATCGAGAACGTCAACACAGGCTCCGGCAACGACGTCATCGTCGCCGGCACCGCGGCCAACGTGATGAATGGAGGGCTCGGCGGCGACACCTTCGTGTTCAGCTCGGTGGAGGCGGCGAAGGGCGACACGATCGTCGGCTTCGAGCCCGGCGACCGGATCGACCTCAGCGGCATCGACGCCAACTACGCCACCGACGGCAACCAGAGCTTCACGCTGGTTTCCGACGCGGCCTTCACCGCCGCGGGCCAGCTTGCGGTGACCTATGAGACCCGCAACGGCGAGGACTTCACCGTCGTCCAGGGCAACGTCGATGGCAACGCCGCCGCCGACTTCAAGATCGAGATCGCGGGCCACCAGAACCTCGGCTCCAACGTCACGCTTTAAATCGCGACCTCAGCCGGAACGGGAGAACTCCTCCCGTTCCGGTGCCTTCCGTTTTCCTCGCACCAGACGGCACCCTGAAAAATGGCCAAACCGAAAGAACTCACCCCCGCGAAGCGCCAGCGCCTCGCCGAACTGACCCAGGGCTTCCGCGGCATCGTCGTGTTTCTCTTCGTGATCTCCGGCATGATCAACGTGCTGGCGCTCACCGGCTCCGTCTACATGATGCAGATCTACGACCGCGCCTTGACCAGCGGCAGCATCCCGACGCTGGTGGTGCTGTCGGCGCTCGCGATCGGGCTCTATCTGTTCCAGGGCGCCTTCGACGTCGTCCGCTCCCAGGTGCTGGTGCGGGTCGGCGCCCGCATCGACCGCAAGATCGCTCCCCTGGCGCATCGCGTCGCCATCGACATGCCCCGCTTCGGTTTCTCCACCTCCGAGGCGCTTGAGCGCGGTCGCGACGTCGACACGGTACGCGGCTTCCTCGGAAGCCAGGGCCCTTCGGCGCTGTTCGACCTGCCCTGGATGCCGATCTATCTTGCTTTCATTTACTTCCTCCACCCGATGCTCGGCGCGCTGACCTTCGCCGGCGCCCTGGTCCTCGTCGTGCTCACCGTCGTCAGCGAGTTCATGACCCGGCGCCTGACCGTCTCCACGCGCAAGGCCGCGATGGAACGCAACGGCATCGCCGACTGCAACGCCCGCAACGCCGAGGTCCTCAAGGCGATGGGCTTCGCCGGCCGCGCCGTCGGCCGCTTCAACGAGGCCAATGCCGAACATCTCGACCTGCAGACCAGGGCCAACGACATCACCGGAAGCTTCGCCGCGGTCTCGCGCGTGCTCCGCATGGTGCTGCAATCGGCCCTGCTGGGACTTGGCGCCTACCTCGCCATCAAGGGCGAGCTTTCGGCCGGCGCCATCATCGCGGTCTCGGTCGCCTCGGCGCGGGCGCTGGCTCCCGTCGATCTCGCGATCGGCAACTGGAAGGCCTTTATCGCCGCACGCATGGCCTACCAGCGGCTACGCGACACCGTGATAGCGCTCGCCGGCGCGGACGAGCCGATGCGGCTGCCGGATCCGGTAGCGCGCCTTTCGGTGGAGAAGATCACCATCGCGGTGCCGGGATCCGGCCAGGTGGTGCTGAGCGAAGTCGCCTTCGAGCTCGAGGCCGGCCAGGCGCTCGGCATCATCGGTCCCTCCGCCGGCGGCAAGACCACGCTGGTGCGGGCGCTGACCGGCATCTGGCCGGCGTTGCGCGGCAGCGTCCGGCTCGACGACGCCGACCTGACGCAATGGCGCGAGGAGGACCTCGGCAGGCACATCGGCTATCTCCCCCAGGAGGTCGCGCTGATGGACGCCACCATCGAGGACAACATCTGCCGCCTCGAGCCCGAGCCCGACTACCGCAAGGTGATCGGGGCCGCCAAGGCCGCCGGCGTCCACGAGATGATCGTCAAGTTGCCGGACGGCTACCGGACCAGGCTGGGCCCGCAGGGCTGCGCGCTCTCCGCCGGGCAGCGGCAGCGCATCGCGCTGGCGCGTGCGCTCTACGGCAACCCGTTCGTGGTGGTGATGGATGAGCCGAACTCCAACCTCGACGGCGAGGGCGAGGCGGCGCTCACTGCGGCCATCGAGGGCATCCGCGCCCGCGGCGGCATCGCCATCGTGATCGCGCATCGGCCGAGCGCGCTGGTGGCGGTCGATCTCGTCGCCATCGTCCAGGCCGGCCGCATGGTCGCCTTCGGCAAGAAGCAGGACATCATGACTCCGGTCCGGCAGCCTGCCGCGGCCGCACCGGCCGACACCATTGTCGAGACCCAGCTGCGGAGGCCCGCATGACGATCAATGTCCAGGCCACCCGCCAGTCTACCGCCGAGACCGCTCCGGGCCGCAAGGACTACGAGGAGAAGGACGATCGTCGCCGCCGCATCGTGCCGCTGTTCTTCCTGCTCTTCGTGGGATCGTGCTCGGCCTATCTCAAGAGCTTCCTGCCCGTGAAGCTGGAGGCCAGCGAGGACCGCGGCCAGGCCCGTACCTCGGGCAACGAGGAGGAGACCGTCAAGGAGGACGCGCTCGCTGCGGCCGACGAAACTGACCCCGAGGAGCCGGCGGCAAAATCGTCCGGCCGGACCGAGGAAGTCAGGATTTCGGCGCATCGCGACGAAGAGCGCGCTCCGGGCGGATCGACGGATTTCAGCGCCCGGGCGCGCACCGACAAGCCCAAGGTGGACACCGGATCGGGCGAAAGCCCGAAGGTCGCCAACGACAACCGTCCGTCGCCGCGCCATGAGGCCCCCGGTGGTGGCGGAGGGGGAGGAGGAGGCGGCGGCGGCGGTGGCGACGACAGGCTCCCCACACCGCGCGATCCGCGCGACCCCCCGGCACCCGATCACCGCAACCGCGCCCCCCGCGTCTCGGGGGCCGTGCATCTTCCCGACGTCGTCGCCTGCCACGGGCTGGCGATATCGATGGCGGCGCTGCTGGCCGGCGCCACCGATCCCGACGGCGACCGCCTGACCGTGGTCGGCATCTACTCGTCCTCGGGCACGCTGACCCGGACCGCGGACGGCGGCTGGGAGTTCGACCGCGCCCCGGACATGCTCGGCGAGGTCAAGCTGACCTACGCGATCAGCGACGGCCGCCACATCGTGATGCAGACGGCCTACTTCAATGTGGTCGAGGCGCCGCCAATCATCGGAACCGAAGGCGACGACACCCTGCTCGGCACCCAATGCGCCGAGACCATCGTGGGGCTCGGCGGCGACGACAACATCGACGCCCGCAGCGGCGACGACCGGATCTCGGGCGGCGAAGGCAACGACCACATCCTGGCGGGCGCGGGCAACGACGTGGTCTATGCGGGCGCCGGCAATGACATCGTGTTCGCGGGCGCGGGCAACGACGTGGTGTTCGGCGGAGCCGGCGACGACCGCCTGTTCGGCGAGGACGGCGACGATACGCTGCAGGGCGAGGACGGCAACGACCGTCTCGACGGCGGTGCGGGCCGCGACGTCCTGCTGGCGGGCGCGGGCGACGACACTGTCGACGGCGGTACCGGCAACGACACGCTCGACGGCGGCGACGGTGCGGACCGGATGGCCGGCGGTGACGGCAACGACATCCTTTCGGACGGCGGCGGATCCGACGTCGTGACCGGCGGCACGGGCAACGACCATCTGGTGGTGGCCGCCGATGCCGCCGACGACAGCTTCGCGGGCGGCGCCGGCAACGACACGCTGGACTACTCCTCGGCGGCGCGTGCCGTCGACGTGAATCTGGCCACGGGCCAGGCTTCCGGCACCGACATCGGCAATGACGCCATCGCCGGGATCGAGACTGTGATCGGCGGCGCGGGCGACGACACCCTGGCGGCTGGTCCGACTCCAGCCTCGATCGACGGCGGCGCCGGCCACGACGCCGTGACCGGCGGCGCGGGTGACGATGTCCTGGCGGGCAATTCCGGCAACGACACCCTTGCCGACGGCGGCGGATCCGACGTCGTGACCGGCGGCACGGGCAACGACCTTGTCATGGCTTCGGCCGATGCCGCGGCCGACAGCTTCAACGGCGGCGCCGGAACGGACACCATCGACTACTCCTCGGCCGACCAGAACCTCGCCATCGATTTCGCAACTGGCCATGCCTCCGGCGTGGACATCGGTAACGATGCAATTGCGGAGTTCGAGAATGTCATCGGCGGCGCGGGCGACGACACGATCGCCGCCGGCGCATCCTCGGCCTCGATCGCGGGCGGCTGCGGCGACGACGCCTTGACGGGCGGAGCCGGCGACGACGTGCTGGCGGGCGACGCCGGCAACGACACCATCGCCGACGGCGGCGGATCGGACACGGTCGACGGCGGCTGCGGCGACGACGTCGTGCTGGCGGCGGCCGACGGGACCAACGACAACTATGATGGCAATTCGGGCCACGACACGCTGGACTATTCGGCGACCACCATCACCGTCACTATCGACCTGCGCAACGGCACCGCCCGCGGCGTCGAGATCGGTGAGGACCTGATCGAGGACTTCGAGGAGATCATCGCGGGCTCGGGCGACGACGTGATCCGCGTCGACGGCGGATCGGTGGTACTGACCGGCGGCGCCGGCAACGACACCTTCGAGTTCCAGCCGCCGTGCGACGACGGCGGCGGTTCGGAGCAGGACACCGTGAAGAAGATCACCGACTTCACGGTCGGCGACCGGATCGTGGCCGCTACCTACCAGATCACCATCAAGGACGGCGAGGACGCCGTGGAACAGGTCGCCGACCTGTTCCAGCAGCTCTATCTCGACGAGGACGGCGACCATGGCCGGCCCGTTCGCTTCCGCTTCGAGGAACTTGCCGACGGCAAGTACACCGCAATCGACGTTTCCCACGGCTCCCATGCCGAGGACGTCATGACGATCGAGGTCGCCGGCCACCATTATCTGCAATTCGCCGCGATCCACTCCTGAGGGGAGAGAAGCCATGAAGCATGTCGACGCATCCGAATTCGTACCGCAGCCGGTACGGGCCCGGGGCGCGCCCCGCGAACGGGCGCTGCGCCTGTGGCCCCGCATCCTGGCCGGCCTGGTGCTGAGCGCGCTGCTGGTGGCCGGGTGCGGCGGCTGGGCGGCCTGGGCGATGCTGGAGGGCGCGGTGGTCGCAGCCGGCACGGTCAAGGTCGACCAGAACCTCAAGGAGGTGCAGCACCGCGACGGCGGCATCGTCAAGACGCTGGCGGTGCGCCAAGGCGACCAGGTCAAGGAAGGCCAGGTGCTGGCGACGCTCGACGACGTCCAGATCAAGGCCGAGCATCTGATCGTACGCGCCCAGATGGTCGAGGCGCTCGGGCGTCGCGCCCGCTTGTTGGCCGAACGCGACAATCTGCCGTCCGCCGATTTTCCCGCCGAGATGCACACGCTGTTTCCCTCGACCGCCGGCGCCGTGATCCACGGCGAGAGCCGGCTGTTCACGGGCAACAAGACCGCGCGGGACAGCCAGAAGGAGCAGCTCGAGCTCAGCATCGGCCAGACCGGCGAGGAGATCAGGGGCATGGAGGCCCGCCTTGCCGCTAAGGTGGAGGAGATCGGGCTCGTCGGCGCCGAACGCGAAAAGCTGCAGTCGCTATTCGACCGCAAGATCGTCGAGTACCAGCGCGTTTACTCCGCCCAGCGCGACTACGCGCGCATCATGGGCGAACGGGGCGAGATCCAGGCGAGCATCGCCCGCGCCAAGGTGAGGACCAGCGAGATCCGCGTTCAGATCATCGCCGTGGACCAGAACGCCTCGACCGAGGCTCAGAAGGAGCTGCGCACGGTGGAGGCGCGCATCGCCGAACTCCAGGAACGCAAGCTGGCCGTCGAGGATCGGCTGTCGCGCACCGAGATCCGCTCCCCGGCCTCAGGCTACATCAACGAACTGTTCGCCTACACGGTGGGCGGGGTCATCACTCCTGCGGCCAAGATCGCCACCGTGGTGCCGCAGAACGCTGACCTCAAGTTCGAGATCCGGATTTCGCCGGCCGACATCGACCAGGTGAGGGTCGGACAGCCAGCGCGCATCCGCCTCACCGCCTTCAACCGCACCACCACGCCGGAGCTGAAGGGCCAGGTCGCGATGGTGTCGCCAGCCTCGGCCCGCGACCCCTCCAACGGGCAGGAGCATTACATCGCCTACGTGCACCTGCTGCCGGCTGAGGAGGAGTTCGTCCAGCAGAAGGGGCTGAGGCTCGTTCCTGGCATGCCCGCGGAGGTCTTCGTCTCGACCCAGGAGCGCACCGCAGCGTCCTATCTGGCCAAGCCTTTCACCGATCAGATGAATCGTGCATTCCGCGAACGCTGAGGCCGTTCTGGCCGCGGCCAGAGGAGCGAGATTGTGTCATGTCTAACGGAGGAGCAGCTCCAACGAATAGTGCGAATGCATGTTATGTCCAGCTTAGGGTGTCCGATCTCGACTTGGGTGACGACTGGGACAAGATGCTCCAGTTCTATCTGGAACGTGACGAGGCATTGCTCGTCGGGTGTTCAGAAGCGCAAGCCGATCACGGGGGTTGGATGATTTTCAACTTCCACAACCTGAAGAATGCGGAAGACTTCGCCAAACGATTTGGTGGAGAAGTGATTGAATTTTAGAGGTGCAGGTCTTGAACCCGAACAAAAAGAATCGCCGTGTTGGAAAGACTGACAGCGTTGGCCAGCGGTAGTTTGACGTACCGCCGTGTAGCCCACTTCCTGTATCGTCTCGCTTTCACGATTGGCGTCTCTATCATTGGTTATGGATCGCTCCCATCGGTCGCCGTGTCGGAGGAGCAGGTGCGGTTGGGCCTGCCGGTTAACTGCAAAATGGGCCTAGACTGTTTTGTCCAGCAAATGCCAGACATTGATCCTGGCCAAGCTACGCTCGATCCCTTGTGCGGTCAGGCGACTTACCAGGGACATACCGGGTGGGATATCCGGTTGCGGGCGCTAAGCGATATAGCCCGGGATATTCCAGTAATTTCCGTCGCCGACGGAACCGTATCCCGAGTCAGGGACGGCATCCCTGATCAGATTTTTGATGCTGCGAATGATCGCCACGATCTGCACGATATGGCATGCGGCAATGGGATCATTATCGATCATCAAGGCGGACTTTCCTCGCAATACTGCCATCTCAAGACCGGCAGCTTGGCCGTTCGTTCGGGCATGTTCGTTCGAAAAGGCGAACGTATCGGGTCTATCGGTTCTTCCGGCGTCGCGGAGTTTCCGCACGTTCATCTGTCGGTGCGTCAGGATGGCAAGCTGGTTGAGCCACTCACCGGGAAGGCGTTGCGAAGTGAATCCCCAGTTTGTGGCGACCTGTCCGGAAGTCTGTTTGATGCGGCGTCCAGGCGGGCGTTGGTTCAAGCTCCAGTTACGATCCTTGATGTTGGGCTGGCTAATGCTCCGCCCGAGTTGGGTAACCTTGTCCGATCGGGTGGGCCCCCTCTCGCGACGGGCGGGGGCAATTCGACCATCGCATGGGTGTGGGCAATCAATGTAGATCAAGGGTCACGATTCAGAATCAAGCTGGTGGGGCCAGGCGAAACTACCTTGATTGATCACGCAACCACGGAGTTACCGCGCCGCAAGGCGAACTATCTGGCTTACGCGGGTCGGAAAGTGGGCGTTAAAGCAGGGACATATCTGTTGAGTGTAGAAATTACCGACGGCGAGAAACGGATTACATCGAACATTCGCTCGTTCACTGTTTCGGAATAGTATGCGTGCGTCGGTATTCAGAACATCAAAGATTCAGTTCGCTAGCACTCTTCCCAAGGCTAACGCCCATTTCGTCGGCATTTGTACGGACGTGTCCGGCGCGCTCAGCGGAGAACCCATTTCCTAGTGTGTATTCCTCCCGCCGTGGCTTTCAACCGTAGCTTCGGTGCTGCATTCTGCCGTTTCCGAAATGTGAACGATTCCAATTCGTTTTTCAGGTGAGTAGGGAGGATGGACGTTCCGGCGCAAGCCTCTGCTTTTGTTGGGGATTCCGAACAATGGCGAACAAGGAAGAACAGTGTAATGGCGGAAGGGGTGGGATTCGAACCCACGGTACCCTTGCAGGCACGCCGGTTTTCAAGACCGGTGCCTTAAACCACTCGGCCACCCTTCCGTTGCAGCGGTATCAAGCACTTAGGGGGCAGGAGATCAAGAACGGTCTGTGAACAAGTCTTTTTGGGCCAATTTGGGGGCCAATCTCAGCGCCGATCGAGGAAGCCGGCCGCAAACTTCCCGATGGCATCCGCCGGATTGGCGTCGGCCGCCTTGGTCCGTTTGCGCTTGGCGTAGTTCCGGAGGACAACCGCCGGATCGTCGCCGATGCGCAGCGCCACGGTGTGGACCGGGATGCCAGCGTCGAGGAGGGCGGTGGTATCGATGCCCGAAAGTCGTGGGAGCGGGTGCTAGCGAAACCGATTACCCCCGGTGCGGCGGGCAACCTTTGACCGAACAGGTCGACCGGTTGTCGCGCCTGACCTCGGCCGACTGGCAACCCCTCAAGGTCGAACCGACGTCACGGCACGTGCGCGTTATGGCGCTCAACCTGCCGACGTCATGGACGATGGCGACGACGAGCGCCGACGAATTCACCAGCCGCATGTTCGAGGCCGTCAATATTCTCCACGCGGATGGTGTCGACACTTCCGTCGTGCATTTCCATACCAGAAAGCCAATAGACAACGACGCTGTTGTCGAGCATGCCGCCTCGTTGTGACCATCGAGGAGGGAATTGCGATCGGAGGGTTTGGAAGCGCGGTTACCGATATTCTCGTCGATGAACTCGGCCCCAACATGCCCTGGATGAAGCGGATAGCTCTGCCTGATCGTTTCTGTAAGAACTATGGTGTTCAGAACGATCTCTTTGAAGTTTACGGATTGAGCCCTAAGCAGATAGCCCGCACTGTCATCGACAAAGTTGGCCTTTTGGGCGCCTAGGGCCGCATTCGGTTCGCACGGCTGGCGGCGTTTTGATTCTGAAAAGCTGGAGCCGTGATGGCATCGCCGGGTGTTCGTCTAACGTCATCGTCACAGGTAAACTATGTTCCTCGTCGTAGGCGCGAACTCTGAGATCGGATCAGCCGCAGCTCGCCTTATGCAGGCTCGGGGCGAAAAGGTTTTGACCACCACGAGACGGCCTGTGACTTCGTCTCATCAGGTGCAGCTCGATTTCGACTCCCCAATTGAGAGTTTCGCGACGCTCGACAGCTCCTTAATCACAAAGCGATATGGTATTATTGTTCCTGATGCGCTCGATATGATCGACAAACTCTGATGATGTCTCTCGTCTATGGAATCCGTAGTTGCCTGCCTCTCAATTTTGATCCCCAGAAAGCAAAGCCGGCAGCACCCTTGCGGCCGAGACGATGAAAGAATGTTCTGAAGGACGAAACATGGAATTCGTAGCTGAGCTTTGGCGATTTATGCGGTTCCGAAAAAAGTTTTGGCTGTTGCCGATCCTGATCATGATGGTCGTGCTTGGCGGACTTGTGGTGCTGACGAAAGGCTCCGCGATCGCGCCTTTTATTTATACTCTCTTCTAGATGGCGCATCTGTATCCTTGGGATTTTCACAAGCGGCCTTAGACAAGTTTTTCATTGGACTCTGCGGCCCGCTAGAGGCTGAGGGCAGGGTAGGATTCCCAAATCGGGGCGGTAGACGCCCAGGCTGCGCGCCTGGGTGCTGCGGCTCTGGGTACGATCAAAGCGGCTATTGGACTCGTCAATGAATACGTGACGAGTACCGCGGCTGCCGTAAACGAGCAGAGCGCGGTGACAGGCGACATGCCGGCCAATATGCAGCGCGCGGCAGCGGCGTTGGCTTGAACGAAAGGATCGGCCATCGATTCCTGGTTTCCGATGATCGACCGGGAGAGAGTTGCTGCCAACGCCGCTCGCTCGCCGTCTCAATACTTGGCGACGACCGGACCGCTGCCGAACTTGTAGTTTACACCGACGCGTCCGACGTGATCGCGCAAGTCTGTGACCAGCGTGAGCGGTCCGAATCCAGGTTGGGTTACCGCGTAGGTGGCGCTGCCGAGATCGACGTAGAGATACTCGGCCTTGGCACTCCAGTTGCCGCCGAGCGCGGCCTCAATGCCGCCGCCGATGGTCCAGCCGGTTTTGCTGTCGCTGAAGTGCGTGGTCTGGTTCAGGGGCGGAACCTGCTGATTGATGGTGGTCTTGATCTCACCGAACGCAGCACCGCCTGTGACGTAGAACAGCGCGGGTCCGGCGGCATAGCCCAGCCGTCCGCGCGCCGTTGCGAGCCACGACAGCTCCTGGGTGAAATTCTGCGTCAGGGTGCCCAGCGTCGGCTGGCATAGTCTGCAGATCGTGTCCCTCTGGCCGCTCCACTGAAAGTCGCCTTCCAGACCCAGCACGACATTGCTGACCTGCCAATTGTAGCCAACCTGCGCGCCACCGACCACGCCGTCGGGCGCGATGGTGAGCTGATCATTGGGCAGTACAAAGGTCTGGACCGCTGCATTGCGGGCGACGCCATAGCCGACGTTGCAGCCGACGTAAGCGCCGGTCCAATTGTAGGCGAGCAGAGCGGGAGCTTTGGCGAACATAGGCGCAGCTGCCGGGGCGCCGAATCTATAGTTCACGCCGACGCGTCCGACATGGTTGCGCACGTCGCTGGTGGCGACTTGCGTACCACCGCCGAAGGCGAGAGCGATGATCTGCGTGTTCGAAACACTGCCGAGATCGACGTAGAGATATTCGACCTTGGCAGTCCAGTTGCCGGCCAGCACGGCCTCGATGCCGCCGCCGGCGGTCCATCCCGTCTTGCTATTGGTTGCGGTCGCCTTCACTCTATCAAGTCGCCTGGGCGCGTGTGTGATTGCGCCGCAACACCTGACCGGGTATCGTTCGCATCTGGATGATCGGTAGGTTGCTCGTCGGTGTGAAGGCGGGGACGGGCTGCTAAGCCGAGAGGCGCCTTGGGGGGCACGTCATATTGAGCAGGTGCTACTAGCTAGCGGCTCGTCGCCCAAGTCGTTGGATTCGGCGGCTCGTTCTCAGCGTCACGTCCACCATATTGAGGCCGCCGGTCGCTATCCGCCGGTCTAGCCGAGCGCAAAAGCCAGCAAGCTCGAGCACAGCAGCACCATGCTGGCCGTGGTCAGAGCAAGGAATCCGTTAGAGACCAAATCGTGGTTGCGCATGATACACCTGCCACTCTGGATACTCGTCCGAATTTATTAAATCTTTCCGAATCTCCCGCCTCGAAAGAGGTGATGCATCTTTCCGCTTGGGGCTCAGCCTCAAGCAAGGCCTGAAACTCAGGCCCGGGATCGATAGCCTTCGAATGCATGAGCCAGGAAAATCGCCGCGCTCACCAGGCCCATAATCGCTGTAACCGTCTCAATCATCGCACAAATCCTTTGCGCCCCTGCACGCACAGAACGACTGCGCCGTTGCACAGTCAAAAAGATTCCGTGGCCAAAACGAAAGTCCAGGCCGAGTGATGATTTGCTGCAACAGATTGTCTGAAAGCGGGACAGGGCAGGGATGGTCTATGGGCGATCGTCACAATGAAGCCCGTAAATCGCCGGGGGACCGAGGCAAACCCAAGGCGACCCAAGGCGACCATGGATAGCAACCATTGATTCACCACGGCGGCGCGCACCCCATTTCCGCCGTGTTCGGGTTGCGATATCTTTACGTCTTGGTGCGGAGGTGGGCCGTATCAACGAATCAGGCCATGCAGCCTCGCGTAGGCATACGGCCGTGTGAATGGTATTGGGGCGAATGGGGATTCGACGGTCGAAATCGATGGTCCGGGTGGCGCGTGGCGCTGCTGCCGTGGCCGCCTGTCTCCTGCTTGCCAATTGCGCCTCGTCGGGCAAGTTCGCGAGCCGCGTCGATCCCAAATACGGCGTTTCCTCAAGCCCCCGGGTGGTGGCGATGGGCGAACCCGTGCCGAAGGGCGGCGGCACCTACCGGATCGGCAAGCCCTACACCGTGGCCGGCCGGGTCTACGTGCCCGAGGAAGACCCCGACTATCGCGCGGAAGGCATGGCCTCTTGGTACGGCGACGATTTCCATGGCCGGCTGACCGCCAATGGCGAAGTATTCGACATGCTCTCGCTGACCGCAGCCCATCCAACGCTGCCGATCCCCAGCTACGCCCGCGTCACCAATTTGCGTAACGGCAAATCGTTGGTGGTTCGCGTCAACGACCGCGGCCCATACCATGGAAATCGCCTCATCGACGTCTCGAACAAGGCGGCCGAACTCCTTGATTTCAAAAGCAATGGTGTCGCCAAGGTACGTGTTGAATATGTCGGGCGGGCCCCCTTGGAGGGTTCCGACGATCGCCAGCTGATGGCGACCTTGCGGACCGGCGTTCCGGCGCCGTCACCGTCCACGGTGCGGGTGGCTTCCGCCCGGCCGTTCGTTCCCGAGATGCCGTCCTCCGCGGGCCGGATCCGGGGCGAGGTTCCGATGCCGGAAGGGCGGCCTTATAGCCTCGGCAACAGCTCAACTGCCACCTCGGAAATATCGGCCTCCAACCGCTCGCGCGGCCGGGCGTTGGAAAATCCACGCGCGGTGTCTTACGAAAACGAGGCGGGCTATGCGGCCACGCCGCGCTCGGCCTATCTGCCGATCGATCCGCGGGGCCCGAGCGAGGTTCTGAGCGGGCGCGGGCTCTACTGATTCTTCAGGAAGGCTATCAAAGCGGCGTTGACCTCGTCGGGACGCTCCTGCTGAATCCAGTGACCGGCGCCGTCGATGATCAGCTTTTGCCGCAGGTTGGGCAGCACCCGCTCCAGTTCCGTGACGCGCTTGGCGCCGATCAGACCGGTGATGACGGAATCTTTCGATCCCGCGACGAACAATGACGGCTGATGGATCTGCGCGCCTTGCCAGGGGGCGGTCAGTTCCCAGTTGCGGTCGAGATTGCGGTACCAGTTCAGTCCGCCGCGGAAGCCGGATTCCCGATAGACCTTGGCAAAATAGGCGATGTCGGCCTCATCAAGCCAATCCGGCAGCTTCACGACTGGGCTGATGTTGCCGAGAAAGCCCTTACCCTCGGTGATGTAGAGCGCGGCCGGGTCGGACACCCCGCGCCCGAGCACGAGGCGCATGGTCAAGGCGACATCCCGCTCGAACTCGGCCTCGGCAACGCCGGGGGTCTGAAAGTATTGCCAATAGAAATTGGTGATTCCACCGTCGCGCAGGCTGTCCAGCGGCCGGCTGCGGCCGCGGAATGGGGGCGGTACGCTGAGGCCCGCGACTTTCGTAAAGACGTCCGGGCGGAACATCGCCGCGTGCCATGCAACCGGCGCGCCCCAATCATGGCCGACAATGACGGCCTGCTTTTCGCCCAGCGCCGACACCAGCGCGACCATGTCGCCGACATTGTCGAAGATGCTGTAAGCCCCGATTTCGGCGGGTGCGCTGCTGCGGCCAAAGCCGCGCATGTCCGGCGCCACGACATGGAAACCGGCTGCCGCGATCGCAGGGATCTGGTGCCGCCACGAATAGGACAATTCCGGCCAGCCGTGACAGAGCAGCACCAGCGGACCCTGACCTTGCTCGAGCACAAACAACTCGATCCCGCCTGCGGAAATGGTGCGTGAGGATGGCATCGTGTTTCCGCCCTGTTTTTCGTATCTTGTCGGGAAATTGCTGCGCTTGGGAAGGATACGGTCGTTCGGTCGGCGCCGCAATTGGATCGGCTGATCCACAAGTCCAAAAACCTGTGTTGTTTGCGATACTTCCAACTGTTAGAACGCCGGGATTCAGGACATCGCCAATGGCTGCCGACAGACCCGTTTCCCGCAAATCTGACGCCGCGGCCGCACGTCCGTGGCGGGGCCTAATCGCGGTCACGCTGGCACTGGCCGTCGGATGGGGCGGGATCGTCTACGCCGCCAACAACAGCGTGCAGGGCGCCAAGAAGGAAGCGGAGGGTGGCTTTGACGGCGACGCGCCGACCGCGATCCTGATCGAAGGCACCAGCGGCAGCGTGCTGTTCGAGAAGAATGCCGACGAGTTGCGGGCGCCGTCGAGCATGATGAAGCTGATGACGGCCGAGGTGGTGTTCAACGCCGTCAAGACCGGAAAGGTCAAACTGACCGACGAATACCGCATCAGCGAAAACGCCTGGCGCAAAGGCGGCGCGCCGGCGGGCGGCTCGACCATGTTTGCCATCCTCAACAGCAAGGTTTCGGTCGACGATCTCCTGAAGGGCGCGATCATCCAGAGCGGCAACGACTCCTGCATCGCGCTCGCCGAGGGGATGGCCGGAAACGAGAAGATCTTTGCCGCCGAATTCTTGACCAAGCGGGCACGCGAGCTCGGCATGACCAGGTCGACCTTCGGCAATTCAAACGGGCTGCCCGATCCCGCCAACAAGATGACGGTGCGGGAACTGGCCAACCTCTCGCGTCATATCATCCTGACCTATCCGGACATGTACAAGCTGTTCGCGGAGAGGGAATTCATCTGGAACAAGATCCGGCAACAGAACCGCAATCCGCTGTTGAACTCGCTTAACGGTGCCGACGGGCTGAAGACCGGTTACACCAAGGATGGCGGCTACGGGATGGTCGGCTCCGCCGTCCAAAACGACATCCGGCTGATCGTCGTGATCAACGGGCTTGAAGACCCCGACGATCGCGCGTCGGAAGCCAAGAAAATGCTGGAATGGGGGTTCCGCAATTTCGAGGCGCGGACGCTGTTCGCGGCCAATCAACAGGTCGGATATGCCAAGGTGTTCGGCGGTGAAAGCCGGTCGGTCAAGCTGGCGAGCCGCGAGCCGATCAAGGTGATGGTGCCGAAGAACGGCAGCGAAAAGCTGATCGCGCGCCTGGTCTATAACGGCCCGGTGCGGGCGCCGGTCGCCGAAGGCCAGCCGGTCGGCGTGGTGCGGGTCTGGCGCGGCGCCAATGTCGCGATGGAGGCGCCGGTCTATGCTGCGGAGGCGGTCGCGACCGGTTCGACGATGCGCCGCGCGGTCGATGGCGTCAGCGAACTCGTCATCGGCATGTTCCGCGCGAGCGCAGAGAAGCTCTGAATATGGCCGAAGCAACGGTTAGCCGGCCTTCGGGACGCGGAAAGTTCATTTCGTTCGAAGGCGGCGAGGGCTCCGGAAAGTCCACGCAGATCAAGAAACTTGCCGACCGCCTTGCAACCGCAAAACTGCGCGCGATCGTCACCCGCGAGCCCGGCGGCTCGCCGGGCGCCGAAATCATCCGTCATCTCGTGCTGTCGGGCATGGGCAAATTGCTTGGGCCGGAGGCGGAAACGCTGCTGTTTGCCGCCGCCCGCGACGACCATGTGCGCACGGTGATTCAGCCGGCGCTCAGCCAGGGGATCTGGGTGCTGTGCGACCGATTTTCGGATTCGACGCGTGCCTATCAGGGGCGGCTGGGACAGGTCTCGCCCGCCGTGCTCAACGCCATGCAGCGGGTCACCATCGGCGACCTCAAGCCGGACCTGACCATCATCCTCGATATCCCCGTTGAAGTCGGACTGAAGCGCGCCGCCGTCCGCCGCGGCACCGGCGCGCCCGACCGTTTCGAGGCGGAGGACGTCAAGTTCCATCAGGATCTGCGCGACGCCTACCAGCAGATCGCCGTGGAAGATCCGCAGCGCTGCGTGCTGATCGATGCCAATGCCGATACGGACGTCGTCGCCGCCCACGTCTGGAAGGCCTTGCGCGATCACCTGTTCGCTATTTCCGCGACGGCGAGTTCCGCATGAGTGCCCGCAAGGTCGAGCAGGACACAGCAGTCCGACATCCCCGCGAAATGCCAGATCTGTTCGGGCACCGCGAGGCAGAGACCGCGCTGCTCAACGCCTACCGCAGCGGCCGCATTCCGCATGCCTGGCTGATCGGCGGCGCGCAGGGCATCGGCAAGGCGACGCTGGCCTATCGCATGGCGCGGTTCGTGCTGACGCATCCCGACCCGCTGTCGCCTTCGGTGCAACGCGCGGAGACGCTGGCGGTCGATCCCGCCGATCCCGTTGCGCGGCAGGTTACCAACGGCGCCCATGGCGGGCTGTTGGTGCTGGAGCGCAGCCTCAACGACCGCGGCGTGATGCGCACCGTCATTACCGTCGACGAGACGCGCGAGACGATCTCGTTCTTCGGCTCGACCGCGGCGGTCGACGGCTGGCGGGTCTGCATCGTCGATACCGTCGACGAGCTCAATCCTAATGCGGCGAACGCGCTGCTCAAGATTCTCGAGGAGCCGCCGCAGCGATCGCTGTTTCTGCTCGTCAGTCATTCGCCGGCGCGGGCGCTGCCGACCATCCTGTCCCGTTGCCGCAAATTGCCGCTGCGACCGCTGGCGACCGAAGACGTTATCCGCGCCGCCGCACTGGCTGCGAACATGATGGCCGACGATCCCGCGCTTGCGGAAGCGGCAGAGGCGGCGGAGGGGAGCGTCTCGCGCGCAGTCACGCTGCTCGGCGGCGATGCGCTCAAGCTGCAGCAACGGACCGCGGCGCTGCTGGCGACCCTGCCGCATGTTGACCCCCGCGAATTGCATGCGCTGGGTGACGCTCTGGGCGGCAGCGACCGCGTGGCCCTTGCGGCCTTCGTCGACGGCATCGATCGCTGGATCGGCGAAAAGCTGCGCGCTGGTGACGCCAACGCCAACCTGCCGCGCCTTGCACGACTGGCGGAGGTATGGGAAAAGATCATCCGCGCCGCGCGCGATACGGAATCGTACAATCTGGAACGAAAACCGCTGGTTTTCTCGGTGTTCGGGATGCTCGCGGAAGCCACGCGGTGACGCTCCGTTCGATATTAATCCGGACAATCTGATTTGAACGCTTAAAGGAAATTCGTGGTGGCGAAGGCTAACAAGAAGACCTCCAAAAAGAAAAAGGCCAAGGCCCGCAAGTCTTCGCCTGCGCGCGCCACCAAAAAGACCGGCGCCAAAAAACGCGTCGTGAAAAAAACGCGCAAGGCGCCGAAGAAGGCTGCCAAGAAGGCCGTGAAGAAGACGGTGAAGAAAGCCGTAAAGAAGTCGGTTGCGAAGAAGACCGCCAAGAAGTCTTCGAAGACACTTTCGAAGAAATCAGCGAAGAAACCGGCGGCGAAGAAATCCGTCGCGGCCCCCAAAACGCCGAGTGCCGTCGGCAGGACCTCGTCAGCCGAAAAGAAGCCATCCGCACCGAAGCGCCCGAAGGCTGCCACGCCGCGCCCGAAGGCACCCGTTGCCGCAACGCCAGCGGTGGCGACGCCACGCAACAGTTACTTCGTCACGACGCCGATCTTCTATCCGAACGGCATACCGCACATCGGCCATGCCTACACCGCGATGGTCACCGACGCGATTGCCCGCTTTCAGCGGCTCGACGGCTTCGATGTCCGCTTTCTGACGGGGACCGACGAGCACGGCCTCAAGATGCAGCAAACCGCGGTTGCGGAGGGCCTCACGCCGCTCGCTCTTGCGGATCGCAACTCCGCGCGCTTCCGCGACATGATGACCGCGCTCAACATCTCATATGACGACTACATCCGCACCACCGAGCCGCGCCACAGGCGGGCATGCCAGGCACTCTGGAGTGCGATCGAGAAGAACGGAGATATCTATCTCGACAAGTACGCCGGCTGGTATTCGGTCCGTCAAGAGGCTTATTTTGACGAAGCGGAAACCACCGTCGGGGACGATGGCATTCGCCGCGAGCCGCTGGGCTCGCCGGTCGAGTGGACCGAGGAAGAGACCTATTTCTTCCGCCTGTCGGCCTATCAGGACAAGTTGCTCGCCCTCTATGCTGACGTGCCCGACTTCGTGCTGCCGCGCGAGCGGCTCAATGAAGTTGCGAGCTTTGTCAAAGGCGGCCTGAAGGATCTATCGGTCTCGCGAACGACGTTCGACTGGGGCATCGAGGTGCCGGGCGCTCCGTCCCATGTGATGTATGTCTGGATGGACGCGCTCACGAATTACATTACGGCCGCCGGCTATCCCGACGTCGAGAGCGCCGAATTCCAGCGTTACTGGCCGGCCAATCTGCACGTCACCGGCAAGGATATCGTGCGTTTCCACGCCGTCTACTGGCCCGCCTTCCTGATGTCGGCCGGCGTCGAGGTCCCCCATCGTGTCTTCAGCCACGGCTTCCTGCTCAACCGCGGTGAGAAGATGTCGAAGTCTGTCGGCAACGTCGTCGATCCCTTCGCCATGGCGGCGCAATACGGCGTCGATCAGATACGCTATTTCTTCATGCGCGAAGTGTCGTTCGGCCAGGACGGCAGCTACAACCACGAGGCCATCGTCGCGCGTATCAATGCCGATCTCGCCAACGATCTCGGCAATCTGGCGCAGCGCTCGCTTTCCATGATCGCAAAGCAACTCGGCGGTATCCTGCCGGAGCCCGGCGAGTTCAGCGACAATGACAAGGCGATCCTGGCGCAAGCCGATGCCATGCTCGAAGCGTCGCGCACGGCGATGGCGACGCAGCAGATCCATCAATGGCTGAGCGCCGTGTGGGCGGTGGTGGCGGAAGCCAACCGCTATTTCGCGGGCGAGGCGCCGTGGGCGCTGGCGAAGACCGATCCGGCGCGGCAGAAGACCGTCTTGTACGTGACCGCGGAAGTCGTGCGCCAGATCGCGATCCTGGCGCAGCCGGTGATGCCGGAATCCTGCGGCAAGCTGCTGGACAGTCTCGGTATCCCCCAAGATATCATGTCGCGTAATTTTGCAGCACTGCCCACGCGCATCGCCGCAGGTACAGCCTTGCCGGCGCCGGTCGGAGTGTTCCCGCGCTACGTCGAACCAAAGGCAGATTGATCGGTTCGAACGCCATGCTCGTCGACAGCCACTGTCATCTCGACTTTCCCGATTTCGCCGAGGATCTCGACGGCATCGTTGCGCGCGCCGAGAGATCAGGCGTCGGCCGCATCGTCACCATTTCGACGCGGGTGAGGCGGCTTGGCGGCTTGCTGCAAATCGCCGAGCGGTTTCCGAACGTCTATTGCTCGGTCGGCACCCATCCGCACCACGCCGACGAGGAAGACGGCATTCCCGCGAGCGAGTTGATCGAACTGACGAAGCATCCGAAGGTCGTGGCGCTGGGCGAGGCGGGGCTGGATAATTTCTACGACGACGGCTCACCTGAAGCGCAGGAGCGCGGCTTTCGCGCCCACATTGCCGCCGCGCGCTTAACCGGCCTGCCGCTGGTCATTCACACCCGCGACGCCGATGAAGGTTGCGGTCGTATCCTCGAGGAGGAAATGGCCAAGGGACCGTTTCGTGCCGTGCTGCATTGCTACACTGGCGGACGCGAACTGGCGATGAAGGCGATCTCGCTGGGACTATCGATCTCGTTCACGGGCATCCTGACGTTCAAGAAATCAGAAGCCTTGCGCGAACTCGCTGCCGAACTGCCGGCCGATCGCATCATGGTCGAAACCGACGCGCCGTATCTGGCGCCCGGCAAATTCCGTGGCAAGCGTAACGAGCCATCCTACGTGGTCGAGGTGGCCAAGGTGCTGGCGGAGGCGCGCGGGGTTTCGCTTGAGGAGATTTCGCGGCAGACAACCGAAAACTTCTTTCGGCTGTTTTCCAAGGTACCCGCGCCGAAAGCGGCCGCATGACGCTGACGCTGACGATCCTCGGCTGTGGTTCCTCCGCCGGCGTGCCGCGTCCGGCGCTCGGTTGGGGCGCCTGCGATCCCAACAATCCAAGGAATCGGCGCCGCCGTTGTTCGCTGCTGGTCGAGCGGGTATCGCAAAAGGGCACCACGCGGATCGTGATCGACACTTCGCCCGACCTCCGCGAACAGCTGATCGATGCCGATGTCGACCACATCGATGCGGTGTTCCTGACCCACGAGCATGCCGACCAGACCCACGGCATCGACGATCTGCGTTCGGTCGTGCTGCATCAGCGGCGGCGGATTCCGCTCTATCTCAATCAATCGACCGCCAACCACATCATGTTGCGGTTTTCCTATTGCTTCGTGTCGCCCGAAGGCAGCGACTATCCGCCGATCCTCGACGGGCATTTGATGGAAGCGGGCGAAAGCCGGACCATCGAGGGGAAGGGCGGCGCGGTGACGCTGTCGGCGTTCATCATGCAGCATGGCTTGATCCCCGCGCTCGGGTATCGCATCGGCGATGCCGCCTATACGCCTGATGTCAGCGACATCCCGGCCGAGAGCTGGCATGCCCTGGAAAACCTCGAACTCTGGATCATCGACGGGCTGCGCTATGCCGGGCATCCCAGCCATTTCAGCATCAACGACGCGCTGTCCTGGATCGGGCGCTTCAAGCCGCGCCGCGCCGTCATCACCAACATGCATTCCGACCTCGATTACGAGGTGCTGCGCCAGAGCCTGCCGGCTGACGTGATCCCGGCTTTTGACGGCATGCGGCTGGTGCTGGAGCGGACGGACTGAGGCTCAGGCGACGTGGCGGAACTTCGTCGGCACGAACTGATTATCACCGGAGTTCCGCTTCCAGGAGAGAGCCGAGATGATCCGCCGCTTGTTGGCCGCACCGGTCCTGTGGGTCTGGCTGATATTGCCGGCGGCCGGCCTGGACGCCGCATCGATCAACAATGCAGAATTTGAATCTGCCAAACCTCCGGCAGAAAGGAAAGTCGATCCTCTCGTCATCAAGGTCCAGGTCCTGCTGGATCGCGCGCGGTTTTCTCCGGGAGAAATCGACGGCAAGCTCGGCGAAAACGCGCAGAAGGCGTTAAAGGCCTTCGCCGAGGCGAAAGGCTTGAAGCCTGCTCAAGCGCTGACGCCGGAGGTATGGAAAGCGCTTGCGGGGACGAGCTCGGACGCTGTCGTCATCGAGTACAAGATTTCCAGCGGCGACATCAAGGGACCCTTCCTGGAAAAGCTGCCCGCCAGGATGGAAGATATGCGGCACCTCAAAGCTCTCGGCTACACCAGCTCGCGCGAAGCCATCGCCGAGAAATTTCACATGAGTGAGGGGCTGCTGGAAGCTCTCAATCCCAAGAAGAAGTTCGATCAGGCAGGTGAAACCGTTTTGGTCGCCGCCGTGCCCAGAGATGACGCCAGGTTGAAGGTTGAACGGATCGAGGTGGACAAATCACGCCAGGCCGTAAAGGCCTTCGCCTCGTCCGGCGAGCTTGTCGCGTTCTTTCCAGCGACTGTCGGGAGCAAGGAAAAGCCTACCCCCAGCGGCACGCTCAAGGTCGTGTCCACCGATGCCAACCCGAATTATCGCTATAATCCCGACTACAAATTCAAGGGTGTCAAATCAAAAGAGGTGTTCACCATCAAACCCGGCCCGAATAATCCGGCGGGATCCTATTGGATCGGGTTATCGGCCGAAGGATACGGCATCCACGGCACGTCCAACCCTTCGACGGTCAGCAAGTCTGAATCCAACGGTTGCGTTCGGCTGACCAATTGGGATGCCGGCTTGTTGGGCAGGAGCATCAAAAAGGGAACGCCGGTCGTGTTCGTCGAGCAGCCGCCGGCGAGCGGAAAGAGCTAGATCGTCCGAGCGCGCTTCAAGCCGCGCCACTTCTTGTCATCTCCAACAGGATTATGACGTGCTGCGCCAGACTCTGCAGGCTGGCTGATCCCGGCCCATGACGGTTGATGCTGGAGCGGGTGGAGCAAACGGACTACGTTGGGAGAAAAGCAGGGTAGTTTAATGATCGGCCTGTTCTTCGAAGTTCAGACAAGGCCCGGGCGCCGGGACCAGTATCTCAATCTCGCCGCTTCACTGAAGCCCGAGCTTGAGGCCATGGGTGGCTGCGTTTTCATCGATCGATTCAGGAGTTTGACGCAAGAACATCTGCTGCTGTCCTACCAGATATGGCAGGACGAGGGCGCCCTGACGGCCTGGCGGGCCCATGGCCACCATCACGAGGTCCAGACGGCCGGCCGCGAGAAGGTCTTTTCGGACTACCGAATTCGCGTCGCTCAGGTCATTCACGAAGAACGGCCGGGACAACCTGTCTGGCAGCCGAAGAAACGGACACCCTACAATGATCCTTCGCGCCGTCCGCCGACCTATGTGCTGGCGGCGGAATCGCGAAGCGCCGAACTTCCAGTCGCAACCGATTGGCGCCGTGACGCGTTCACGAGCGTCTATCGCGAAGGACAGTACGCCCACCTGATCGACGTGCCGGACGAAGCGGGCGGTGCCGCATTCGGTGCGCGGCTATTTACTGATCCCACGACGGAGTATTTCCGCGTCTTCGAGGTCATGCGCGACTACGGCATGTACGAACGGGCTGAGGCGCCGCAGTATTATCCGCCGGTCAGGCGAGAGCAGGGGTAGCAGTGATTGACGTTAGATGGACCTTGGAGCCAGCGCCCTCTCAACGCGTCGTCCCGGCGAACGCCGGGACCCATAACCACAGGGTGAAGTTTTGCGAAAGGTATCTGCTACCAAGGCTTGATCGAGAGATCACGCGGTATGGGTCCCGGCGTTCGCCGGGACGACGAATCTAAGCCGAAATCG
The DNA here is from genome assembly GCF_018130205.1 of Bradyrhizobium sp. AUGA SZCCT0222. NCBI lineage: Bacteria > Pseudomonadati > Pseudomonadota > Alphaproteobacteria > Hyphomicrobiales > Nitrobacteraceae > Bradyrhizobium > Bradyrhizobium sp. AUGA SZCCT0222. The sequence goes on from NZ_JAFCLX010000001.1 coordinate 262,236, forward strand.
CCTTCGCCGAATCCACCTGGTTACGCAGCAGGAATTTTTGAATTTTCCCGGTCGACGTCTTCGGAATGACGCCGAACACCACGGCCTTCGGAGTCTTGAAGCCGGACATGTGGCCGCGGCAGAACGCGATGATGTCGGCTTCGGTCGCTTTCGCGCCTTCCTTCAGCTCGACGAAGGCGCAGGGCACTTCGCCCCATTTCGGATCGGGCTTGGCGACCACAGCCGCGAACAGCACGGCCGGGTGTTTGTAGAGGATGTCCTCGACCTCGACGGAAGAGATGTTCTCGCCCCCGGAAATGATGATGTCCTTGGAGCGGTCCTTGATGATGACGTAGCCGCTTTCATCGAGCACGCCGAGATCGCCGGTGTGAAACCAGCCGCCGGCAAAGGCCTCGCTCGTCGCCTTCTCGTTCTTCAGATAGCCCTTCATCACGATATTGCCGCGGAACATCACCTCGCCGATGGTCTCGCCGTCGCGCGGCACTTCGCGCATGGTTTCGGGATCGAGCACCGTGACGCCTTCCTGCAGCGGGTAGGGCACGCCCTGCCGGCGCTTGAGCTGGGCGCGTTGATCGGCCGGCAATTCATCCCAGCCCGGCTGTTCGGCGCAGACCGAAGCAGGACCATAGACCTCGGTCAGGCCGTAGACATGCGTCAGCTTGATGCCGATGCTCTCGGCGCCTTCGAGCACGGCAACGGGAGGCGCTGCGCCCGCAATCAACCCGACCACGGGCCGCGCCTTGGCGCCCTTCGGCGCGTCCGGCGCGTTGATCAGCGTGTTGTAGACGATCGGCGCGCCGCACATGTGGGTGACGCCGTGTTTGGGGATCAGTTCGAAAATCTTCAACGGGTCCACCTTGCGCAGGCAGACATTGATGCCGGCGGCGGCCGCGACCGTCCACGGAAAACACCAGCCGTTGCAATGAAACATCGGCAGCGTCCAGAGATAGACCGGATGCTGGCCGAGATTGCCCGCCAGGATGTTGCTGACGGCGTTGAGGTAGGCGCCGCGGTGATGGGTGACGACGCCTTTCGGGTTGCCCGTGGTGCCCGACGTATAGCTCAGCGCGATCGCGTCCCATTCATCGCCGGGCAGGCGAGCCACGAAACCAGCATCGCCCTGCGCCACCGCCGCTTCATATTCGAGTTCGCCGATCCGCTTGCCGCCGGCAAATGCCGCATCGTCGACGTCGATGACATAAGGTTTGGGTCCATTCATCAGCGTCAGCGCTTCCGCGATGAGGCCGGAAAATTCCGGGTCGACCATGATGATTTTGGCGCCGCCATGATCGAGCTGAAACGCAATCGAGGGCGCGTCGAGCCGGATGTTGAGCGCATTCAGCACCGCACCCGCCATCGGCACCGCGAAGTGCAATTCGTTCATCGCGGGAATATTCGGCAGCATCGCCGCAACCGTATCGCCATGGCCGATGCCGCGGCCGGCAAGGTATGAGGCAAAGCGCCGGCAGCGCTCATAGGTCTGCGACCAGGTGAAGACGCGGCCTTCGTAGACGGTGCTAACGGCATCGGGGTAAACAGCCGCGCTGCGTGCGAGGAAGCTCAGCGGCGTCAGCGGCACGTAATTCGCCGGCGTCTTGTCCAATCCGATGCTGTATTGACCTTGGTCTGGAGTTTGGGCTGCGCTCATCGGCTTTGTCCCATCAGTAAAATTGAACCTACAAGAACCCGATCGAAATCCACGGAAAGATCGCCACAATAATGAGTCCGACCATCAGCGCCAGCAGATAGCCCCAGATCGGCCTGATCCCTTCGGCGGGATCGACGCGTCCGATGGCGCAGGCGGCATAATAGCCCACTCCGAACGGCGGCGCGAATAGCCCGATACCCATCGCCAGAATAACGATCATGGCGTAGTGAACCTCGTGCACCCCGACCGCACGCGCGATCGGAAACAACAGCGGCCCGAACAGCACGATCGCCGGAATGCCCTCGAGCACGCTGCCGAGGATCACGAAGGCCACGATCGACACCGCGATGAAGGTCGCCGAACCGCCGGGCAGGCCGGTCATGGCCGCCGCCAGCGTCCGCGAGAAGCCGGACTGGGTCAGGCCCCAGGCCATCCCGGTGGCGCAGCCGATGATCAGCAGGATGGCCCCCGACAAGCACGCGGTCTCGACCAGCATCGGCATGATGCGCCGCCAGTCGAAATTGCGGTAGATCAACAGCCCGTAGATCAGGTAGCCGACGACGAAGGCATAGACGATGCCGATGGTGGACACCTCGGTCGCGGTCGCGATGCCCTCGACGACGGCGTAGCGGATCACGAAGGGCAGCGCCACGGCGGGCAGGGCGATGATGAACGCACGGACGATCTCGCCGCCGCTGGCCCTGGCGACATGTGTCAGGTCCTCGTCGCGGTAGCGCCACCACACCAGCGCCGACAGCGTGATCGCCAGCACCACACCCGGCAGCAGGCCGCCAGTGAACAGGGCCGCAATCGATACGCCGGTTACCGAGCCGATCGTGATGAGCACCAGACTCGGAGGGATGGTTTCGGTCTGGGCGCCGGTGGCCGAGAGCAGGGCGACCAGATCGCCCGGCTTGGCGCCCCGCGCCTTCATTTCCGGAAACAGCACGGGCGCCACGGCAGCCATGTCGGCGGCCTTGGAGCCCGAGATGCCCGAAACCAGATACATCGCGCCGACCAGCACGTAATGCAGCCCGCCCCGGACATGGCCCAGCAGGCTCGCCAGGAACGCCACCATGGCGCGCGCCATGCCGGTCATCTCGATCAGCAACCCCAGGAACACGAACAGCGGCACCGACAGCAGGATGAGGTGGCTCATGCCCTCGTCCATGCGGCCGACCAGCACCATCAGCGGCGTATTGGTCGTCAGCGCCAGATAGCCATAGGTCGCCAGGCCAAAGCCGAACGCAATGGGAACGCCGGCGAACACGCAGAAACCGGCTACGCCAACGAAGAAGATGATCAGGTTGAGATTGCCGAGCGGCCGCAGCGAGCCCTTCAGCAGCCAGAACACCGCAATGACCAGTGCTACCGACAGGATGGCCGCGAAAACGGTACGGACGTTGCCCGCCCGTATCAGCCGCAGGAACGCAAACAGCGCCATCAGAGCGATGCCGACCGGCAGCGCCGCCGCCCGCCAGATATTGGTGACCTGCAGCGCCGGCGTGGTGATGTAGCTTTCCTCATAGGCGTATTCAAAGGCCGGCCAGGCGATCATCAAGAGAAACGCCAGCGCGGCGCAGGTCGCGACCAGGTCGAGATAGGCGCGCAGCGCAGGCTTGGCGCTCGCGACCACGGCCGTCATCCGCATGTGCTCGGCTCGCCGGAACGCCACGGCAGCCCCCAGCATCGCCAGCCACAGGAACAGCATCGAGGCCAGTTCGTCCGACCAGATCAACGGCCGGTGCATCCCGTAGCGCGCCACCACGCCCGCGAACAGAATGACGATCTCGGCGACGACCAGGAGCGCTGCCGGGATCTCAACCAGCATTCCAAGGAAGTTTTCAATGGACGCGAGCAGAGAGCGGCGGCGAGGGGGCTCTGCCACCTCGCCGGTCACGTTCTCGGTCAGTTCGGCATGAGCCATCGCAGCGCCCTGCACCAAGGCATGATCCGGGACGATCATGCTCAACCAAAGACAGGATAGGGGTCTGAGACCCCTATCCGGCTACGACAGCTTGCCGACGGACTTCTCCAGCAGCTCCCAAGCCTGTTCGCCGTATTTGCCCTTCCATTCCGCATAGAAGCCGGCTGAGCGCAGTTTGTCGCGGAACGGGGTCACATTGGGCTGGTTGAAGACAAGGCCTTTGCCGGCCAATTCCTGCTGCAGGCCGGCATTGAGCGTGGCGACGTCTTCGCGTTCCTTCACGCCCGCCGCGTTGATGTTTTTGGCGACGACGGTCCGGACATCCTCCGGGAGTTTTTCCCACGCGCGGCGGTTGGCCAGGAACCAGAAGCCGTCCCACATGTGGTTAGTCAGCGAACAGAACTTCTGCACTTCGTAGAGCTTGGCGGTCGAGATGATCGCCAGCGGATTTTCCTGGCCCTCGACGATCTTGGTCTGCAGCGCAGAATAGACTTCGCTGAAATTGATCGAAGCGGGCGCCGCATCGAACGCCTTGAACATCGAGGTCCAGAGCGGCGAGACCGGAACGCGAATCTTGAAGCCCTTGAGGTCCTCAGGCCCGTTGATCGGCTTGGTCGAGGACGTGGTCTGTCGGAAGCCATTGTCCCAAATCTTGTCCATGACCACCAGATTGGCCTTGGTGATCTCGCCGCGGACGTGAGCGCCCAGCCCGCCATCCATGGCCTTCCAGACCGTGTCGTAATCCGGGAAAGCGAAGCCGATGCCGCTGATCGATGCCGCAGGCACCAGCGTCGCCAGGATCAGGCCTGACAGCGTGAAAAACTCGACGCCGCCGGACCTGATCTGGCTCAGCATGTCGGTGTCGGACCCGAGTTGGTTGTTCGGGAAAATCTGCAGGTCGAACCGGCCATTGGTCTCGGCCTTGATCGCCGCCGCCATCTCCTTGGCGCGGGTGTTCAACGGATGGCCGTCAGGCAGATTGTTGGCGTATTTGTAGGTGAATTCGGCGGTCTGGGCACGCGCCACCAACGGGGCGCCGATGCCACCCAAAACCGCTGACGCAGCGGATGCCTTGAGAAGCGTGCGTCGTGAAAAGCTCATCTGGTTTCTCCCTTGAGGGTTGTTGTTCTTGAGACCCAATCCGTGCGGACCGGATGCTGCGAGCGATCTCGCCGGGCGGCTTATTGCAGCGTCCGCGGGCCGCGGCAATATCGGTTTTCGGGACGCAGCCGCCAGCAGTCATGCGTTTGTTTTTGCGAGCTGTCTGGGGCCGCGTTCTGGATCGAAGAAACCGGGTCAATCTGACCTGGCTTAGAAGGACTTCACGCTAAATATCTGATCTAATTGTAGATATAAATATTCCATAATATACCTTATGCGAATTACGGATTTGGCGTCTGGCACAAGGCGGCACGGCGACGCCCGCTCGAAGCCCGTTCCTACCGCCCCCTGAACTTCGGTTTCCGCCGCTCCAGGAACGCCGCGACGCCTTCCTTGTGATCCTCGCTGAGGCTCGCCAGCGCGAACTGGTCGACGTCCATATGGCTGGTGAGATCGTCGAGCGCGTGGGTGAGCCGGTTGACGGTCAGCTTGGTCATGGCGACCGACAGTGGCGGCTGGGCGGCGACCTTGGCGGCCAGCGCCATCGCGGCGTCGAACGCCTGGCCGGGTTCGGCGACCTCCTCGACCAGCCGCCATTCGTAGGCCTCGGCTGCCGTGATGCGGTGGTCGGCCAGGATCACGGCCTGCTTGGTCCGCGCCGGTCCCATCAGGTGCAGCATGCGCGGCACGCTCTGCCAGCTCATGTTCATGCCGAGCCCGATCTCGGGCACGCGCATATGGGCGTCGCGGGCCATGACGCGGAAATCCAGCGCCACCGCCAGCGCGACGCCGCCGCCGACGCAGAAGCCCTCGATGGCGCCGATCGTGATCTGTTCCATGTCCTGCCAGGCCCGCGTCAGGCGCGGCCCGAGCTTCAGGTGGCGCCGCAGGGTGCCGAGGTCCATGGTTTTCCGCGCCCGGCCCTCGGGGTCCTTGAGATCGAAGCCGGCCGTGAACGCTTTGGAAGCGCCTGTCAGCACCACGACCGAGGTCTCGCCGTCATCCTCAAAGCTGCGGGCGGCATCGGTAAGCTGGCGCATCGCCTCCGGCGACATCGCGTTGATGCCATCGCCGCGGTCGAAGCGGACGACGGCGATACGGCCATCGGGCCCAAGGCCTCTTTCAATGGTGACAAAGTTGGTCAAGCGGCGTCTCCCTGCCCGTTATTTTTGAGAACCTTAACGCACAAAAGCACGCTCGGCCCGCGCGCTGTCTGCATGGCGGTCCCTCCTGCCCGGCGGTGCAGCCCGGCAGGGTGAGAGCTCACAAATGGCCGGTCCGTTGATGGTCGGGTTTGCTACCCGGCACCGGAAAGCGGATCGTGGTGCCTAGCGTGATCCAATTGGCGTTTTCGCCCGATATATTGTGGCCGTAGATCAGGTCGACCGAGAAGATGTCGTTGGGCCGGTAGCGAATGCCGGTCTGGAATCGCGGCCGGATCGTGCTCGGCTCGTCCGACTGGCCGGCCTGGCCGAACGCTTCGATGGTCCACTGCAACGTGTCCGAGAGCTTCCAGTCAAAGCCGGCGCCATAGACCAGGTAATGCCGGTCGGCCATGCGGTCCCACATCCAGCCGCCGTTGAGGTTGATCCGCATCGTCTCGGACAGTCTGTACGTCACCGGCACCACCGCAAACGTGGTGAGATTATCTCCGGTCAACGCGTCGAATGATCCGCCGGCATAGAACGACAGGCCGAACCTTCCCACTCCGGTCGGAATGAAGTTCCACTTGGCCTTGGGAGCGAGGCTGTTGCTCCAGTCGCCGTCGCTGCGCGACCGGACGGTCTGCATGCTCAATTCCACCGGCCTGAAAATATTCACCGCGCAGGATGGATTGGCCACGGCCGTAAAATCTGTGTTGGTCGCCCCCTGCAGCCAGCTCTCGACCTTGCAGGATCCGACCTCGGCGATGTCGGCGGCGTCGACCGCGTAGGCGCCGTTGGCGGCGCGCGCATCGCCAGCCGGAAGCCAAATCGGAAGCCAGGCCGAAATGGCCGCTGCCGCCGCGATTGCGATGCGCCCTGCCCCAATCCCCATGGCCAAATGCTAGCAGAGTCTTCGCCTCGACATAGCCCGGATTTTGCGACTATCTTGGCCGCATGACAGGCCATGACCACGATCACCACGACCATCACCACCACCACGATCACGACCATTCGGAATTGTCGGAGACCGAGCTGCGGGTGCGGGCGCTGGAATCGATCCTGACGGAAAAGGGCTATGTCGATCCGGCCTCGCTCGATCTGCTGATCGACCTGTATGAAAAGAAGATCGGCCCGCGCAACGGCATCCGCGTCGTCGCAAAAGCCTGGAGCGATCCGGCCTATCACGCGCGGCTGATGAAGGATGCGACGGCGGCAATCGCCGAGCTCGACTATAGCGGGCGGCAAGGCGAGCACATGGTGGTGGTCGAGAACACACCCGAACAGCACAACATGGTCGTCTGCACGCTCTGCTCCTGCTATCCGCATCCGGTGCTCGGGCTGCCGCCGGTGTGGTACAAATCCGCGCCCTACCGCTCCCGCGCCGTCTCCGATCCCCGCGGCGTGTTGCAGGATTTTGGCGTCGCCCTGCCCGAGACGACAAGGATCCGCGTCTGGGATTCCACCGCCGAAATCCGCTACCTCGTGCTGCCGATGCGGCCCGAAGGCACTGAAGGCTGGAGCGCCGAGCAGCTCGCCGAACTCGTCACCCGCGACAGCATGATCGGCACCGGATTGCCGAAACAACCCGGCGAGACCGCCTGATGGACGGCGCGCACGATATGGGCGGCGCCAAAGGCTTTGGCCCCGTCGTGCCCGAGCCGAACGAGCCGGTGTTTCATGGCGAATGGGAGCGCCGCGCCTTTGCGCTGACGGTCGCGATGTCACGTCCCGGCGGCTGGAACATCGACATGTCGCGCTTTGCGCGCGAGAACCGTCCGCCTGAGGACTACCTCAGCAAGAGCTATTTCCAGATCTGGCTCGCCGGTCTCGAAACGTTGATGATCGAACGCGGACTGGTGACATCAGAGGAAATCGAGGCCGGCAAGGTGCTCTCGCCGCCGAAGCCCGACGTAAAGACCCTGCCCCCGCAGGATGTCGTTCCGACGATCCGGCGTGGCGCCTCGACCGAACGCACGCCAACGTCGCCTGCCCTGTTCGCGGTCGGCGAAACGGTGCGGATGAAGGAGATTCATCCGCAGACACATACGCGGCTGCCGCAATATGTCCGCGGGCATCTCGGCACGATCGAGCTCAATCACGGGTGCCACGTGTTCGCCGATCTCAATTCGCTCGGCGTCGGCGAGAACCCGCAATGGCTCTACACGGTGCGGTTCGACGGACCTGAATTGTGGGGCAAGGACACCGACCCGACGCTCAGCATTTCGGTCGACGCCTGGGAATCCTATCTGGAGCGCGCGTGATGAATTTGACCCCGCAACAGGCGATGCGGGCGGCGGTTGCCGTCCCCGGCGTGCCGCGCGACGAGGACGGCCCGGTGTTCCGGGAGCCTTGGGAAGCCCGCGCCTTTGCGATGGCGCTGGCACTGCACGAGGCCGGGGTTTTCACCTGGAAGGAATGGGCGGAGACCCTTGGCGCAGAGATCAAGCGCGCCCAGGCCGCCGGCGATCCCGATACGGGCGAGACCTATTACCAGCACTGGCTGGCGACGCTGGAGACGCTCGTCGCCGCCAAGGGTGTCACGACGTCGGATGTCCTGCACCGCTATCGCGACGCCTGGGATCACGCCGCCGACCGCACCCCGCACGGTGCGCCGATCGAGCTGACGCCGGGTGATTTCGGCTAGGCTCATATATTCGCCCTTCGAGGCCCGTTATTTCCAACGTGTCGATCGCCCGCGATTGGCCGACGGTGCCTGAACCATCCAATCAATGGATCATTCGATCCAATAATTAATCTGTCGCGGCATCGGTCCCTGTTTACTTCGCCAATCCGGACTGCATAGTCTGTTCACGAAAATAACGCTGTCGGCCAACGATGCCGGCAGCGACAAATAAAACATCGAGGGAGGACAATCATGAAGCGAAGAGATTTTCTCGGAGCTGGCGCCGCGACGTTTGCTTTGGCTGCGACGGGCGGCATCGGCGGTCCGGGACGCGCGTTCGCCCAGACCAAGATGGTCATCAGAGCATCGGACGTTCATCCGCTCGGCTATCCGACGGTCGAGGCCGTGGTGCGCATGGGCAAGAAGCTGGAAACCGCCACCGACGGCCGCCTTACCATTCAGATGTTCCCGTCGATGCAGCTTGGTGGCGAAAAGGAGATGATCGAGCAGGCCCAGCTCGGCGCGCTGCAGATGGCCCGGATTTCCGTCGGCGCCGTCGGCCCTGTCGTGGACGACGTCAACGTCTTCAACATGCCGTTCGTCTTCCGCGATTCCAAGCATATGGAAGCGGTGATCGATGGCGAGATCGGCGACGAGCTGCTGGCGAAGATTTCGGCGAATGAGAAGACCAATCTGGTTGCACTGTGCTGGATGAATGCGGGCTCGCGCAACATCTACAACAGCAAGCGACCGATCAAGACGATGGCGGATTTGAAGGGCCTCAAGGTCCGCATGATGGGCAACCCGTTGTTCGTCGATACGATGAACGCGCTTGGCGGCAACGGCGTCGCCCTGGGCTTCGACCAGGTCTTCAGTTCGATGCAGACCGGCGTCATCGACGGCGCGGAGAACAACCCGCCCTCCTTCATCGCCCAGAACCACAATCAGGTCGCAAAATACTTCACGATGACCGAGCATCTGATCATTCCCGAACTGCTCGTCTTCTCGAAGATCTCCTGGCAGAAACTGACGCCGGCGGATCAGGCGCTGATCAAGAAACTGTCGAAGGAATGCCAGGCCGAACAGCGCGTGCTGTGGCACGAGGCGGAGAAAGTCGCGATCGACAAGATGAAGGCCGCCGGCACCGAGATGATCATGGACGTCGACAAGAAGCCGTGGCGCGATGCGGTCAAGCCGGTCTGGGACAAATACGGCGCCAAATACGCCGAGATGGTCAAGCGCATCGACGCCGTGAAGTAGGCCCAGCGGATGAATACGCAGACTGGAGTGGCCGGCGATCCCGGAGCCGGACTGTTCCGCAGTGCCATGAACGCAGTTTACTGGACCGGCGCCGTGATCGCGTGTGCGGCGCTCGTCCTGGTCTCGGCGATCATTCCCTGGGCGGTCTACACCCGCTATATCCTGAACAGCGCCTCGTCCTGGCCCGAGCCGCTGGCCGTCTTGCTGACGGTCGGCATCACCTTCATCGGCGCCGCGAATTGCTATCGCCAGCGCATCCATATGAACATGACGGTGGGCACCGATCTGCTGCCCCCTCGACTGCGCCCGGCGGCCGCCGTGATCAGCGAGCTGTTGATGGGTGCCGTGGCGGTTTTCATGCTGGTGTGGGGCATGAAGCTCGCTCTGGCGACCTGGGGCAATTCGGTCGATGAGTTTCCCTGGCTTTCCGTCGGCGTCACCTACCTGCCGATCCCGATCAGCGGCGCCATGATGCTGCTGTTCGTGATCGAACGGCTGACCATCGGGCCTCCGCCATCGAGCGGCGGCGATCCCCACGTCCCTATCGAATAGCGTTTCCCCTTCCAGCACGGACGTCCGATGGATATCGCAGTTCTCCTTCTCAGCATGGTCGTCTTCTTCGCCATCGGCATGCCGATTGCCTATGCCATGGCGTTGTCCGCGCTGGTCGGCGCGCTGTGGATCGACCTTCCGGTCGCCGCGATCATGCAGCAACTGTCCAGCGGTGTCGGCAAGGTGTCGATGCTGACCATTCCATTTTTTGTCCTGGCCGGCGCGATCATGGCCGAGGGCGGCATGGCGCGACGTTTGGTGGACTTTGCCGCCGTCATCGTCGGCTTCACCCGCATTCGCGGCGGGCTGTCGCAAGTCAACATCCTTGCAACGACGATCATGAGCGGCATCTCCGGCTCGTCCGTCGCCGATACCTCCGCGATCGGCTCGGTGATGATTCCGCAGATGGCCAAAAAGGGCTACCCGCGCGTCTTCGCGACTAATGTCACCATCAGCGCCTCGCTGCAGGCCATCGTCGTTCCGCCGAGCCACAACGCCGTGATCTATTCGCTGGCGACCGGCGGGGTCGTCTCGATCACGAGCCTGTTCCTGGCGGGAATCCTGCCCGGCTTGCTGCTGGGCTTTTCGCTGATGCTGTTGTGCTTGTTCTACGCCTATCGCGACAAGCATCCGAAGGGCGAGCCGGTGCCGATCCGGCAGGCCGCCAAAATGCTGGTCGAAGCCCTCTGGGGCATCGTGACGCTTGTGATCGTGCTCGGCGGCATCCTAACGGGCGTCTTTACGCCGATCGAGGCCGGCGCCGTGGCCTGCGTCTGGGCGTTCTTCGTCACCATGTTCATCTACCGCGACTACAAATGGTCGGAACTCCCGCAGCTCGCCTACCGGACGCTGCAGACCGTGGCGATGGTGCTGACGCTGGTCGCCACCGCATCCTGCTTCGGCTACATCGCAGCCATCATGCAAATGCCCGCAAAGATGACGGAATTCTTCGTCGCGATTTCAGCCAACAAATACGTGCTGCTGATGTGGCTCAACATCATGCTGCTGGTGCTGGGCACCGCGCTCGATCTCGCGCCGCTGTTGCTGATCTGCACGCCGATCCTGCTGCCGGTGGTCAAGAGCTTCGGCATCGATCCCGTGCATTTCGGCATCGTCATGCTGCTCAATCTCGGCATCGGCCTCTTGACGCCGCCGGTCGGCACGACGCTGTTCGTCGGTTGCGCGATCGGCAAGGTTTCGGTCGACGACATCATGCGCGAGATCTGGCCGTTCTACTACGTGATGTTCGCGGTGCTGATGATCGTGACCTACATTCCCGCGATCTCGCTGTGGTTGCCGCACTCGTTCGGATTTCACTAGCCCTTACGTGCCGGCATATTCGCGCCAGCCCTTGGCGCGCAGCGCGCAGGCCGGGCATTCGCCGCAGCCATAGCCCCAATCGTGCTGGTCGCCCCGCTCGCCGAGATAACAGGTGTGGGAATGTTCGCGGATCAGGTCGACCAGCCCTGCCCCGCCGAGGTCATGTGCGAGCTTCCAGGTCGAGGCCTTGTTCAGCCACATCAGCGGTGTGTGCAGTTCGAATTGTCTGGCCATGCCGAGATTGAGCGCGGACTGCAGCGCCTTGATGGTCTCGTCACGGCAATCCGGATAGCCGGAATAATCCGTCTCGCACATGCCGCCGATGATGTGGCGGATGCCGCGCCGGTACGCCAGCGCCGCGGCAAACGTCAAAAACACCAGATTGCGGCCGGGCACGAACGTATTGGGCAGCCCGTCCTCGCCCATCGCGATCGCGACATCGCGCGTTAGTGCGGTGTCGGAAATCTCCGCCAGCGTCGGAATCTCCAGCGTATGGCTCTCCCCGAGCCTCGCTGCCCAATCCGGCCGCAATGATTTGATGCCCGATAGCAGGCGATCCCGGCACCCAAGCTCAATTACGTGACGCTGGCCGTAGCTGAATCCCAGCATTTCGACGCGCGCGAAGCGCTGCAGGGCCCAGGCCAGGCAGGTGGTGGAATCCTGTCCGCCGGAAAACAGCACCAGCGCGGTTTCGGATTGGAACGGATCGCTCATGGAGCCCCATTACCATCCCCGGGCGCGCAGGCCAATCGGTGGAAATCAATCCGGTTTCGGCGCGTTCCGCTGGGATCGGTTCGCCGCTTGCGGCATAAAGCCAAGGTCTGTCCTTTCCCCGGCGTCGGTAAACCCATGACCCCTTCCCGCGATATTTCCCGGCTGCTCGAAATCATGGCGGCGCTGCGCACGCCGGTCACCGGTTGCCCGTGGGATCTCGAACAGAATTTTGCGACGATTGCGCCCTACACCATCGAAGAGGCCCATGAGGTCGTCGACGCCATCACCCGCGGCGATCTCGACGATCTCCGCGAGGAGCTCGGCGATCTACTGCTGCAGGTCGTCTATCATGCGCGTATGGCCGAAGAACAGAACGCCTTTGCTTTCGGCGACGTAGTCGAGGCGATCACGAAAAAGATGATCCGGCGGCACCCGCACGTCTTCGCCGACAAGGACGGCAACATCCAGCCGGCCGGCGTCAAGAGCGCCTGGGAGCGCATCAAGGCCGAGGAGAAGGCCGAACGTGCCGCGCGCCGGCCGCCGGAGCCGGCCGGACCCAAATCGTTGCTATCGAGCGTCAAGGCCGGTCAGCCCGCGCTGACGCGCGCGATGGAATTGCAGCGCAAGGCCTCGACCGTCGGCTTCGACTGGAACGATCCCCGGGCCGTGCTGCACAAGATCCGCGAGGAGGCCGACGAGATCGAGGCCGCGCTCGACAAGGGCGATGCGGAAGAACTCGCCAGCGAGACCGGCGATCTCCTGTTCGCCCTGGTCAATCTGGCGCGGCATGTCGGCGCCGATCCGGAAACCGCACTGCGCGGCACCAACGCGAAATTCGAGCGCCGCTTTGCCTATATCGAGCGCGCGTTGGCGGCCAGGGGCCGCTCGCTCGAGGGCGCGTCGCTCACCGAGATGGACGCATTGTGGAATGAGGCCAAGGGCGATGAGCAACCGGCGGAGCCGACAACGGCAGCGAAGGCTTGAACCTGCATCAGCTGGCCGATACCGTCCCCCGATATTGTCTCAATTAAGGGGCCATGCCTTTGATCGGATTGGTGAGCCAACTGCTTCCTTTCATGGCGGCCGCCAGCCTTGGCCTTCTCGCTGGTGCGTTGCTGGCCGAAGACCGGCTGCTGCTGCCTTACTGGCGCACGCTGTCTGCGGACACGTTCTACGCGCTGCACCCAAGCTATGGGCCGCGCCTGTACCGCTTCTTTGCGCCGCTGACAACGGCTGCGCCAATGGCCGCTGTGCTGGCTGCGATACAGATCGTGCTGCAATCCGAGGGGGTTGGGCCGCGCACGACCGCGGCGATCACCGCAGCCGTTCTGGCGTGGTGTCTGGTCGCGATCTATTTGGTCTATTTCAGGTCGGCGAACGATGCCTTTGCACGGCACGCGGTGTCGCCCGAGGATTTGCCGGCCGTGCTGGCGCGTTGGGCCGGCTGGCATCGGGCGCGTGTGCTGATCTGCTTGGCAGCGTTCGCCCTGTCGCTTGTGACCCTCGCGGCCTAATCGAGAATAGGCAGCTTCCCGCCCAACCCAGCTAGGCCGCGTGCGGCACGGCTCCGAACCGCGACACCACGATGTCGTGTTTGGTCTCGTCGACCCGCACCGTCATGTCGAACCGCTCGCCGTGAAGCTCCTTGGTAAGCACTTCGGCGTTGCGATGCAGCCAGCTGATGCCGGCGCCATCGGAGGCGTCGATCGATAGATCGAGCGTCATCCGGAAGGCGGCGAGCCGATCCTCGATCGCGGTCAGCAGCGTCTCGATCCCCTCGCCGGTTTCGGCGGACACCAGGAAGCACGGCCGCTCTTCTGGTCGGCGCGCGGCGATGTTGCGCAGGTTGTCACGCTCCTCGGGATCGAAGCGATCGATCTTGTTCCAGACTTCGAGGATGCGCGCGCCTGCGTCCGGGTCGATCCCGAGCTGACGCAGCACCGCGTCGACGTCGCGCTCCTGCGCTTCGGCGTCTTCATGCGAGATGTCGCGGACGTGCAGGATGATGTCCGCTTCCAGCACCTCTTCCAGCGTGGCGCGAAACGCGGCCACCAGTTGCGTCGGCAAATTGGAAATGAATCCGACCGTGTCCGACAGCATCGCCTTGCCGCCATGCGGCAGGGTCAGCGCGCGCAATGTAGGATCCAATGTAGCAAAGAGCATGTCTGCAGCCTGGACGTCGGCGCGCGTCAGGCGGTTGAACAGCGTCGATTTGCCGGCGTTGGTGTAGCCGACCAGCGCGACCACACGATACGGCACCCGCTGCCGGCCGGCACGATGCAGTCGCCGCGTCGCCTGCACCTTCTTGATTTCGTTCTCAAGCCGCGTGATGCGGTCGCCGATCAGGCGACGGTCGGCCTCGATCTGGGTCTCGCCGGGGCCGCCCATGAAGCCGAAGCCGCCGCGCTGGCGCTCCAGATGGGTCCATGATCGCACCAGCCGGCTGCGCTGATAATTCAGATGCGCGAGCTCGACCTGCAGCGAGCCTTCCTTGGTCTTGGCACGACGGCCGAAGATTTCCAGGATCAGCCCGGTACGGTCGAGCACCTTGGTGTCCCAGGCCTTCTCGAGATTGCGCTGCTGGATCGGCGACAACGCGCAATCCATCACCACGAGTTCGATGTCATGGCCTTTGATGAGGCCGAGGATCTCCTCGACCTTGCCCTTGCCGAGATAGGTCGCGGGCCTGATCTGGCTGATCGGAGCGATCAGGGAATCGGCGACCGTCAGGTCGATGGCACGCGCCAGACCTGCGGCCTCCTCCAGCCGCGCCTCGGAATCGCGCACAGCCTCGTTCGCCTGCGCATCGGCATCGCCGCGGCGCATACGCAAATAAGGACCGATGACGATCACCCGTCCGGTCTGTCTGCCCCCCGCCGACCGCGGACGGTCGGCGCCCCCTTCACGATTGAGGGGTTCCAATCAGGTCACTCTCAAGCCGGAGCATCCTCACCGCCTTCGAACAACTGGATCGGCGCGCCCGGCATGATGGTCGAGATCGCGTGCTTGTATACAAGCTGCGAGTGACCGTCGCGCCGAAGCAGCAGGCAGAAATTGTCGAACCAGGTGACAATCCCCTGCAGCTTTACTCCGTTGACCAGAAAGATCGTTAGTGGCGTTTTGGTTTTGCGAACGTGATTTAGGAAGGTGTCTTGTAGGTTTTGTGCGCGGTCTGCCGCCATTGTTTTTGTCCCGCCGTCTTGTGCTTCTTTTTGTTAACCGGTTGTTGCTCTCTCACGGAGCCTGCCCCGGTTGCCGGCTTCCCCTGAGATCCCCCTCCGGTCGGCTCGGCAGTTCGATTAGAGGGTACGCGCGGTTTTTAGGCAAGCCAGTTCGCGCGTCACCCACGCGGAACCTAGTGACCATTCTCCGTAGAACTCCGGAAAGAGATGAATATTCTCAAGCAACTGCATGGATCGGTGGCGCAGATTCGCTTGCGGCCGATGTCCGGCTCGCACGCGAATAAGCGATGCAAATACCTCTTCGCGCAACAAGCGCTCAACCAACTCCGAGCGCTTTGAGCTTGCGATGCAGGGCCGAGCGCTCCATGCCGACGAATTCCGCTGTGCGAGAGATGTTGCCCGAGAACCGGCTGATCTGGGCAATCAGATAATCGCGCTCGAACACTTCGCGCGCTTCGCGCAGCGGCAAGCCCATGATGTGCTCGCCATTGTTGCTGGTCGGCATGGCCGGCACCATCGAACCGACGTCCTGCGGCAGCATGTCGGCGGTGACGATCGCTTCCGGCCCGCCGCCGGCCAGAATCATCACCCGCTCGACGTTGTTGCGGAGCTGGCGGACGTTGCCGGGCCAGACATGCGACTGCAGTACCGCCATCGCATCCTGGCCAATTTGGCGTTTCGGCAAGCCGGTCGCGATCGAAATCTGATCCATGAAGTAGTCGATCAGTTCGGGAATATCTTCGCGGCGTTCCGACAGCGGGGGCACCCGGATCGGCACCACCGATAGCCGGTGATAAAGGTCCTCGCGGAATCGCCCTTCGGCGATCTCCTCTTCCAGATTGCGCGCGGTCGAGGAGACGATGCGGACGTCGACATGGACCTTGGCGGTGCCGCCCGAACGCTGGAAGGTCTGATCGACCAGCACGCGCAGGATCTTGTTCTGGGTTTCGCGCGGCATGTCGGCGATTTCGTCGATGAACAGCGTGCCGCCATGAGCCTCTTCGAGCGCGCCGGCCTTGCGCGCCTGTTCGCCATTGGTCTGCTCGACCCCGAACATTTCGACTTCCATCCGCTCCGGCGTGATCGCCGCTGCGTTGATGACGACGAACGGCCCTTCGGCGCGGCTCGAGGCTTGATGCAACGTCCGCGCCGCCAGCTCCTTGCCTGAACCAGGAGGGCCGACGATCAGGATGCGGCTGTTGGCCTTGGCGGCCCGGTCGACGGTCTGGCGCAGCTGGTTCATGCAGGCCGAGCGCCCGGTCAGAACGCTAGCAGCCGGAGCCAGTTGCTTGAGTTCTTTTACCTCGCGCTTGAGGCGCGAGGTTTCCAGCGCCCGCGTCGCCACCAGGATCAGGCGGTCCGATTTGAAGGGCTTTTCGATGAAGTCATAGGCGCCGCGCTTGATGGCGGCGACCGCGGTCTCGATGTTGCCGTGCCCGGAGATCATCACCACGGGCACGTCGGCGTGATCCTTCTTGATTTGCTCGAGCAATTGCAGGCCGTCGAGCTTGGAGCCCTGCAGCCAGATGTCGAGAAACACCAGATGGGGGCGGCGGTTGGCGATCTCGGCAAGCGCCGAATCGCTGTCACGCGCGGTCCGGGTGCTGAAACCCTCGTCGTCCAGAATGCCCGCAACAAGGTCCCGGATATCTGCTTCGTCGTCGACAATCAGAATGTCACTGGCCATGGGTTACACCTGTCTTGTCAGTTGCCTGTTGCGGCTTTGATTTTTGGTTCATCATTAGTCGCGTTTGCCGCCTCATTGGTTTCGGAAGCCGGCGCTTTTGTTTCGTCGCCCTGCTCTTTTACGGCCGCAGCCGGTTCTTTCGATTCGGCCTTCGGCGCCTGGCCGGAGACGGCAAAGCGCAACCGCATCCAGGCCCCGCGCTGCCCCGGCCGGAAGTCAGAGGCATCCTTGAGCTCGATGCGGCCGCCATGGTCTTCCAGCACCCGCCCGACGATCGCGAGCCCAAGCCCGGTGCCCTTCTGCCGCGTCGTCACGTAAGGCTCTAGCAGGCGCGAACGCGCGGTCTTCGGCAGGCCGATACCGTTGTCTATCACGTCGATCACGATGTCGTCGTTCTCTTGCGCGGCGACGACATCGATACGACCCTTGCCAAGCTCGTCCGGCGGAACCTGCTCGATTGCTTCGGTCGCGTTCTTGATGATGTTGGTCAAAGCCTGCGAAATCAGCCGGCGGTCGAACTGCGCCCGGATCGGGTCTTGCTTGATTTCGGTCTCGATATCGAGGTCGGGATGCCCGACCTTCATCAGGAATACCGCCTGCCGTACGGTATCGGCGACGTCCTCGCCTTCCATTACCGGCTTCGGCATCCGCGCAAAGCGGGAGAACTCGTCGACCATCCGCCTGATATCGTCGACCTGCCGCACGATGGTGTCGGTGCACTGCTCGAAGATACCCTTGTCCTCGATAATGACCTTGCCGAACTTGCGGCGGATACGCTCGGCCGAAAGCTGGATCGGCGTCAACGGGTTCTTGATTTCGTGGGCGATGCGGCGCGCCACGTCGCCCCAGGCCGAGGTGCGCTGCGCGGAAACCAGATCCGTGATGTCGTCGAGCGTGATGATGTAACTGTCGCGCGATTGCCCGGTCTGTTCGGCGCTGACGCGGACCGACAGATTGCTCTCATGGCCATCGCGGGTGATGGTGATCTGGCCCTGCACCAGCTTCTGCGTACCCTCGCGCGCGGTCTTCATCATGTCGTCGAGTTCGGGCAGCACATCCGACAACGGATGATCGAGCGTTTCTGATTCCACATGACCGATGAGTTTTTCCGCCGAACGGTTCAGGATACCGACGCTGCCGGAGGCATCGACGCCGATGATGCCCGCGCTGGCCGAGGACAGCACCGCTTCGATGAAACGGCGGCGGCTGTCGATCAGGTCGCTGGCGCTGACCAGTTCGTCGCGCTGGGTGCGCAGTTCCTGGGTCATCTTGTTGAAGGTCTCGCCCAATTGGGCCAGATCGCCTTCCGATTTATGGACGGGTACCTGGACATGCAGATCGCCGGTGGAGACGATGTTGGCGGCGCTCATCAAATTACGGATCGGCGCCACCAGCCAGTTGGCAAAGTTCAACCCGATCAGCACTGACGCCATCAGGATCGTAAGCGCGATCACTGCGAACATCAGCGCGAAGGCGACCTGAATGCCGAGCCGGCGTGCTTCGATCTGGGCATATTCGGCGACGCTGGCCTGGGTCTGCCGCAACTGGCCAACCACCCGTGGATCGAGCAGGCGCGCGACGTAGAGAAAGGTATCGTCGAAGGCCCGCAGGCGGACCACCGCTGCGACGTAATTCTCTTCCGGGAAAACCGAAATCTCGGGTTTGTCCTCGCCGACATTGTCGAGCAATTCCCTTGGCGGCGTCGCAAAGGCTTGCCTGATGCCGGTTTGCGCAGACACCACGACGTTGCCTTCCTTGTCGAGCAGCATGGTGCCCGGCAAGTTGCGCTTGGAGGCACTCGCCGTCAGCAATTCCAGAAACGTACGCCGGTCCTGGACGAACAACGGCCACGCGTTGGCGATATCATTGGCCATGCCCAGGATG
This sequence comes from Bradyrhizobium sp. AUGA SZCCT0222, assembly GCF_018130205.1. Taxonomy (NCBI): domain Bacteria; kingdom Pseudomonadati; phylum Pseudomonadota; class Alphaproteobacteria; order Hyphomicrobiales; family Nitrobacteraceae; genus Bradyrhizobium; species Bradyrhizobium sp. AUGA SZCCT0222. Next base: position 281,279 of record NZ_JAFCLX010000001.1, read on the forward strand.
TCGCCATTGATGAGCTGCGCGTGCTCGTACGTGTAGGCCCGCGCGATGATCAGCGAATTCTGGATCACCTCCCGCGTCGGGCCCGAAAATAGCCGGTCGAGGCCGCGATCGATGGTGACGTTGGCCACGATCGCCACCAGCACCGCCGGCAGCACGGCAATCACCGAGAACAGACCCACGATCTGGACGTGCAGCCTTGCCGCCGCCTTGCCACGGCGCCGCGCCTGCACCACCAGCCAGACTTCGCGGATGATGATGGCAACCAGCAGCAGGATGGTCGCGGCATTGATCAACAGGAAGGAGTAGACGACGTTGCGCGAAGGTTCGATCGGCGTCAGGCCGCTGAGCACGACAAAGGTCAGGAACGCCGACAGCAGCGCGATCCCGACCGCAAACGGCGCCACCCATTTCCGCAGGATTCCTCCTGGGGATTGGGCAAGCGACGGGTCAAATGTAGGCGCCGAGGTCTCTGCGGTGGTCATTCCGGCAATCGGTGATTTGAAAGGCTTTGTGTCCGCCTGCCGCGGACTGATGCATTCATATCACAATGTTGCCAAATTGCGACAATTCCGCGGCGCACCCCGCCGCGAAAGCGTTCGATACCAGGATTTCGACGAGATCTAACCGGCTAGCCCCCGCTGCGGTAGACCTGAATATCCAGATCCCTGATCTTCTTCCGCAACGTATTGCGGTTGAGGCCGAGCAAATCGGCGGCGCGGATTTGGTTGCCCCGTGTCGCCGCGAGCGCCGCCGTGAGCAGCGGCACCTCGATTTCCTTGAGGATGCGATGGTAGAGGCCCGGCGGCGGGACGCCGTTCGGGAAGCCCGAGAAGTGCGACGACAGGTAGGCCTCGACCGCGCCGCCGAGATTCTCGACACCGAGCGGCGCATTGCCCCCCGACGCCACGGCCGGCGGCGCCAACTCGCCGTCGATCACGGAGCCCGTGATGACGTCCTGCGGATAGAGCGCTGCGAGCCGGCGTGCGAGATTTTCAAGCTCGCGCACGTTGCCGGGCCAGCGGTGCTGCTTGAGCCGCTCCAGCGCCAGCGTATCCAGCTTCTTGGGCGGCAGCCCGTCTTTCTCGGCGAGCGAAAAGAAATGCCGGATCAGGTCGGGCAGATCCTCGATGCGCTCGCGCAGCGGCGGCAGCCGGAGCGGCACCACGTTGAGACGGAAAAACAGGTCTTCCCGGAACAGGCCCTGCTGAATCAGGATGCGCAAATCCTTGTTGCTCGCCGCCACGATCCGCACGTCGGTCTTGATCGGGGTGCGCCCGCCCACCGTTGTGTATTCGCCCTGCTGCAGTACCCGCAGCAACCTGGTCTGCGCTTCCATCGGCATGTCGCCGATCTCGTCGAGAAACAGCGTACCGCCCTCGGCCTGTTCGAACCGGCCCGAGGCCCGCGTATTGGCGCCGGTGAACGCGCCGCGTTCATGGCCGAACAGTTCGGACTCGATCAGATCGCGCGGGATTGCCGCCATATTGACCGCCACGAAGGGGCCGTTGCGCCGCTTGCCGTAGTCATGCAGCGCGCGAGCGACCAACTCCTTACCGGTGCCGGATTCACCGGAGATCATCACCGTGAGGTCGGTTTGCATCAGACGCGCCAGCACGCGGTAGATTTCCTGCATTGCCGGCGAGCGGCCGACCAGCGGGATAGAGTCGAATTCGCCTTCGTCGGCAGAACTCGCCACGCGCTCCTTCGGCTCAGCCAAGGCGCGCCCGACGATGGTGATCAGCTCCTTCAGGTCGAACGGCTTCGGCAGATATTCATAGGCGCCACGCTCCGAGGCCCGGATCGCCGTCATGAAGGTGTTCTGCGCGCTCATGACGATGACGGGAAGGTTCGGCCGCATCTTCTTGATCCGCGGCAGCAGGTCGAACGCATTCTCGTCGGGCATCACGACGTCGGTGATGACGAGGTCGCCCTCGCCCTGGCTCACCCATCGCCACAGCGTCGCCGCGTTTCCGGTCAGGCGCACCTCGTATCCGGCGCGCGAGAGAGCCTGGTTTAGAACTGTGCGGATGGCGGTGTCGTCATCAGCGACAAGTATACTACCTGCGGGCATCATTATTCCTCATCTTGCGGCCTGTGAGGCAGGCGACGGCGTACCCGAAACGTCATCGCGATTGCTTTGGTCGAATTGTTTGGTGGAGCTGAACATCGGCAGCAGCACGCGGAACGTCGTCCTCCGCGGCTGGGATTCGCATTCGATGATACCGCCGTGATCGCCGACGATTTTTGCGACGAGCGCGAGACCGAGCCCGCTGCCGGTTTGCTTGGTGGTCACGAACGGATCGAACAGGTTCGGCAACAGGTCTTCCGGCACGCCGGAGCCGTTGTCCTTGACGCAGAATTCAAGCGGCAGCGATACCCGCGACTTCTTGCCCGGTACCGACAGCCGTACCCCCGGGCGGAACGCGGTGGTGAGCTGGATTTCGGCGTCGCTGCCGAGATCGGCGACCGCTTCGGCGGCGTTCTTCACCAGATTGAGGAAGACCTGAATGAGCTGGTCCTGATTGGCCAGCACCGGCGGCAGCGAGGGATCGTATTCCTCGACGAAGCGGACGTTGCGGGCAAAGCCCGATTGCGCCAGTCGTTTGACGTGGTCGAGCACGGAATGAATATTGACGGGACCGCGCGCCACCGGCCGGTCGTCGCCGAACACTTCCATACGGTCGACCAGCGTGACGATGCGGTCGGCCTCGTCGCAGATCAGGCGCGTCAGCATCCGGTCTTCGGACGAGGCCGCCTGCTCGAGCAATTGCGCGGCGCCGCGAATGCCGGACAGCGGGTTCTTGATTTCATGCGCCAGCATCGCCGCCAGCGCGATCACCGAACGCGCCGCGCTCCGATGCGTCAATTGCCGGTCCATCTTGTCGGCGATGGTGCGCTCCTGCAGCATCACGACGATGTGGCCCGGCCGCTCCGTCAGCGGCGCGACGTGGAGATCGACCTGGCGGTCGCCGCCGATCCTGGGCGTGCCGAGATCGACCTTGTATTCGTTGACCGGCGAGCCGCTCGATCGCACCTGATCGATCAGCGCCAGCAGCGGACTGCCGAATGGCACCAGTTCTTTCAGCGACTGCCGTTGCAGGAACTGGGTCGATATCTCGAAGAAGGATTCAGCGGCGATGTTGGCATCGACAATGCGGCCGTCAGGCGCGATCAGCAGTACCGGATTCGGCAGTGCATTGAGGATCGCCTCGGCCTCGGAGGGCATTCGCCGGCGTTGTTCTGCGGCCGAATTCATGCTGCAGCACTCCATGCAAAATCGTCGTAGGCGTCCTGGAGCGATCGATGTACCCGGTGCGGATCCTCCGACGTCAGTATCTTTTGCCGCCAGCTCTTGAGTTTCTCCGCCGGCGCGCGGCTGCATTCGGCAGCGATCTCGAGCGCCCAGCCGAGATGCTTGCGCGCGTGCTTGAGGCCGATACGCAAACCGTAGAGACGGCAGACTTCGTCATAGAGCGCGCGGATGTGGGCGAGCTGTTCGGCCAGCGAGGGCGCGGCTTCGGGCTTTCCGGTTTGCAACTGGCGTCCGATCTGGCCGGGCAGCCAGGGCTGTCCCTGCGCGCCGCGGCCGATCATCACGGCATCGGCGTCAGACATTTCGAGCGCGCTCACCGCCTTCTCGAACGACGTGATGTCGCCATTGACGACGAGCGGAACCGAGACCGCGTCCTTGACCGCGCGCACTGCGCTCCAGTCCGCTTCGCCTTTGTAGAACTGGCAGCGCGTGCGGCCGTGCACCGTGATCATCTGCACGCCGGCAGCTTCCGCGCGGCGCGCGAGTTCGGGGGCGTTGAGCGAGCCGTGGTCCCAGCCGAGGCGCATCTTCAGCGTCACCGGAACCTTGACGGCAGCGATCGTCGCCTCGATCAGTTTGAGCGCATGGTCGAGATCGCGCATCAGCGCCGAGCCGGACTGGCCGCCGGTCACGTGCCGCGCCGGGCAACCCATATTGATATCGATGATGTCGGCACCACCAGCCTCGGCAATCCTGGCCCCTTCCGCCATCCAGTGGGTTTGACAGCCTGCAAGCTGAACCACGTGCGGGCCGATCCCGGTCGCCTCGCAGCGCAACACCGACATCGGCCGGCCATGCACGAGATCGTCGCTGGCGGTCATCTCTGACACGACGAGTCCCGCCCCAAGAGTGGCGGCAAGGCGTCGAAAGGGGGCATCGGTAACGCCGGACATCGGCGCCAGGAGAACCCGGTTGGCGACCGAAATATCGCCTATCTTCAACGTCTTAGGGCGTGGGTCGTCCAGGCCGGTCACGGTGTTCTCATTGGTGTGGCAGCAGCGGCATTGCTACTGTCGGCGCATATTGTGAGCACAAATCTTGTGCAGTCAAGCTTCATGCCTACACTTTAGACAGTTCTATCATTTGTGCAAGTGCACTGCAACAAAAACTGCTTTTCCCACAGCTATTGGGAAACGCTCTGTTTTTACGCATTCGGCATGGTAAGGGCTGTGCGCCGCAGGGGCCCGATCCCCTCTCCTCAACCCGATCCGTCCGTAACTAGAGTCAAATGCCGAAACCTGAGCGTACAGCAGCCATCCTCGTCGCAGCCGGGCGCGGACTTCGCGCCGGCGCGGGAGGGCCCAAACAATACCGTACGATCGGCGGGCAGACCGTGATCTTCCGCGCGATGGAAGCGTTTTGCCGCCACCCCGACGTCTTCGCCGTGCAACCGGTTGTGAATCCCGACGACGCAGCGGTCTTCAATGAGGCCGTCGCGGGTTTGCGCCATCAGCCACCCACCAATGGCGGCGCGACGCGCCAGGCGTCGGTGCATGCCGGGCTCGAGGCGCTGGCCAGCGAGAAGCCCGACATCGTTCTGATCCATGACGCGGCGCGGCCATTCGTGACGCCTGCGGTGATTTCGCGCGCGATCGACGCCGCCGGCCGCACCGGCGCCGCCGTGCCGGCGATCGCCGTCACCGATACGATCAAACAGGTCGGTGAGGCCGGCGATGTCGAGGCCACGCCGGACCGCGCGCGGCTGCGCATCGCCCAGACGCCGCAGGCGTTTCGTTTCGACGTGATCCTCGAAGCGCATCGCCGCGCCGCCCGCGAGGGCCGCAGCGATTTCACCGATGATGCCGCGCTCGCCGAATGGGCGGGATTGACGGTGGCGACCTTTGAAGGCGATCCTGCGAACATGAAGCTCACGACCCCTGAAGATTTTGTCCGCGAGGAAGCCCGCCTCGGCGCCATGCTCGGCGACATCAGGACCGGCACCGGCTACGACGTGCACGCCTTCGGCGACGGCGATCATCTGATGATCTGCGGCGTCCGTGTGCCGCACGTCAGAGGCTTTCTCGCCCATTCCGACGGCGACGTCGGCCTGCACGCCATGGTCGATGCCATCCTCGGCGCGCTGGCGGACGGCGATATCGGTTCGCACTTCCCACCCAGCGATCCGCAGTGGAAAGGCGCCGCTTCCGACAAGTTCCTCAAATATGCGGTCGATCGCGTCACCGCCCGCGGCGGCCGCATCGCCAATCTCGAGGTCACCTTGATCTGTGAGCGGCCCAAGATCGGACCGCTGCGCGATGTCATGCGCGCGCGCATCGCCGAGATCACCGGGCTCGACATCTCTCGCGTCGCCGTCAAGGCGACCACCAGCGAACGGCTCGGCTTTACCGGCCGCGAGGAAGGCATCGCCGCGACCGCGAGCGCCACCATCCGTCTCCCCTGGAGCGAATAGCATGAGCGGCAGCGACGCCCGCGCCCTCTCCCGCTCGCTGCTCGATCTATGCCGGATGCGCAAGCTGACGATTGCGACCGCGGAATCCTGCACCGGCGGCCTGGTCGCCGGCGCGCTCACGGATATTCCCGGTTCCTCCGACGTCATCGACCGCGGCTTTGTCACATACTCCAACGATGCCAAGCGCGCGATGCTCGGCGTCAAGGTAACGACGCTGGCGACCTTCGGCGCCGTCAGCAAGGAAACCGCGACCGCGATGGCGGTCGGCGCGCTGGAGAAGGCCGGCGTCGACCTCGCCGTCTCCATCACCGGCATTGCCGGTCCCGGTGGTGCCACCCCCGGCAAGCCGGTTGGGCTCGTGCATTTCGCGGTCGCCTCGCGCGACGGCCGCATCCTGCACCGCGAACATCGCTTTGGCGCCATCGGCCGCACCAGCGTGCGCCAGCGTTCGGTGGTCGAGGCGCTGCGCATGCTGATGGAACTCGCGCGCGGACCGCAGGCATCCGTCAAACCGCGCCGCGAGGCCGTGAGCCGGCTCCGCCCGCGTGTCGCGCGATCGACCCGGGGCAGCGCCGTCAAGCGACGACGGCCGCCGAGATCCTAGCGATCTGCCTCATCACTTCGCCGCGGCCAACGCCTTGGCGCGGGTTTCGCTGAGCGAAGCCGCCGGCGTCAGCGCCTCCGGGCTGATCGTGAGTTCGATGATCGCGGGCAAGCGCGAAGCCACCGCCTCGTCGAAGGCCTTTGCAAAATCTTCGGTACGGTCGACCCGGGCGCCGAAGCCGCCAAAGGCACGCGCGAGCGCGGCGAAATCCGGGTTCGCCAGATTGGTGCCGGAAATCCGGCCGGGATAGTGCCGCTCCTGATGCATGCGGATGGTTCCGTACATGCCGTTGTTGCAGACGATCACGATGAGGGGCAGCCGGTTTTCGACCGCGGTCATGAACTCGTTCCCGGTCATCTGGAAGCAGCCGTCGCCGGCGAATGCGATCACCGGCCGGTTCGGATGCAGATGCTTGGCCGCAACCGCCGCCGGCAAGCCGTATCCCATTGAACCGGATGTCGGCGCGAGCTCGGTCCGGAACTGGCGGTAGCGCCAGAAGCGATGAACCCAGACGGCGTAATTGCCGGCGCCGTTGCAGATGATCGTATCCTCCGGCAGACGCTCGCTGAGATCGCGCACGATCCGCGAAAGCTGAACATCGCCGGGCGAACGGGTCGGCTCGGCAAAGGCGAGATAATCGGCATGCGCCGCCTTGAGTTCGTCGCCGCGCGGCTGATGCTTCGGTTTCAGTCGGCTGATCGCGGCCGCGAACGCCGCGCTCCCGGAAATGATGCCCAGTTTCGGCGCATAGACGCGGCCGATTTCCTCGGGATCCGGATAGATGTGAACCAGCGGCTGTTTCGGCTGCGGAATGTCGAACAGGCTGTAGCCCGATGTCGTGATTTCCCCGAGCCGGGTGCCGAGCGCGATGATCAGATCGCTGTCACGAATCCGTTCGGCGAATTTCGGGGAGATGCCGATGCCGACATGACCGGCGTACGCAGCGTGCAGATTGTCGAAATAATCCTGGCACCGGAATGAAGCGCTGACGGGCACCTCATGCGCGGTCGCGAAGGTTTCGAGGTCGCGGCGCGCTTTATCGCTCCATCCGCCGCCGCCCACGATCAACAACGGCTTGCGTGCCGCGGCCAGCAACTCCTCGAACTGTTGCAGGCTTTCCGCGCCGGGCGCGACGGTTTGCGGCTTGTAAGGCTGCGCATCCGGAACGTCAGCCTCGTCGGTCAGCATGTCCTCGGGCAGCGCCAGCACGACCGGCCCGGGACGGCCGGAGGTCGCCGTGTAAAACGCCCGCGAGATGAATTCCGGAATTCTGCGCGCGTCGTCGATCTGGGCGACCCATTTGGTCATCGGCCCGAACATCTGCCGGTAGTCGATTTCCTGGAACGCCTCGCGCTCCATCATGTCGCGTCCGACCTGGCCGAGCAGCAGGATCATCGGCGTCGAATCCTGAAACGCGACATGAACGCCCGCGGAGGCGTTGGTGGCGCCGGGGCCGCGCGTCGCAAAGGCGATGCCGGGCTTTCCGGTGAGCTTGCCATAGGCGTCCGCCATCATGGCCGCGCCGCCCTCATGCCGGGAATTGACGAAGCGGACCCGCTGGTTCTGGTACATGCCATCCAGCGCGGCCAGGAAACTTTCCCCGGGCACGCCGAACACGGTGTCGGCGCCGTGCAGGGCCAGTTGATCGATCAGAATATGCCCACCGCTTCGCATGGGTGCCTTGATGTCCATCACATGGTCCTTCCGTTCCGCAGAGCCTTTTCCGTTCCGATAAGATCGGAACGGGGCTCTAGTTTTTTGTTTGACGCGTTTTCTTCACGCGAACCGGTATCCACTTCGCTTGAAAACGCTCTGAAGCGTTTAGCATTCATTTGTCTTGATTTCGATCGTGCGGCCGGACGCGGGCCTCGACGCCGGTGACGGCCTCGTAAGCCTTGATCACGGCGGTGCAGGATTCGCCGTCATGACCGAGCAAGGCGGCCTGCCGGTAGGTCTGGTGCACGGCATCCGCCATGAACCCCGGCAATCCGGCGTCTTCCAGCCAGCGCGCGTAATAGCGCACGTCCTTGCGGGCGTTCGCCAACGACATCAGCGGGGTAAAGTCGCCGTCGAGCGTCGCCTGGCCATAGAGGTCGAGCATGCCGCTCTTGCCGCCGGCGGCCGAGATGATGGTGATCAGTTGCTTGAGATCGAGGCCGTCCTTCGCCGCCAGCGCAAACCCCTCGCACCACGCCGCAACGTTGGCAAAGGCGATGTAGTTGTGGATCAGCTTGAGGCGGATGGCGTGGCCGAGCGGGCCGATGTGGAAGATGTTCTCCGCATAGCGTTCGAAATAGGGCCTGAGCTCCGCGAGCAAGTCGCCGTCACCGCCGTAAAGGACGTTGACCTTGCCGATGTCGGCATGCTTCGGGGTTCGTGTCATCGGCGCCTCGGCATACCGCCCGCCGGCTGCACGCACCAGTCGATCGAGTTTATCGACCATTTGCGGGCTGCCCGTGGTGTGATCGACGATCACAAGCCCCGGCGCCGGGTGGGCGAGCAACCCGTCGGTCCCCGTCAGCAGCGCCTCGACGTCCTCGGCCGCATTGACGCAAATCATGATGATGCGGCATTCGCCAATGTCGCGAAGACCGCCCGCCGCCGTCGCTCCCTGGGATTTGGCAATGGCGACCGCCTCAGGGTTCAGGTCGTAGGCCGTGACGGCCACGCCCTTGGCGAGGAGGTTCTTGACCAGCCCGCGCCCCATTCCGCCCAGACCGATGAAGCCAACGCGTTCCAATGCCGTCATGTCACGCCCGCTTTCCATAAACCACATCCGCCCGCTTTTCGAACGCCGCGGCAAAGCGCTGGAACGCGGTGTCGAACATCGTGCCCATCAGCATCGCCAGCATCCGGCTCTTGAATTCGTAGGACAAGAAGAAGCCGACATCGCAATCGGTTTCGGATTTGGGTTCGAAACTCCAGCGGTTTTCCAGATTGCTGAACGGGCCCTTCAGATACTCCACCATGATCTTCAGATTGCGACGGTCCAGCGTCACCCGGCTGGTGAAGGATTCCCGAACGAGCTTGAACGACACCGTCATGTCGGCGACCACGATCTCGGTGCCGTCAGGCTGCGCCGTGCGCTGACGGATTTTCAGCGAATGGCATAACGGCACGAATTCCGGATAGCGCTCGACGTCGGCGACCAGATCGAACATCTGCTGGGCGGTGTGATGCGCCCGCCGCTTGCTTGAAAAGCGCGGCATCAGTGCACGCCCTCCGCGCCTTCCCGCCGTCCAAAACTCGCCAGATACCGGTGCGCCTCTGCCCTGTCGGTAAAGCAGATCAGGAATTGATCAGCTCGAAGCCCCTCTAGATATTGCAGCAATTTCGGCCTTTGCTCCCGTCGATATGTCCAGACGTAGCGCAAGAACTCGACGTTGATCCGTTCCGGACAGCCCTCCGCCATCTCTGGCCGCACGCGTCCATAGCTCGTAGCGATCCTGCTCATGAGGCCGGCCATGCAGCTTCGCGTTGGCAGGTCAAACCAGATGACGGCATCGGCAACGCTGCGCCTGATATCACCGGCCCACCAGATATAATCGCCGTCGATGATCCAGCGAGGCAGGCGCACCGCCTCGGCGACGCGTGTTTCAAACTCGGTGGCGTCCGACGGCTTCCAGCCCGGCTTCCAATAGAGCGCATCCAGCGACACGACCGGGATGCCGGTGATTTGAGATAGCCGACGCGCAAACGTCGACTTGCCCGATCCGGGCGAGCCCATGACAAGAATTCGATCCATAACACCACGCCCGGAATCAGCGGGATCGCGCCGCGCGCGCCGCCTGCAGCTTGGCGAAATCATCGCCGGCATGATGCGAGGAGCGGGTCAGCGGGCTCGCCGACACCATCAGGAAGCCCTTGGTGTAGGCGACCTTCTCGTAGCCGGCGAACTCGTCCGGGGTCACGTAGCGCATCACCGCGTGGTGCTTGCGGGTCGGCTGCAGATATTGCCCGATGGTGAGGAAGTCGACGTCCGCCGAGCGCAGATCGTCCATCACCTGCAGCACCTCGTGGCGTTCCTCGCCGAGGCCCACCATGATGCCGGACTTGGTGAAGATGGTCGGATCGATTTCCTTGACCCGCTGCAACAGCCGGATCGAATGGAAATAGCGCGCGCCCGGCCGCACCGTGAGATAGCGCGACGGCACGGTTTCCAGATTGTGGTTGAACACGTCGGGTTTTGCGGCCGCAACGATCTCCAGCGCGCCTTCCTTGCGCAGGAAATCCGGCGTCAGGATCTCGATGGTCGTGGTCGGGCAGCGGGCGCGGATAGCGCGGATGGTTTGCGCAAAATGCTCGGCGCCGCCATCGGCGAGATCGTCGCGATCGACTGACGTCACGACGATATGGGCGAGCCCGAGCTTGAAGGTGGCCTCCGCGACATGTTCCGGCTCGGCCGCATCGAGCGCCCCGGGCATCCCGGTCTTGACGTTGCAGAACGCGCAGGCCCGGGTGCAGGTGTCCCCCATGATCATGAATGTGGCGTGCTTCTTGTCCCAGCACTCGCCGATGTTCGGACAGCCGGCCTCCTCGCACACCGTGACGAGACCATTCTCTTTGACGATCTTGCGGGTATCGGCGTAGCCGCGGGTGTTCGGCGCGCGCACCCGGATCCAGTCCGGCTTCGGCGGCGACAGCGCATCCGGCCGGTTCACCTTTTCGGGGTGGCGCGGGCGCACTTGGTTGGATGAGACGGTATCGACGAGAACGACCATGTTAAGTCCGAAAATGTCCGAAAACTCTTGGAAACCTTAGCTAATCCGTGTCGCGCTGCGCCGCAACCTCGCCGAACCTAGCAGAAACATGCAACATGTTGGGAGCATTCCTCCTGTTCCCGCTGATTCCCACCTCAAAATGATTCAAAAGCCCCAACCGGCCGAAACAAAGGCCCCTCGCCTCGGCAAAGCCCTGAAACGCGAGTTTTTTGCCCGCAGCGTGCACGAGGTCGCGCCCGACCTGATCGGCGCCACGCTGCTGCTCGACGGCGTCGGCGGCATCATTGTCGAGGTCGAGGCCTATCATCACACCGATCCGGCCGCGCATTCCTACCGTGGCCCGACGCCGCGGAACCTCGTGATGTTCGGCCCGCCCGGTTTTTCCTACGTCTATCGCTCCTACGGCATTCACTGGTGCGTCAATTTCGTCTGCGAGAAGGAAGGCTCGGCCAGCGCGGTTCTGATCCGCGCGCTGCAGCCGACCCACGGCATTCCCGCGATGCGCCGCCGCCGCGGATTGCATGACGAGCGCGCGCTGTGCTCGGGGCCCGGCAAACTCTGCGAAGCGCTGGGCATCACGATCAAGCAGAGCGAACTGCCGCTGGATGTGCCGCCGATCGCGCTGCATGCGCGGGTTGGCGACGCAGAAATCGTCACCGGCATTCGCATCGGCATCACCAAGGCGGTGGATTTTCCATGGCGGTACGGGCTGAAGGGCTCGCGGTTTTTGAGCAAGGCGTTTTGAGGAAGCGTGCTCCGCTCTAGCGTCGTCCCGGCGAACTCAGATGCGCAATTGCGCATTGGGGGACCCATACTCCGAAAGCGGTTGTTGTTGGAGCAGGTCGCTAACGCCAGCATTCCTACCGATGGGCCGCGGCGTATGGGTCCCCTAAGTTCACAAACGAAGTGCAACACTTCCAACTGGAGGTGTTGCCATGGGGCGGAGTTACGAGCAGCTTTCCCTTGAAGACCGATGCGCGATTGCCCAGCTTTCTGCCAACGGCAGCTCGATCCGGCAAATCGCGGCAGCTCTGGATCGCGCGCCATCAACGATCTCTCGGGAACTAAAGCGGAATGGTGGGGCGCAGGTGGGGTACAAACCCAGCTACGCCCAGCTGCAGGCCAAGGCGCGGCGCTGGAAGGGCTCTCGTCTGGAACGCGATGAGAGCTTGCGAGCAGCCGTCATTGAGCGGCTCGCAAGCGGCTGGTCACCCGAGCAGATCGCCGGCCGGCTCAGGCGCGAGCGGGGTCGCCAGGTAATCTCTTATGAGAGCATCTACCGTTTCGTTTATGCCCAGCTTGCCCGCACCAAGGACTATAGCTGGCGGCGCTGTCTGCCACGCGGCAAGAGCAAGCGCGGCTGCCGCGGCCGGAAGGGTGGAGGCTCGCAAAACTTCATTGAAGGCCGTGTTTCCTTGGCCGAACGCCCCGTCCAGGCTTCCGACCGTGCCACCTGCGGACACTGGGAGGCCGATCTGATGATGTTCGCCAAATACGGTCAGGCGATCCTGACCGTGCACGAACGCAAGTCGCGCCTGCTGCTTGCCGTCCGATTGACCAACAAGGTGGCCGACGGCGTGGCCCGGCATCTCCTCAAGCTGTTCGGCAGCCTCCCGCAACCGCTTCGCCAGACCGTCACCTTCGACAACGGTACCGAGTTCGCACGCCATCATCGGCTGCACAGCCTGGCGATCGACACCTTCTTCTGTGATCCTTACGCGCCCTGGCAAAAGGGCGGCATTGAGAACGCCATCGGACGAATGCGTCGCTTCATACCCCGCAAAACCGATCTCGCAACGCTCTCAACCCGCCGCTTCCACCAGTTCATGGCCATCTACAACAACACCCCGCGCAAATGCCTTGACTACAGGACCCCTGCGGAGTCCTTTGCCCAAGTGTTGCACTTCGAGTGTGAATCCACCTCCCGGCCTTCGCCGGGACGACGGCGGTGTTTGTCATTGCACCATCATCCAAACGCGACTTCGCATTCTCGCGACGCATTGCGCCCGAGCTTTGCCAGGAATTCCTCACCCTCTCCAATGAGAGGGCGCAGGGAAGACCGGGTGCGCGCTGCACCCGCGGTCTCGTGTGCGAATTGTGCTAAGTAGGCTGCACACGAGCATACAGGGCAGCGGAGAACACCCAGCCTTCCCTGCGCAATGGCTTTACGGCTTATGACGCGCTCTCCCCGGTGAGACGGCCTCTATTGCCACCGTCGCCCCTCGGAAGCGTTAGCTCCCGCAGGACTTAACGCCGTTACGGGCGCCAGGACCACACGCTTTCGCCGTACGCTTCAGCCGCGACCGTCAATCGCAACTGTTACGTCCATCGCAACCCGCCCCTCGTCGTGACGACGGCCGACGCCCCTCTGAGTGGGACGGGATAACGCAAACTCGTAGAGATGATTTGCCCGACGGCGAAAGCGAAATATTTTTTATTTCGGGGCTTGACACGATTTCCGTAAATCAGAAGTGATTTGCCCGTCGTGTCAGTTTGTCGCGGCGGTATCCCGCTCTCACACCGCATGATGGCACACCGCCTCGATGCGATTGCCGTCGGGGTCGCGCAGGAAAGCCGCATAGTAGGACGCGTGATAGTCGCGCAGTCCCGGCGGTCCGTCGTCGGTGCCGCCGGCGGCGATGCCGGCGTCCCAGAAGGCGTCGACCTGGGTCTGCCATCGCGCCTTGAAGCACCAGTGGCGGCCAAAAGCGTCGTCCGGTTTCGGGCCCTTGCGGATGGTGAGATAAACCCGGTCCGGATAGGCCGGGCGTGCCCGCTCGCCATAGCCGAGCCAGTCGTCGCGCCGGCCGACCTTGACGATTCCGAGCGCTTTCATGACCGCGTCGTAGAACCGCTCGGCGGCGGCGATGTCGGAGACTGTGATGGAGACGTGGTCCAGCATGGAAGTTGGCTCTGCGCTACTCGTTGTCCGTCATCCTGAGGTGCGCGCTCTGGCGCGCCTCGAAGGACGACGGCCCCGCCTGTGGCCGCACATCCTTCGAGGCTCGCCCAGCGGTGCAAGTGCACCGCAGGGCTCGCACCTCAGGATGACGGAACTAGCGTCAGGTATACCCTTCGCCTACACCGCGTTCTTCAGCCGCTCCAGCGCTTCGAGAATCTTTTCTCTTCGCGCCACGGCCGCCTCGCGCTTCTCTTTCTCTTCCTCGACGATCTCTTCGGGCGCATTGGCGACGAATTTCTCGTTGCCGAGCTTGGCGTCGACGCGTTTGATGTCGGCGTCGGCCTTGGCGATTTCCTTGTCGAGCCGGGCTTTTTCGGCCGCCAGGTCAATGACGCCCTTGAGCGGTAGCGCCACGACTTCGCCGCGCACCAGCAATTGCACGGCGCCTTCCGGCGGGCGGTCGGCAAAGGAAATCTCGCCAAGCCGTGCCATGCGTTTGACGGTATCGCTCCAGCGTTGCGCGCGATCTTTGGTCTCGGCGGATGCGCCCGCCAGCACCAGCGGCGTCAGCGTCGCCGGCGCGATATTCATTTCCGCGCGCACCGAGCGGATCGCCGTGACGAGATCGACCACCCAACCGATTTCGGCTTCCGCTGCGGGATCGCTGAAATCGCCGGCATCGAGGGCGGCCATGATCGGCGGGATCAGCGCATCGTTCGGGCCCGCCAACGCCATCGATGCGAGTTGGTCCGCCGTCGCCGCTCCTGCCTTGCGCGGCCATTCCGCCAGCACCAGCAAGCCGTCGCGCTTGGCCGTCACCGCCCAGAGTTCCTCGGTGATAAAGGGCATGAACGGATGCAGCAGCTTCAGGATTTCATCGCGCGCCCAGGCGACCATGGCGCGGGTCTCGGTCTTCGCCGCGCCCTCCTCGCCCAGCAACATCGGTTTTGCGAGTTCGATGTACCAGTCGCAATAGACGTTCCAGACGAAGCGATAGATCGCGTTGGCTGCGTCGTTGAAGCGATAGGCCTCGATCGCCTCGGTGACTTCACGCGTGGCGCGCGAGGTTTCGTGCGCGATCCAGCGGTTCAGGGTTTCCCTGGCGCTCGTGTGATCAAAACCCGCCGGCATGACGCAGCCGTTCATTTCGGCAAAGCGGCAGGAATTCCACAGCTTGGTTGCAAAATTACGATTGGTCTCAACGAGTTGCGGCGACAACTTGATGTCATGGCTGTGCGCCGCGCCGCGCGCCAGTGCAAAGCGCAGCGCGTCGGCGCCGAAGTCGTCAATGACACCCAGGGGATCGATGACGTTGCCTTTCGACTTCGACATCTTCGCGCCCTTCTCGTCGCGAACCAGGCGGTGGATGTAGACGGTCGAGAACGGCGCTTCGTCCTTGAAGTGAAGGCCCATCATCATCATCCGCGCGACCCAGAAGAAGATGATGTCCCAACCCGTCACCAGCACGTTGGTCGGATAGTAACGCGCGACCTCCGGTGTTTCCTCCGGCCAGCCCAGCGTCGAGAACGGCCACAGCGCCGACGAGAACCAGGTGTCGAGCACGTCTTCATCGCGCGTGATGAAGCCTTCGCGTTTGGCGGAATCCTCCGCCATCGCCTGCCCCTGCTCCGGCGTGATGACTTCCTGTTCGACGTAATAGCCGAGCGCGTTGCCGACGGCTTCCTCTTCGGTCTCGGCGACGAACACCTTGCCGTCAGGGCCGTACCAGGCCGGAATCTGGTGGCCCCACCAGAGCTGGCGGGAAATGCACCAGGGCTGGATGTTCTCCATCCATTCGAAATAGGTCTTTTCCCAGTTCTTCGGGACGAACGTGGTCGCGCCGCCACGCACCGCCGCGATCGCGGGCTGCGCCATCGTCTTGGCGTCGACATACCATTGATCGGTGAGATACGGCTCGATCACGACGCCGGAGCGATCGCCGTGCGGCACCGCGTGGGTGTTGGGCTCGATCTTTTCGAGGAAGCCGAATTCCTCCAGACGCGTGACGATCCGCTTGCGCGCGGCGAAGCGATCGACATGGTGGAATTCTTCCGCGAATTGGGACGCGCCTTCCGGCAGGCCGCGCAGATAATCCTCATTGTCGACGAGGGCCATGCAGCCCTCCTGATCGAGCACGCTGATCTGCGGCAGACCGTGGCGCTTGCCGACTTCGAAGTCGTTGAAGTCGTGCGCCGGCGTGATCTTGACCGCGCCCGAGCCCTTCTCGGGATCGGCGTAGTCGTCGCCGACGATCGGAATGCGGCGGCCGACCAGCGGCAGGATGACGTGCTGGCCGATCAGGTGCCCGAGCCGTTCGTTGTCCGGATGCACGGCAACCGCCGTGTCGCCGAGCATCGTCTCCGGCCGCGTGGTCGCGACCACGATGAAGGTCGTGGGATCGTCAGGGCTGAAGTTCTTGCCCTCGATCGGATAGCGCAGGTACCAGAGACTGCCCTTGACCTCGACCTGCTGCACTTCGAGATCGGAGATCGCGGTGAGCAGCTTCGGGTCCCAATTGACCAGCCGCTTGTCTTTGTAGATCAGGCCTTCGCGGTGCAGTTCGACGAACACTTTTACGACCGCGCGCGACAGGCCCTCGTCCATCGTAAAACGTTCGCGCGACCAGTCGCAGGAGGCGCCGAGCCGCTTCAGCTGGTTGACGATGACGCCGCCGCTTTCCGCCTTCCACTGCCAGACGCGCTCGAGGAATTTCGCGCGCCCCATGTCGCGGCGGCCCGGCTCCTGCCGCTCCATCAATTGCCGCTCGACCACCATTTGTGTGGCGATGCCGGCATGATCGGTGCCGGGCTGCCACAGCACGTCGCGGCCACGCATCCGTTCGAAGCGGCAGAGAATGTCCTGCAAGGTGTTGTTGAGCGCGTGGCCCATGTGCAGCGAGCCGGTGACGTTCGGCGGCGGGATCACGATGGTGAAGGGCTCGGCGTCGCGCCGCTCGGGGCGGCCGGCTTTGAACGCGCCGCTCTCCTCCCAGATGGCCGACATGCGGCTTTCGATATCGGCGGGCTGGTAGTTTTTCTCGATCATGACAATGCAATTGGGTCTTGAGGAAGCGACAGCGTTTTCGGGCGAATTTGGATCAGTTCGCGCCAGGAAAACACGTTCAAAACAACAGACTAGCGCCCGACTCTGAAGCAATCAGGAACCTTACGGCATCCCTTTGTTTGAGCATGATCTTTTCGGAAAACCGGTGCCCACTTTTCAGGATCATGCTCTAGAAAGCCGCCGCAAGGCATCAAGTCAACCGGACCTGTATGCCGAAAGCACGATAAAGCCCAATGGGGGTGGCTGAATAAGGGCCAAAGCGGCTGCAGGCAGGTTAACGCCCGCGCGAAACCCGCTCAATTTCGGCTTTGACGAGCTTCTCTACCAAGCCCGGGAGATTGTCGTCGAGCCAGGATTTCAGCATCGGCCGCAGCATTTCCTTGACCAGATCTTCCAGCGTGCGCGCGTTGTTGCTGAGCACGGTGTTGGCCAGCGAATTGAACGCGGATTCGACCGCCGACACCGTCGAGCGCGACAATATCTGCGGTCCCGGCGCAGCTGCGGCGCTCTCGAACGGCGGCGGTTCATAGGCCGGCTGCCGGTGCAGCGCCTTGGCGGCGGCGGTCTCGGTGAACTCGATGTCGTCCTGCGGCTCGATCTTGTGGAATGAGGATGCCGCCGGCTGCGGATCCGGCACCGCCATCTCATCGGTGAGCTCGAACACGTCGGCCTCGGGCTGCGCCGGGCGGATGTCGGCCTCCGGCGTCGCCGCGTCGAGGCTTGCGAGCATCGCGTCGATGTCGTCCTGGTTGTTGCTGGCGGCGGGCTCCGGCGGTGGTGGCGCGGGCTTGGGCGCGGCGGCCGGTTTGGGCGCGATCGCCGACGGCGGAATATCCTTCATCGCCGTCGGCTTGGCGGCCGGAGGCTCGGGTTTCACGGCTGGCGGCGGGCTTGCGGGCTTCTCGGCGGCAGCCGGCTTTGCATCAGCAGGTTTGGCTTCGTCGTCAGCGATGATGCGACGGATCGACGCCAGAATCTCCTCCATCGAGGGCTCTTGGACCTTTGCAGGTTGCGTCATCGCCGACTCCACATCGAAACCATTTTACACCAAGCCACTCGGGATTTGCCGGTTCCGGATATGCAGGCCGGGATTTTCATCGCGCAAGCCAGACTTGTCCCCAGATCAACCCCACACGATGCATCGCGCGGGGTTCCGCTCCCCAAAAGCAACCCGGCTCGCGGCCTGTAGACGTAAAAGGTGTGCGAATCGCCCTGCTGCCTCCAAGAAAGTTATGTCACGGCAACAAGTGATTGCAACAACACACCCGGCGTACTCCCCGTCGGGTGGTGAATCATTCCGGCCGGATGACGTTGTCATCCCCGGCGGCACGCCTGTCATCCCCCGGGGTCACGCCTGTGATCCCCAAGGTGACGTTGTCATCCCCGGTGACGCTTGTCATCCCGCACGCATGCGGGTGGTGGGATATTATCAGCGGCCGTCGGGCGTGCGAACACCGGCCCAGCTGTCGCGCACCTGATGATAATGCACGCTCGGATCATAGGTCGTGGTCGGCAGCTTGAGCACGATCGGTGACAAGCGCCCGATCGTGTTGAGCACCGAGTAGGACGCGACGACGCGGTCGTGCTGGGCGGTGACGAGCGCGACGCGCGCGTTGACCAGCGCCTGCTGCGCGTTCAAGACGTCGAGCGTGGTGCGCTGTCCGGCCTTGGCTTCCTCGCGCACGCCGTTGAGCGCGATCTCGGACGCCGTCACCTGCGCCTGTGCCGACTGCACCTGCGCCTTGCCGGCCACCAACTGTCCCCAGGCGGTGACGACGTTGGCGCGGGCCTGATCCCGCTGCTGTTCGAGAGTGAGGCGCTGCTGCGCCAGGGTTTCCTTGGATTGGCGGATCAACGAATATTCGGCGCCGCCATTGTAGATCGGGACATTGAGCTGCGCGACAGCCGACGCCCCGAACGACCTGTAGACTGTCATGGTCTGTTCGTAGGACTGCTGCACCGATGCCACCAGGTTCACGGTCGGCAACAATGCGCCCTCGTTGACCTTGACCTGGAGGTAGCTGACGTCGATGCCGAACATCGCCGCGGTAACATTCGGATTTTGCGTCAGGCCGAGTTCGACGGCGCCGGGCAGCGTGCCCGGCAAATAGCGATCGACCGGCGAACCCGGGGCCAGCGCTACCGGCTCATTGCCGATGATGCGGCGGAAGTTCGAACGCGTCGTGTTCAGGTTGGACTCGGCGGTGAGTTGCTGGGTCCTGCCGGCGGCCAGTTGTGCTTCCGATTGCGCGACGTCGGTGCGGGTCACTTCGCCGACATTGAAGCGGTCCTTGGTCTGCTTCAGCGTCTGTTCGAGCACGCGAACGTTGCTCTTCTGAACCTCGACGATCGCGGAGTCGCGCAGATAGTCCATGTAGATCGTGGCCGCCGACAGCAGCACAGTCTGCTCCAGCGCCCGCAAGGCTTCGCGCGCACCGGAAACCTGGCTTTCAGCGGCGCGGGTGCGGTTGGCGGTCTGCTGGCCGTTGAACACGTTCTGCGTGACGGTAGCGCCGACGCTGCGCGGCGCGTTGGTGCCGTGAGTTTGCTGAGAAACCACGACGGGGGCACCCGCAGCGTTGAGACCGCCAGAATTGAGAAGCGTGTCGGTATATTGATAACCGGCGCTGGCGGTGACGGCGACCCTGGGGCGATAGCCCGACAACGCCTGTGGCACGTTTTCGTCGGTGAAGCGCACCTGGGCGCGCTGCGCGTTTAACTGTGGGTTGTTCTGATAGGCGCGCACCAGCGCGGCCTCGATCGTATCGGCCAGAGCGGGCGTCGGGCCCACCAAAGCTAACAGAAGGACCGAAGCCGCAGCTCCGGTGAAAACCTTCACCCCACGCATCAATGGTGATCCAATCATTTAGTTCGCCGGCCAAAACAACAACCGGACGCCGCTTCAGTCGAAGTGAGTCCCGGCTCACCTTATTCCGCACAGAGCCCCGACGGAACCACCCAGCAAGCGAAAGCAGTCGAAACTCTTCACGTGGGGCAAACGGGCCACACTTCTGATTCAGAACGGGATTTTAACAGCCTGAACGGGGCGTCTTTTTGTTTTGACGCGTTTTCCTGGCGCGAACCGGGTTCCGCTTCGCAGAAAACGCTTCTAGAAAACGAACGCTGGAAGCCGTTCCATGCCCGGCAGCACCGGCACCGCGGCGTCGAACAACGCCCGGTTCCCGAAATCGCCATGGGAACGCGTCACGATGGTGGCCCGCTGCGGCTGCGACATTGCGAAAACGCCGACCAGCCGGCCGCCGTCCCGGAGTTGCCCATAGAGCTTTTGCGGCACGACCTCGGTCGCGCCGTTCAGGACGATGACGTCGAAGGGCGCCTTGGCGGGATCCCCGTCGGCGCCTGTCGCGCTATGGACCTGCCTGGCAAATTGGCCAATCACGGCAGCGGCGTATCCGCTGGCGCAGCCCACCACCAGAACATTGTCGGTTTCCTTGATCTCGGCGGCCTGCAGCATCTTCGCCAGCACCGCCGGCTGGATCAGGAACTGCTTTTCCGAACCGGCCTCGCCGACCTCGAGATCGAGGTCCAGATAAGCCAGGGCGCGCTTGTTTTCGGGGACAAAGGTCTCGCGCGGCACCGCCAGCATGGCGTCGATGATGCGGATATCGGTGACGTCGCTGGGACGCACCTGACCATCGACCATTTTCTGGCGCGCGGTCGAAAAACCGGACATTGGCGAAGACCCTTCGAAGACCCTTGGGCTGAGACCCTGAAAGCAAGCGGCGTTGCCGCCGGGAGAGCTGAAACCGGGGTCATCTTTGGTACAAGCTCCGGCAAAACGCAACATGCCGGGCGCGCGCGCCAACCGGGCGCAGGATTCCGAAGATAAAGGCGCCCTACTCGATCGTGACCGCAAGCCGGCCGATCAGCTGCGCCACCTCGTCCAGATGCTCGGAATCATGTTCCACGAGCGCTTGCGCCAGCCGGAACAGGCATTCGTCATCGCTGAGATCAGGAACATCGCTCGGCACGATCGACGGCACGGCTCTCGTCAGGTCGGTGGTAATGGCTGACATCGATTCGGCTCCCGTGAAACCCGGCAGTTTCAAAGCTCGGATCGGATTGAGTCGAATTGGCGGCTTGCGCCATGCTCTGCGCGGATGCCGGGTTTGCACCGGTGCGTTGCCGGTTATGCCCGCGCCGGACCGGGAAATGGCGGCAAATCCTTGAGCCGGCGGGGATTTCAGGCCCCAACCACCGTGGCGCCGGGGATGGACATTTGGTCCTTTGCAAGCCCGAAAGGCTTTGTTATACGCTCCCGGCTCGCGAACATTTGTTTCGCCTATTCCTCGGTAGCTCAGCGGTAGAGCATTCGACTGTTAATCGAATGGTCGCTGGTTCGAATCCAGCCCGGGGAGCCAGCAAATTCAATTGTTTCTCAGGCTTCGACGCGGCGCCCGACAGGCGCGTTCTGCATCGGGGCCACTTCAAGGCCCACTTGAGTATCCTGCGTCCTGAGCGACAACGTACTTGTTCCTCAGGGGGCTATCCGGTCGAATCGGAGCAGCCCCGATCGGGCGGCTAGCGCAGCGGATGCGGTGCCTACCTGCTGCCGATCAGTGCAGTCTTTCGCGTTACGTCACCCGTCGCTGCAGTCCGCCGATCCAAAGTGACGTTCGATCCCGAGCGGGACGCTGCGGATTTTTTTCCCCCACCGACGCGGCTATTCAATTAGGTATCCGATTTGCTCAGCCGTTACCTGCCGGCTCGGCAAAAGACAGTGCGAGCCGCAAAAATTCTTCGCGGTCAAATTCAACTTCACCGAATGTACCACGCAAGACCAGCGGACAGGTCGCGGCTGCCTTGAATGCGGCTTCATTGATCAGCCTAAATTCGCGGCCGTGCAAATTCATCGTAAGGCCGGATAACGCTTGAAGTCGGTAGCTGATAGCGACCAGATCAGCGGTGCTTACTTCCTTGGAAAGTGCATCGACGATTGAGATGGTGGCGTTCTCGAATCCACGGGGGCCATCCTCAGCCGCGCTGTTGGCGCGGGTCAGAAGATCGGCGCAAACTTCTCGTACTGGCTCGCCCATATGAGTTTCCTGCGAATCGGGATCACTCACGATGACACAATGAAGGTGGCCGAAAACCGATGATTGAGGGCTTGTCCCACCTATACACAGGGTATGGCCACAAGCGCTGCTTGATGCGGAATCCGGCCATTTTCATCGAACGACGCGGTCAAGCCTTGGTGCAGTTCTGGCGTGGCGCTGGAGTAAGCCAATGAAAGAACTGAGGTACTCCGAACTAGTTCGGAAAGATCAACCGGGCTGCGGTAACTTGCGGAGGCCGTTGGCAATCCGCCGTTGCCGGTCGGTTGGAATGGGCGGCCCCAGTACAGCCCGGTCCCCCGGCGCTGGGGCCGCCTACCCAAACGCAGCCGCCAACTGAGGCAGTCGATCGGCTGGGACCACGGCTCGCTTCCCCCCAAAAATATCACCCCCGCGCCCGTCGCCCGCGGCGACCATAGGGCGCTGAAGAGGGGGCTCGCGCCGGCGCCTGGAATGATCGATGATCCGATCGCCAACCAGGAACGACCAGGGATCTTCGATCTTGAGCTGAACGCCCTTCAGAGTGGTGAAAGCTGATCGGAGCACAGGGAGAAACCGGGGCAGTGACAATCAGACCGCCTTATTCGACGTCGGGAGTTAGGGGGCCCGTGTGAAATTCAAGTTGGCGATACTGACTGCGCTAGCCAGGCGCCCTGACGGCCGCGCGTCTCTTGACGACCTCAGGGGCGATGTCGAGGCACTCACTGCCGACGAAGATCAATCGGAAGCCTCCGCGCTCGATGACATCGACATTTTTCAGTCGGGGCTGGTGACGCCGGAAGGCGACGGGTTACGAATTACCGACGCAGGCCGATCGGCGTTGAGGGCTTTGGGAGCCTCGAACGAGCCCTCATTTGATCTTCCCGCACCATCTCCCTCCCCTTCACTGAAAATGATCGATCATCTCGTCGGCACTGAGGAGCGTCTGAAAATTTTCGATCTCGATCGGCGGGACGATAAAATCGATGTCGACCCCGACGGGGTGGAAGAAACTGCAAATGCCGAGGATACTTCTTCGGTAAGTACAATTCCTGCCGCCGCTCAAGCATCACGCGGCCATTTGCCCCATGAAAGTATTGCCCAGCCCATAGCTCCGGAAGTTGGTGCCGATCTACAGAACAGCAATCCAATCCCGGTTCCTCGGGAAGAACCGCGGCGGCCCGGCGCACCCGGCTTTTTTTCGCGAAATTCTGATGCCGAGGCCAAGACGCCAGCGCTCGCGCCGCCTGAACGAAACAAGTTCAGTAAGCTAATCGCTGCCAGATTTCAGCAAGCTCAGGCCATCTGGCAACGTCATCTGGAGCGAGACGGATCCACCGCAAAGGCGGCACGAAGGACCGGAAATGTCGGAGGCGTAGCCATTGCGCTCCTGACCCTGCTCGTGCTCGTGATGTGCGCTGGAGCAGTGATTGCCCTCACCCAGATCAGATCCCTGAAATCGGAAATCGCAACCCTCCAGCGCGAACTCTCGCCTCTCAGGGAACGCGCCGCCAGGGCGGATTTTTTGGAAAGAGCAAAACAGAAGGCTGACCAACAAACGGAATCCCAAAACAAATCCGGTGCTGAAAAGAAGGCCGGGGCCGACCCTCGAACCGAGCAAGCTGCGCTCAATCTGACACCAGAAGAAATTCGACTGATCCGGGATTTTATCAAGCCCGCGCCGGCCGCGGGCACGCCTGCACCCGCGATCAAAGTCGGCGACACGGTCGGCATCGCAACGATCCCGCTACCGTCCCCGCTCATGGAGAAGATTCCGAAATTGCTCGGAGCCAGGTTTACGACCCGCAATGGATCGATCATCATTTTGCGACGTGATAGCCGGCAGGCCGACCTTGTCTTGCCACCTAGCTAGCTAAGCTGTATGCGGGCGATCGCCCAGGAGCGCAGCCGCTTCGGCTATCGACGCCTGCACGTTCTGCTCAAGCGGGAGGGCTAAACTCGCCGTAAAGCTTGCGAGCTCGCTCAGGTTTGCCCGAATTCATGATGTCCGGGATTACCCCAAAAGGTCCACGCATGGGATCGAATATTCTTGTTAATGAATAGATCCGATGTGTTTGCTTTCGACTGACGGCTTCGGCGGTCCTTCTGAAGGCTGGCATTGTCTTCTGGAGCGGGAGTTGAAGCTCCAGCATTCGCCAATCAGCTGGCGCTCTTAGAACCCGACATAGGGCCGCTGAAGCCAGCAGATTGTTATTGAGGCAACATCGCCGAATAAGTCGATATTGTGGGAACTTGGGCAATGCTGCCCGGTTCAGGGAGGAGGAAAACCTATGAAATATATGTGTGAGTATACGATCCGAACGGCAGGTCTTTCCTTTGATCAAAACATTGCGGGGGGTGAGGCGCTTCTAACCGCGTTCAGTAAGTGGAGGCCTGAAGAGGAAAAGGGGCTGACGATCCACGCGTTTGTTTCAGACCTCGCCGGAAGGAGCGGATTTATTTTGGCTGAGACCAATGACCCGAAGGCCATCACCGCCTTCGCTGCGAAATACAACTATTGGAATGACGTCAAGATTACTCCTGTGCTGGATGTTGGCGAGGTGGTTCCGATATCAGCGAGCGCGCTTGATTGGGCGCGTAAAGCATCAAAGGGTTGATCGACGGCCGCTTTGGTCCATTGAAGCGTCCCGATCTGGATTGGTCGGGGCGCTTTAAATGATCAGCCAACACCTATACGCATTACCGCACGCCGCCCCAAGGGCTTGAAGCACTTGGCGGCGCCTCCCAGGCGCGGTTGGATGGCCGTTATCGCGAGGAATAAATGGGGATGCAAAAGCGGGGAATTGCGGCTAGCGGGCTTGTGAGTGCGGGGCTCGCGCTGAGCGTGTCGATCGCGGCCGCCGCCGAGATAAAATCTTTGAATCCCAAAGACGATCGCGTCGAAATTTCCATCTCCGGCAATATTGCACCGGGTGATGCTGAATTATTGAGAACGCGCATCAAGGCGGCTACTGATGCGGGTAAACTGGTGACCTCGGTGCGATTGAACTCGGAGGGAGGTAACTTACTAGAAGGTGTCCGGTTGGCAGACGTGGTCAGGTCTGCAAAAGTGTCCACGAACGTAGGGGAAAACGCAACCTGCGCATCGGCTTGCTTTCTCATCTTCGCGGCAGGGGAAACAAAGTATGCATATGTTCGCGCCCGCATTGGAGTGCATGGCGCGTCCGAGAATGGTACCGTGTCTCGCAAAGCAACTATGGCGATGGCCCGTATTGCAGAAGAATTGACTGTCCCCTCGTCCATCATTCGCCGCATGGTAAACACGCCGCCCGGCGATGTGACCTGGCTTAGCCTTAATGATCTTCGATTGATGGGAGCGGATATCAATCACTACAAGGAAAGGTGAAATACACGGACCCCCATTTCTGCGCCCGGCCCGTGCGTGCCCGCTCTGGTTGCGGAAGACTCCGGCTTGTAGTTCTGTGTGTGGGGCTGAGGGCGAAGAAATGACTCCGCAACTTGATTGGACGTTCTCAACCACATATCGAGCTCCGTCCAATCTTGGACACGTCAGTATATCACGCTTGGGCCGATGATTATGCCGACACCGTGGCATCCAGTGCGGCTACGCCGCAATGCGATTGCTTCGACGAGACGAGACGCGTCGCAGCCAACTCACCAGAGCTCTTACTTCCTTCCCCACGGCGAGGAAATAGAGCAGGTGCGTGACAGCAAAGGACAGGAGGCACGTCCCTAAAATGGTCGCCATCACATACAGGCCAACACCCGACGGGACCGCCATGGTTCCGAGCGATGCATGCGTGAGGGTGGGTACGCCGACCTGCCAGGAGAAGACCAAAAGGCCGGCATAGACTACGCTCGCATGCGTTGCGACCGTGAAAGGGAGCCTGGACCTGGTTGCGAGCCCAATGCAGGCAAGCGCGAAGATCGGAAGCGCAACCCCGAAGAACTGAAACCCGTCAATTGGAACGAGATAGCTCAACGCTGAGGAGCTGCGCTGAAAGATGCCGAACACCCCGAGATTGATGAACCAGAGAAGTTCGGAGCTGGGGTCATATTGAAGCGCCCGCGCGGCCAATTCGGCGCAAAGCGTGGCGGTAAAAAGCGCGAACGGTCCGAGAATTTGCAGCTTGAAAAGACGGTTCATGAGACGAGCCATACGCCAAAAACGTTTAACTCGCCTTAAAAGTTCCCGGCGCAGGGAGCGCCCTCTAGCCGGTAAATATCAATAAAATAAAACTGGTACGGCCAGCTACTCTACCCTGGCTGATTATTCGGCGGCCTCTCAATGAACCGCCGGCTGCCATTGAGCAGTTCAAGGTTATTGATGACCACCGGGTTGGTCGGGTCGAGCGAATAAGCCCTCTCAAACTTTCGCCGCGCCGCATTCAGATTGCCGCGCAGCATGTATGAATATCCCTGATCATTCAGGAGTTGGACGGTTTCGCCCCCCAGCCTGGCCGCCTGCGCGTAAGCCTGATCGGCAAGATCAAAGCGACGCACCCGATCATAGCTCGCTGCGAGCCCCATCCAGGCCGTCAAATCCTTCGGCGATTTCTCGACGGCGTCCTTGAAATAGCGCTGGGCGATCCCGTAACTGCCGCGGTTGAAATGCTCCAGCCCAAGCCGCACCGGCTCGTCGGAGGGATAATATTTGACGTCGGTCGGTTCCTGCACGGGGTCCGGACCCGCCGTATTAGCCGGAGCGACGATAGCCGCATCTCTCGTGGTGGTGTCACACGCCGCAAGACCGGTCGCCAACCAGCAACAGGTCAGCATTAGAATGAGACGACGCATAACCCTTTGTCCCCCGCCCCGGTCCAGCGGACCAGCGCACCGTTCGAAATATCATCGCTAATTTTACGCACCAAAACCGGTCACCTAACTCCTGCGCCACCGACCGGCACCGATACTCCGGAAGCCGATCCAGCCCCCAATCCTTCTATATTGACGTTCTGGGTTGGGGTCGGCCGCACGCCCATCTGCCTGCCCCCTTCGCCGATGTCGGGAAGCTGATCCACCGGCTGTTTCGTGTTGCCATAGCGCGTCACGGCGGCGCCCACGCGCCGGGCGTCGGTAGCGATCCTGCGATCACCGACGTATCGCGGCCATGGATGGATGGTGTGGGTGACGGCGTTGACCTGTTTGGCGTCGCCGGCGGTCATCGTGATGGTGTCGGAACGCTGGAAGTAGCGGTCCACCTCGTCATGCCCCGCCAATCCATAGCAGCCCCCGAGCAGGAGCGGAGCGAATATGGCCAGCAATCTGATGCGCATAGTTCGTCCTCAGTTCAGGGTTTTGATCGCTGGACCAGAAACGGGAGCCGGCGCCGCATTACGCAGCTCGGGGGCGATGATGTGGCCGTACGGTCCCTTCACCTCGCCGCCGGAATTGACATAATCGTTGTAGCGCTTTTTCACTTCCATCTGACCATTGAGGAAGAAATCGACGTCGTTGGCCGGGAGACGGGAGTCGAGCGGCGATGCTAGCGCTTGTCCGGGTACCGCCGGTGCCACCAGACGCGGCGTGACGATGATCACCAGATCGGTTTCCTCCTGCTGGAAGGACGAAGAGCGGAACAGCGTCCCGAGCACAGGCACCGAGCCGATCCAGGGCACTTGCGAGACGTCCTGTCGGTTGCGGGTCTGCAGCAGGCCGGCGATGGCGAAGCTCTGCCCGTCGCGCAACTCGATCGTGGTCCGGGCGTCGCGGCGGGTCAAGGATGGGATGATCGTACCCCCGATCGTGACCGTATTAACGTAATCAAGCTCGCTCACCGACGGCTCCACGCGGAGGTTGATCACGCCGCGTGACAGAACAGTGGGCACAAAGGCCAACTCAACACCGAACTTCTTGTATTCGATGGTAACTGTGGGAAAGGAGCCTGCAACCGGTGTGGAGGCCACGGGCACTGGAAATTCGCCGCCGGCGAGGAAGCGTGCCGCGTCGCCGGAGAGCGCCATCAGGTTCGGTTCGGCCAGGCGGCGCAACACGCCCTTGGTCTCCAGTGCCGTCACCAGACTGTCGATCGACATGCCGTTGTTGAGCCTGAGAATGCTTGTGAGCAATGCGCCATACGGCG
This sequence comes from Bradyrhizobium sp. AUGA SZCCT0222, assembly GCF_018130205.1. Taxonomy (NCBI): domain Bacteria; kingdom Pseudomonadati; phylum Pseudomonadota; class Alphaproteobacteria; order Hyphomicrobiales; family Nitrobacteraceae; genus Bradyrhizobium; species Bradyrhizobium sp. AUGA SZCCT0222. The sequence continues at coordinate 309,410 of NZ_JAFCLX010000001.1, forward strand.
CCGCGCCACTTGCCAGTGTTGCGGCAGTACCAAGCAGCGGAAGGCTGCCTGCAGGATTACCCCCAACCGAAGTACTGCTCGGCCCTTGAACAGCAGTAGCCTCCCCGCTGATGGGTGCCCTCCTGATGGTATTAATACCGCCGATGGGGGCCCTCCCGATGACCCCAGGTGCGCCAAGACCCGTGTTACCCACGTTCGTGCCGTTTGCATTGGCGACAAAGAGGTTGACACCCAGGTCACGGCCGGCGGCTCTGTTGACCTCGAGGAAGCGAACTTCCAGCATCACCTGCTGCGGCCCCGCAACGTTCATGGCGTTGACGACAACGCCGCCTTTCGTAACGGTGCTGGTGGCGATCGCCATGGCCCGCTCGGCCGCAACCGCGTCGACGGCGGTTCCGCTGAGCACCACCTGCCCCTCGGAGGACGAGACGCGAATACCCTGCATGCCGGTGCTGTTGCGGATGTTCTGCTGCAGATTGCTGGAATCGATCGCCACCTCGACATCGAGGATCCCGATCTGCTTCATCGAGGAGTCGAACAGGATGACGTTGGTGGTGCCGGTCTGCTTGCCCTGGATGTAGATCAGGTGATCGCTCAGCGACTTCACGTCGACAATGTCAGGCGAACCCGCGACAATCGTAGCAAAAGCCGTATCGACCCTGAAGGTGCGCGACTTGTTGACGGTCACCTTGACCCGCTGGACGTCGTTCATTTCGCTGACGAAGACGCCGCTGGAGGATCCGCCCCGCCGGTCTGCAGCGCCCGCGCGCTCAACGGAATTAAACAAGGCAAGCGCAGCGCCAACTGCGATCACGCCCGAGGCGAGAAGCCTCCCGCCTGCCCTAGCCGAAACGCGACCGCCCTGCATTCGATTCCCCCTCGACGCGATCCACTTCTGTCCCCGTAAACTTACGGTCTCCGCCTCTTAGCAACTCTCCTTCGCGCACCCCGTCGCAAAGCTTACCAGTTTTTCCCATTATAAATCGTTACTTCGCGTTCCCGGCGCGCTTTGGCCTCAGTGAGAACACTTCCCAGTCTCCCGCTGGCCGCGAATGCGACTCTGAGATCATCATCCTTCATGCTCCTCGCTTGCAAGGAGAGACCCTCACCAGGTTGCTGCAACTCCAGCGAATATTTCCCAATGTTGCGAGCGGGCACCACCTTTTGTGCGATGCAGAGAACAGCCACGGCCAGCACGCGATCGCTTGCCGTCCGCCCATATTCACGTTGAGTTGCATATAGTTCCCGTTGAACTGCATATAGCCCGCTAGGTCCCACCGCCATCTCGCGCATCATGCAGACGCCGGGATTTTACGGCTACGGCTTGCGCCGAAACTCGCGCAGGCCGGAAAACGGAACCGCGGGCCAAATCGACGGCCTTGCCGAACAACGTCTCGCGCGCAAGGCCGAGCAGAATTCGGCTCACGCCACGCCTTGTTGTCGCTCGCTGGATGGCGATCGCCCCAACCGCCAGCGCCACGCCGGCAAGCAGGTCGACCAGATAATGCCCGCCGATCGGCGGGATCGAAAGCAGCATCGCCGCGTTTAGCGTTGCGATGCCGTATCCAAGCGGGCCGGTACCGCGAAAGGCATACGTGAACAGCACGGCCAGAACGGTATGAAACGATGGCATTGCTACGATGCCTTGCATCGCCAACGATTCAAACTGCCACGGCCCGCCTGCACGTAGCGCCAGCAGATCTCGCAAGTAGGTAACGTCGCCAACGCCATGCACGGCGAACGGGCCCAGCGTTGGCCACATCGCCGAGACCAGCGCCGTCGGGACCACGGTCGCGCACATCAAAAGCATCAGCTCTTCGAGGCGTGCGGATTCGTCCCTTTTGGAAAAGTAGATGACCGCAAGCAGGAACTGCGCAAAGAGGGTGTTGTAGACCACCAACAGCAGGCGGTTCAGGTTCGGTTGGTTGAGCAACGCAGCGTGCCAGGCTGACCAGTCGAAGCCAATCGCCAGGTCCCACCGCTCCATCATCGCGTCTTGAAGCGGGTTTGCGCAACTGGCAGCGAGGTAGGTCAGCACGGAAGCCGTAGCAGCGAAAGTGAACATCCAGGCAACTGCTTCCAGCATGTTCGCTCGAGCACGATAGCGGCGATGGCATGCCGCCGATAGCGCAAGCAGGGCTCCAATCAGGCCGACCCTGATTTCGCTGCCACTGATTGCCAGCCCAACCTGCCAGGCCCACACAAAATCGACTGCAAGCAAAAGGGCAATCATTGCCCAGGCCAGGGGCCACTGGAAGATCGCGACCGGGCCCACATACTGGGCTGGCGTCACGGCCCGCGTCGACGGTGACGTCATGGTGGCATTTGTCATGGTTTCACTTCCGGTATCATCGCCATCGCCATCGCCAAGGCTCGTCGAATGTTCATCGGCTTGATGCCCGGGAATGAGCTAGAACGGAATTAGAGTGGACGCGCTCGGCGCATTGAGTTTTGTGCCCCAGATCGGCATCAGCATGGTGAAACCTGGTTGAGAGGCCGTAACAGTTATTGGGGAGCTTCCCGTCGCCGGTATGTTCAGGGTCGGTGTGAGACCGCCCCTAAACAGGAACGGTGCAGCAGCTTGCTTTTGCGCAGTAGACAGCGGGTCACCGCTGCATGTGGGAGCTGTTTTTGTAATTGCGGCATCCGTGTAGCAGGCATTGCCCGTGGTACCGACCATGATTTCCCGCGCGCCGGCATTCGCGAGCGCCCGCAATGACTGCGCAGTGAGCGCATAGCGTCCCAGATCGAAGATCACAAACATCAATGTGAAGAGCGGTATGGCGATGAGGCAAAACTCCAGCGCCGCGATACCGCGCTGATCGAGCTTTCTCATCATTGCACCATTCTTACATACTGGTTCCTGGGTAGCGTGACTGCCCCGCTCGCAGCGCACCCCGTGCTGTCGAAGGTGGCATTGCCGTTGAACGCGATCGATTTGGCGATCAACTCGCCACAGCCATTGATCGTCGGATTGCCCTGAAACGTCACGTCCACGTTTGGCAAGTACATGGTCCCATTGAAGGTGATCTGGCTGGTTCCACCAAACCTCACCGGGCTGGTATCCCGATCATAGATGCTCATGTTGGCGAACAGGCTGGCATAGGGCTGAAGAACGGACGGAAGCTGCGTGGGTGCGACCGACGTGTTGCCCTTCATGATGATGGTGCCAGAGCCTTTCATGCTGAAACTTGCACCGGGCAACAGAATGAATAGTCCTGTTCCCAGGAGAGATGCGTTACCCTTGAGCTCCAGCTTTCCGGAAATGAAGTAGACGCCACCAGCCAAAGTAACGTCGGTGTTGCCCGACAGGGTGTAAGCGTTGTTCTTGCACGGCGTCGCTGCAGTGTAGGCGACCAGATTGCTACCGGAGCAATTCGGGAGCGTCGGTATCGTAACCGCATCAAGCACGGCGAAGGGATTGACGACCGCCGGCATGTGCGTATGCGCAGGACTACAGAATTGTGCCTGACCCGTACAGCCGCCAGCGGTTGACAGCGAGCCGAGATTCATGGTCATCCCGCCGCCGGTGAAGTTCAGTGCGTTGTTGGCCGTACTGTTCGAGGCCATGCCGCAATTGGGCGCAATGATGTTCGGGCTGCCCTGGAAACTGATTGAGCCCGTCAATGCCAGGGCGCATGGCGGCTTCGCAGGATGATCTTGCACGGCGGCGACGGCTGTCGCGCCGATGTTGACGGTGGTCAAACCAAGCACTCTTGCCAGGTAAGCCGGCTGTTGCTGAACGACGGTGGCCTGAACGAACTGTCCGGCGACCCCGTTCCATGAGGTGAGCGAAGCGATCTGGACGGTATGCGAGATCCCGGTCGGGCTGGTAACACAGCGGCCACCGGGATAATTGGTGTCGCCCGCGTTGCAGAACGCGTTCTGTGCCGCAAATTGCTTGGCACGATAGTCCACTGTATTTGTAATGACGCAGCCCGGCGCCGATAGGCACGCTTGCTGCAAGGCGCCTGAATAGGCGGCCGCATCGGCGGCATTCTGCGCGTGTTGCTTGGTGACGTACCACGATCCCGCCTCGCCCCCGAGTGCAACCACTCCTATCAGCGGCACCATGGCGATGACGGTTGCGAATGCAGCTGCACCTCGACGACAACGGAGCATGTTACGCATGGAGCACTCCTATTGAAACCGCTGTGAGTAACGCAGTGTGAACGTACAAGGGTTGCCCGCGCCGCTCGTGCACAAAAATGGCCTCAACACGATGGGTGCCAAGGTGATGCTCGTCGAGTACGAATAGTACTTTGGCGATGGCGGGCTGGCTGTGGAGCACGAAGCGGTGTCGACACCGCAAATGACCTGAAAATTGGAGATCGGAAAATTGGAGTCGGCCTTGGCGATTGCGCTTGACGTCCAGCCTCCCATGTTCGTGAAGTCGGGTGGCGGGGAGTACTGGATGGACTGACCGAAGGCGCGCAACGCCTGCCACGCGGAGATGTACCGGATGCCGGCGACACCGACGTCGGCAAGCGGCATGAGCAGCATCCCGACCAAGAAAATATAGACAATGGGCATCTCGAACGCGACGGCGCCGCGTCGATCCGCGATGAAAGATTCCTTGCGGCTCATAAGCCTACCTCGACACTTGCACACTTCCGGTCGTCGAAACCCCTGGATACCGGAGCCATCGCAACTGGAACCTTCGTACCAGCCTCAGACCACGCAGATCATGGCAACGGTCATGTCCATGGCAATCCGGCCATGCATCGTCACTCACCAAACATACGGGATCACTCTCCAGCGTGATGCCGCGTAACTGGAATACTCCGGGAAGCTGCGCCGAAGCAGATCTTCTTCGTAAAGGATGCGGCATACCTGGACGCCGATATGCAGGAACAGCACGATCACCGTTGCCACCGACAGGTATTGCAGCACGACACCCAGGATCACGATTTCTTCCGCGAGATAGAGCGGATGCCTGACCCATCGATAAGGACCGGTTTGCACCACTGAATGCGCCTGCGGCACGATACTGAACGACCTGCCGAGATGCCGGATGGTGACAAGCATCATGATCATGCCGATCAGTATGCAGGCGGTGGACGCCAGGTTCGGCAACGTCTGGTCGGTCTTGCCGAGGAAGCCGATCGTCCATGGCAAATAGGCGCCGACGAATGCAGCTATTCTGGGCGGCAGGCCATCTGCTTGCGCCTTTGGCGGTGACCGGCTCAGGATCAAGAGCGCCACCAGCAGGTAGAAGCTGCCAAGGCATAAACTCGACAGAAGCGATGGCCAGGGCTCGGCGGGCAATGTCCCAATTCTGATGGCGACGCAAAGTGCGAGAAACATGAACCACAGGCTGCCAAACAGTCGCATCGTCCAATCGTAAGACCAGCTTTTCGACAGGGTAACCGTGCTCATGGCTTATTTACCGATGTTGGAGAGCGCGCGCGCGAGGTGCAGAAACGGACTTCCACCCAGAATGATGAACATCGCCGGAAGCATGAACAACACCATCGGAATGGTCAGCTTGGCGCCCAGCTTGTGGGCTCTTTCCTCCAGCTTGGTAATTCGTTCTCGCCGGAGGTCGACGGCGATACCGCGCAAGACCTGGCCCAACGGCGTTCCGTACTGCATGCTCTGGCCGACCATGGTGCCGAACCGGCGAAGTCCTTCCGAAGTCGCTCCAAGCTTCTCGAATGCTTCGCTGCGATTGGGCAGTATCCGGAGATCATCCAGAAGACCGTACAGGACACCGGCCATCGCAGGATTGGTCCGGTTCATCTCCTCCGCCACGCGTTCCAGCGCGCTCTCCAGGCCCATGCCGGCTTCGCTGCACACAACCAGCAGATCGATCGTGTCAGGCGTGCCTCGCCGAATGGCCGCATCGAAACGCCGCTTCATCACCGACAGAATTAACCGCGGCCCCATAATTCCGATCGCCACGCCAAAAAGCGTGTAGATCAGCGCATCCGTCAGCGACTTCCCCGAAAGCTGCGCAAGAAGAAAGGCCATCATCGGGAACAGGAACATGCTGACAGTTTTGACACCGAGCCAGATCGGCAGCGTCCGGTGATGATTGAACCCTGATGACTGGAGGATCGCGCGCAGCTGATCCAGATTTTCCGCAGCGTAGAAGCGCCGATACCGCGCGCCGATCGATGAAAACCAACCCATCATGTCGCGGGAGCGTGTTGACCGGCTGGGAATGCCCATCACAGCTTGTGACACCCGCGTGTCCAATGTGCGGACGTGTAGTTCGTGGATCATCAACACCAGGGTCGCAGCCGCAGCTGCTATGGCAAGGGCCACTAAACTGAGACCAAGTGTCATAGTTCTGTTTCCCTTCTGACCATCCAGCGTATCACCAGGCTTCCGATAATCACGGAGGTTGCCGCGTAAGCCAGAAGCAAGTTCCCGGTCCGGTCATGGAAAAGCAGATCAACTGTTTGCGGATTGATCAGGTACAGCAGCCCGCCTGCAATGACGGGCGAGCATGCAAGCGCTCGTGAGGAAAAGATCACCTCTCCCGCCAGAGCCTTTGCGCGAGCAGCCAGCGCAACACGCTGAGTTACTGTGTCGCCCAGTGTCTGCAAGGTTTCAGTCAGACTGCCACCTGACTTCAGCTGGACTGCAAGTGTCACCGCAAAAATCCCGTACTCAGCCACTTGGGATCGCTGATAGAGAGCTTCGATAGCCTCCTCCGGAGGCCTCCCCAGACTCACTTCGCTGCATACGATGCCGAACTGCCCGGCTGTCGGTTGCGGCATCTCGCGCGCGATGGTGCGAAATGCCTCGTTCACCGGCAGCCCGGATCGAACAGTACTCGTCACCAGCCGGACCACGTCGGGCAGTTGTCGAAACAGTTGATTGGCGAGGCGACGTTGCTGCCATCCAAACAGACCTCGCACCACCATCAGGGCCACAATTGCAGCCGCGAGAGACACGTAGAGGGTAGGAAATTGCAGCTGGATGTTTGCATAAAAGATCGCCGCTGCCGCGATGACGCCGGCAAGCAGCACATACCCAGGGTGCCAATTGTAGGCTATCGCTGCATTGTAATTGGCTGACCGATGGAGAAACTGCCATCGGGACCCGGCCTCTACCCGCCGAATGGAAGGCAGGCTCGCCGAACGTGAGGGCGGCAAAGCTATCGTTAGCTGGCGATCCATGCGCCGTTCCCGACCGTCGAGCCACAACGTGTTGGCGGCTGCGCACATCAGGAGCGCCAAAACGGTGACGATCACAAACGTCGGTATCATATTTGCCTCATGGCCTCAGCCCAGGCTCGATCGAGCCCATAATAGGCAAGACGGCTCTTGAATTTAGGAATGGCGTGGGTGGACCTGTAGGTGCCGGATATCCGCCCTTGTGCATCCTCCTGCTCGTAGTCGAACGCCGCGATGTCATTGGTGGTGATCACATCGCCTTCCAGGCCGATCACCTCGCTGATCTGGACAATGCGACGCTGTCCGTCCCGCATGCGTTCTATCTGCACGATGATATCCAGCGCGGCGACGATCTGGGATCGGATCGCCCGCAGCGGCAGATTTGGCTGCCCCATCTGCACCATGTTTTCGATGCGGGTCATTGCGTCGCGAGAGCTGTTGGCATGCACCGTGGAGATCGAGCCATCATGGCCGGTGTTCATCGCCTGCAGCATGTCAAACGCTTCAGCGCCGCGCACCTCGCCTACGACGATCCGGTCAGGACGCATTCGCAGCGCATTCCAGACCAGATCGCGTTGCGTCACCTGCCCCGTGCCTTCGAGGCTGGGGGGCCGGGTCTCCAGGCTGATCACGTGCGGCTGCCGGAGCTGCAACTCTGCCGCATCCTCGATGGTGACAACGCGCTCGCTGTGATCAATGAACTGACTCATGGCGTTCAACAGCGTCGTCTTGCCGGAACCGGTACCGCCGGAGACCAGAACATTGAGGCGAGACCGGCTGGCAATCTCCAGCAATTGTGCCATGGCTGCGTTCAATGTGCCGTTTTCGATCATCCCGGCCATATCCAGCCGGCGGCTTGGAAACTTTCGGATCGAAATGCAGGGGCTGTGAATCGCCAGCGGCGGGAAGATGATGTTGACCCGACTGCCGTCCGGCAAGCGGCAATCCACCATCGGACTGGATTCGTCAACGCGCCGTCCAACCTGAGCGGCAATCTTCTGCGCCACCGAGGCGATGTGATCGTTGTCGCGGAATCGTACCGCTATCCGTTCCAGCTTGCCGCTTCGTTCGACATAAATGTTGCTCGGTCCGTTGACCATGATGTCGTTGATTGATTCATCCAGCAGGAGTGGACGGAGCGGGCCGTAGCCGGTCATGTCATCCGCTAACTCGTCCGCTAGCTGAAGCTGTTCGCGACCAGACAGTTCGAGCCGTTCCTGATTGGCAATTACATGGATGATTTCCTCAATCTGTCTTCGAAGAACATCGCGCGAAACAGTTGCGGCCACCGATGGCTCAATCTGCTCAATGACGCGTTCGCGCAGCGAAGCTGGCATCACCGGTCGCTGAATCGAAGGTTCGTCGCGTTTTGGCGCCGCTGCAGGCAAGCTTGATAACGACGCAGGCGAGCTTGGCGACGACGCAGGCAAGCTCGGCGTCAATGCAGGCAAACGAGCTGATGTGTCGTCTTCGCGCCTACCAAACGTTTTCATAGCCCGAGCAGCCTCCTCAACCGTCCCTTCCGCTCGGCGCCGACACCGGTAATCTCCCGTACGATGGGGGCGAGGTGGCGCCGCAGTCCTGATACGTGCTTTAGCGCTGGAATTCCGAGATTGACCGCTTGGGTCATCCCCTTGCCGAGATCGGGGATCACCATGTCGGGTTCCGCGCCCAAGGCCTTGACTATCGTGGCCCTGGGAAGGCCCCCGGGCCGATTGGCACGGTTGAGCAAGGTAAAGACCCGATCCTTCCCGGCGATGTTGGTGACGGCGGTGCGGAGTGCATGGGCATTGCGAAGTCCGGTCACCTCCGCTTCCAGCAGCACCAGCACGTGACGCGACAGGGTGATCACCGGATGGATGGATGGCGGAAACGGTACCGGTACATCGACAACGATGTAGTTGAACCGTTGACGGAGCAGACCCAGCACGTGTCTCACTCCCGCCTCGGTGATGTTCAACTGCGCATCGAGGTCCTCATCGCCGGAAATCAGGCAAACCCGCTCGTTGACATCAATTGCCGCGCGTTCGAGGAATAGCGTATCCGCCCGCATTGGGTTTTCCAGAGCGATCCGCAGCCCCGGGCCAGGCTGAACACCCAGCATCACTGCTGTTTCACCGCCTTGCAGATGAAGGTCGAGCAGCGCGACCTTTGCCTTGGTGGTCTCGGCCAGTTGCAGTGCGAGATTGATCGCGATGCTCGTTGCTCCGGCGCCGCCCTGTGCACCGCAGATCGAGATCACATGCCCGCCACGGTCGATTTGACCCGGCGCCACGTCACCGAGCAGTTTCGGACGCAGCTGGTCCAGCACCATATCCCGCGTGAGCGGCCTCGGAAGATACTCCGTCAAGCCGAGATCCATGAGCTCGCGGTAAAAGGTGATCTCCCTGCTCTCACCAATCAGAGCCACCCGGACATCGGGTGGGCAGACGCCGGCCAACCTTTCCAGTTCGGTAAACGGATCCTCGACTTCACTGATGTCCGCAACCAACGCGGAAAGATTGGTGTCAGCTTCGAGCATCCGTATGGCATGACGGATCGTGCCACGCCTGATCGACAGGTTGCTGCCATCAAGGCCTTTGCGCAGAGCCGCGGCGCTAAGCTCGTCATTTACGAAACAGACGATACGGTCACGTGTGACAACAGATGTGGATTCTTCAGGCGGAGTGACTGCAACCATGCTCATCAACGTTTCTCCAGCAACTTGTCAGCGTGCGCCATAGCCGCTGCGGTCTGGCGGGCCGCTTCCGGCGATCCATCGCAGCTGTCGCTGCCGTCCGAGTTTTGTTTCCTGACCGAGTATTGCTTGACCTGACCGCCGGAATGAATCATCACCGCTGCGCTCTGGCCGGCAATCGCATTTTGGCGGGCAATTTCCGGCGACACGTCGCAGCTGGACGTGGGTCCGGTATCCGCTGTATCCCACTGATCGACGGCCGCCCGTACGGCCAGGGAGAGCGTTCCGAGCTGTTTTGCGACGGTGACCTTCTTGACCTGCGCTGACGTAAGCTCCAACGATACCGTTTGCGCCTGCTTGCCCGCCATCGCGCTAAGGGCTCGCCCGCCTTGCGCAATCTCCTGGTCAATCGCAATGATCCGAACATTGCGTAGAATGGCTTCGCTCAGCGCGCGACGCGCGGGATCTGCCTTCTCGAACACTTGAGTTAGCACGACATCCACATGATCACCCGGCCTGATCAGGCCCGAGACACCAGACTCCTCGTCAACTTTGATACTGATCGCACGGCTGTCCGGTGCAAGGACGCTGGCGAGAAAACCCCGATCTCGCGGGCGCAGGATGTCTTGCAACGTCACGGGACTGCCAGCGTCGACGAACTTGCGAACCAGAGAACCGGGAAGTCCGGTCTTGGAGTCGGGCGCTTCAAGGATCGCCCCTGCCGGAACACGATCCGGCGGCACCGAGCGTACCGTGAAATCTTCGTCGCGGGCCAAAGTACCTCGCGGTAGCGGACGTGCTGCAACAAAATATCCGACTGTGGCAGGCGGCGGCGGCGCCTTCTCCGCGACGACCTCTACCGGGACCTGTTTCGGCAGGTTCATGTTGTAGGCAATGAGCCCGAGGGCGGTGGTTGCGAGCAACAGCACCGAGATGATCGAGAGTCGCAAAGTAGATGACATGTCAGAGTCCTTTGCTCAAAACGGCGCTAATTCCACCGCACGCTATGGCAACCCCGAAAGGTAACGGCGCGTGTCGCAAATGACGCCAGCGCTCTACCGCGTAGACACGGCGCACGAACGACGATCCGGCGGGCGCCAGCCTGGGATATGGCAGAAGGCGCATCAACAGATGCACCAGGGCAAGAACGCCGCCGGCCAGTGCGGTCACGGTCAGCAACTGAACCACGCCAGTCAGCGGCAGACCAATCGCCAATGCGACCAGCAGCTTGACATCGCCGCCGCCAATCAATCTCCGCTCGTAGACAACCAACAGCAGCAGCAACAGGATCGACGCGGCGATCAGCGATTCAGCAATCTGCGCCGGGCCGGCAAGTTGACCGACAATCCCGAGGAACGCCAGTGCCAGACAAATCTCATTTCGGATCAAGCGTGTCGCGATATCGATCGTTGCGACATAGAGCAACAACAGGATCTCCAGGAACGAGGCTGTGGAAGCAATCCAGTTCATGAGACGCACGCCTGAAACGTGTGGGGGCACATTCAAAATGCATGACTTGAAAAAAGTGGGGGGCAACAACGAGCCCCCCTCTGGGGTCAGATGGCCGCAGTGAAAGCGGCGGTAATCGCCGCGAGCCCACCAGTCAGTGTCGTCGCGATAGAACTGGTGGCTCCCGTGCCGAATGCAGCAGCCACTGCGCCGATGATGCAAACCGCGACGATGATGTACTCGAACGACACCACGCCGTCTTGGTCCGCGCGCAGACGCTTGAACGTTTCGGTTGTCTTGGTGTAATACTTCAACATAGGATAAATCCCTTCTTTTAAAGGTGAATTGTCACAGTTGCCATTGGCAGACAAAGTCGGTGTGCCAACACATTGCGTTTATAATATCTGGCCTGAGAGGTGTCGTTGCCGCTGAATAGTGCGGCTCGGATTTCCGGAGGTACCTCGAAAGTGCCAGCGGCACTGCGCTATACCGTGTTAATACGGGGATTCCATATCGAGATGGTACGACGTCCGAACGGTGCAAGATCAGTGCAGCACAACCACGTTACATTGTCGAAGTAACGTGGTCGGTCAAATGCATCGTGATCGTTCGTCCACTCGATACGCAGGAGCTATCTGAAACCGAATCCGTCGCATGATCGAGAGTGCGAAAAGATTCTGGACACGTCTTTCTGCTTTCCGCGCGCCATATTGCTTTGGAGTGCGCGCCTTGACAGGGAGCACTTCCGTGCAAGGATCCCGCGCATGTCCGCCGCGCTCTACTCTCGAAATCGCACCGGCCAGAATCGAAAATACCGCGCAGCTCCGGAAGATTTGTTTTGCACTGTGCGCGACGACCCGACGCTTTGCCTGATGGCACTTCTAGCGCGCGTGTGGATTTACGATCGGTATTCAACGCACATCCGTATTGGACTCACTTGTTGAGTTCGCCGCCGCCGGGGATGCGAGCAATGCGTCCGCGCTCTTGGTCAGCCCCGCAGCTACTTGTCGTGCGGCATCCGGGGACAGCGCATATCCTTCCTGGTTTTCCAGCCGGTGATTGAGAATAAGCAGGACCAGGCCCCTGCCCTCGGTGTCCGCCGTCACGGCGAAGGTCTTCGGGATTTCAAATCTGACTTCATTCGGGTTGCTCCCCGATCGAGCATTCCGCTTGGGAACCACGGCGGAGTCCGCACTGGGAACTGCTACTGACCCAATCGTGCCCCGCGCGCTGACGAGGGCATCGATAAAATCGTCCAAGCACTCGCGCGCGATTTTCAGCTCCACGTCGCCAATATACTTCCCGCTTCCACCGACGATGACTTCCTTCTTGTCATCCGAGAGCCTGGACGACTTTACCTCGCCGATCCTGATCGCCATTTATGAATGCTCCGGGCCAAGCCTGCCCCTGCCTCTGCCCTGGTCATACGCTTTCTCACGTTCCAGGACCATCGTCGGGCATCGCCCCATCAGCTCCGCACTGTATCCAAAGCATTCTGTCGGTTAGCTAGATCAGATCATCACGGTATGACAGAAGTGTACCCGTCGTGGCGTCTGCCGCGAACACGAAGCCGTCCGCCGAGTAGTCGCCGAACAACGAGATGTTGGCGGTGTGAACGCCGTCGCTCACCGTCAGGGTTCCGCCGGTCTCCTCCGAATTCTCAACGTAACTTACGCTGGTGCCTTCTCCAAACGTGACATCGAGCAGATCGAAGTAGTCATCCTCGTTAAATCCCGAAACAACTCCGCTGAAATCAAAGGAGTCGCCAAGCTTGAGCGTCCCGGTCGCCTCGGCAGCAAACGTTACGTTAACAGATGAGGCTTCTTCGAACTCGATCGTGGCAACACCATCGATCAATGCAGTGCCGTCGCCAGTTACGCTGCCATTGAGCGTGATGTCTGCTCCATTCGCCCATAGCAATCCGGAATTATCAAGGTTGCTGTCGATGACCAGCCCGCCGCTGCCGATCGCTTCGAGTGTTCCGGAATTGAAAACAGTGTTCGCACCGGTATCGATTTCGAGCGAATTGGTGCCGGTGGCGATGATCGTGCCTTGGTTGACCAGGATCATCATTCCGTCACCAAGGTGGCCTGCGCCGGAAATCGTGTTGTCCACGTTCGTCAGCGTGACGTCCGAGACCGTTCCGGTGATCACGTTCTGGCTGCTGTCGGACAGTATGACCTGCCCGTGCCCCTCGAGCGTGATGCCATGCTGGATCAGCTGCAGGTCGGTGTCACTCCCGGTCGAGTTCAATTCGATCGTGCCGGTGTTATCGATGACGCCGCTCAGCGGCAGAATTGCGCCATCGCTGATCACCATGTGGCCGGTGTTCTCCGTGACCGGTGTCTGATCGAAGACGAAGTCATCAGCGGTGAGCGAAGCGGCATCGATCCCATTCAGCGTGATCGTTTGACCGTCAGCGAGCGTGATCACCGCGTTGCCGGCCGCGTCGTTTGCCGTATGCACCTGGATGTCGCCGAAGCCAGTGAAGTCGGCATAGCCAATCAGATCGATCTGATCAGAGGCAGCGTCGAAGCTATAGATCACGTCATGGCCGATCGGCTGGGAGAACACGAACAGGTCGCGGCCGCTGGAGCCGGTCAGGTTGTCGTCGCTGGAGATGGCGAAGATCGGATTGCCGGGGGCAAAGGCTTCGACGTTGTCGGTGAGCACCGAGAAGCCGTCCGTACCATCGGCGTTGGTCCAGGTCATTGCGACGCTGAGTGCCATGGCGCCTGCGAACTCCGCGGGCGTGGTAATGGTGAGCGTCGACGCGTCACTGGTCCGGACCGTCCAGGTGCCATTTCCGTTGTCGGTGCCATTGCTCACCGTCCAGCCGGCAGGGGCGCCACAGATCGTAACTGTCACCTCGCCATCGACTCCAGCGGGATGCGTGAGAGCTAGGTTTATCGGCGAACCGGCGACACCAGCCGGTGCTACGACATAGTCCGCGACAACATTCGGCGAGCCGACGGCTGTCACGCTCGTATAGTTGCTGAACGTTGCGATGAGCGTTGTTGTCCCAGCGCCATCCGCGTCGGAGTCGTGATACAAAGCAACACGATTGCTTCCGGCTACGTCTGAGTAAGCCAAGACAAACACACCCCCGTCGAAGTCGCCATTCTGGTTGCTTAGGAGCGAATTGATTTCGCCAGTCGTGTCTGCCGCGTCCGCATTGGTTAGGTCGAAAATGACAAGATCTGCCGCCTGTCCGGAGGGTGATATATCCGTTCCACTTCCTCCCAGACCCGCAGTTGTAACAGTTACGATTGTATTGAAGCCATTGCCGCTTCCTGCATAACTGAATCCGGTTAGATGCAACGTGTCGTCGGCAGTGACGAAATCCGTGATAATGTCGCTGGTACCGTTAAGCACGAATGTGTCGTTGCCCGTGCCTCCGGTTAGCGTGTCCACACCGCCCGCGCCGACGAGCAAGTCGTTGCCACCGCCGCCGTCGAGGGTGTCGGCGCCTGCACCACCAAACAGCAGGTCGTTCCCGGTATTGCCGGTGTGCGTTGATCCGTTAGCGTCGGAGACTAGGATCGTATTGACGCCGGCGACCGATTGAGCAGACGCGGAGTCCGCATCTGTCAGGAGGAGCGTGTAGGGCGAGGAGCTGAGCGCATAACCGCCGAACGTCGCGCCGCCAGAGAAGGTTAGGAATTCGACTTGGTTGGTAGCTGCATTGTTGAACTGGCTCGTCACCGTGACGGTCGTGCTGGCCACCGCAATGCTGAGATTGCCCGCATTGCTGCTGGTGCTCGTGTCGCTGAAGCTTAGGGTCGTCAAAGTTGCCCCGGCGGCATTGAACGCGATGGTGTCGGTGCCTGCCCCCGTTGAGCCCGCGTCGCCATTTTCATTGAGCGTATCGCCGTCATCAGCCAGGTCGAAGACGTAAGTGTCGTCACCCGCACCGCCGCGCAATTGATCATTGTCATCGCCGCCGACGATGAGATCGTTTCCGCCTGCACCGTTGATGGTGTCGCTGCCGTCATTGCCAAACAGAAGATCGTTTCCGCTGTTGCCGCTAACCGGGTTGGAGCCGCTGTCGTCCGCAATGATGGTGTTCACGCCGGCGGCAGCACTGGGAGCGTTGTCGTCATCCACGCTGAGCGTGTAGGGAGACGAGCCCAGGCTATAGCCCGCGAAGGTCGCTCCACCGACGAAGGTGAGCGTTTCCAAGGCGTTGCCGGCTGCTGAATCAAAGTGACCAGAAACGGTAATCGTATCTGTTGCCCCATAGGCGATGACCAGATTTCCATTCCCGGTACCATTGCTTGTATCGGAAAAGTTCAGGGTCGTGAACGTTGCGTTATTGGTGCCGATTAAGATCGCATCCGTCCCGGACGTTTCAGTAATCGTGTCGCTGCCATCACCCGAGCCGCGGAAGGCATAGGTGTCATTCCCAGCGCCGCCATTCAGCGCGTCTGTGCCGGTATAGCCAAAGATCACATCGTTGCCGCCTGTGCCGGTGATGGCAGGGTTTTCCGTCGCATTCGGGCGATCGATCGTTGCCGTAACCGCGGGGCTGCTCGCGTTGCCCACACCATCGATCGTTTGGTAGCTGAACGAACCGTCGGCTGTCGCATCATCGTTGAAGGTGATGAAGCCGGTGCCCTGCCCGCCATCGGTGTGAGTGACAGAGGTCGCACCTGAAGAGCCCGCGACTGGTCCATTCCTTACGTCCACAGCGCCATTGGCTGTGTCGTTCAGCAGCAGCAGCCACTCAGGAATTTCGATGGTGTCGTTGTTGGCGAGAATTGTCTCGCCGGTGCCTTCGTGTACCGGCGTGACATCGAAGATCGCCGTATCGGTCGCGATTGAGAATGCCGTCGAGCCACCGGCGGGCGTCGGGTCAGCAAGGGCGCCATTGGTCCCGGTGTCCTGGTCCCAGGCCCGGAACGTAATGTTGGCTGCGCCGTCGTAGTCGACATTCGGCTGGAAGTAGAGCCGTGTATTGGCATCCGCAGCGAGAAGCCGAGCCGAGTCATCGGTAACTGCGCCGAGCGCGTTCCAGTTCGTGCCACCGTTGATGGAGTAGAACCACGTGCCATTGGCTGTGTCAGCTGCGATCACCGCAATGCCGGTGACTGTGTCGTCGACGTCGGTGACATTGTCGAGACCACCAGCCAGGGGATTTAGATCGACGAGTTGCGAAACCAGCGTGCCAACGGCACCCACCGGAGCACCCGCATCCTCTGCGACCGCAGTCCCGGCCGGCGTTGCCGCCGCATTGAGCACCGGCGCGTCGTTGGTGCCGGTGATGGTGAACGTGACGTCCTGAATGGCGGAGTCCGTCGTGCCATCATTGACCCTGACCTGGTAGGTGATAGTCAGCTGTTGACCTGCTTGCAGGAAGTCGAGGTTGGCTGCCGCCGGATCGTAGCTGTAGCCGATGTTGACTGCACTGCCGGTCGAGGTTGTGCCGGTGAGCGTGAAGGCACCGCCAGCAGTCAGCGCCGCAGCGCCAGCCGGTAGCGAGAATGCGCCGCCATTGAGCAGCACCGTCGGGCTGCCAACCAGCGAAGCAGTCAGCGTGTCACCCACGTCGAGATCGGCGACCGAGAAGGTGCCGTTGATCGCAGCCAGATTCTGCGCCGAAGCGCTGGCCAGCTCGGCCACTGCCCCTGGATTGGTCGTGTCGCTCAGCACCGGCGCATCATTGGTGCCGGTGATGGTGAAGGTCACGTCTTGGGTGCCCGAGTTCGTCGTGCCGTCATTAACCTGCACCACATAGGTGATGGTCAGGCTCTGGCCTACGCGCAGGAAGTCGAGGTTGGCTGCCGCCGGATCGTAGCTGTAGCCGATGTTGACTGCACTGCCGGTCGAGGTTGTGCCGGTGAGCGTGAAGGCACCGCCAGCAGTCAGCGCCGCAGCGCCAGCCGGTAGCGAGAATGCGCCGCCATTGAGCAGCACCGTCGGGCTGCCAACCAGCGAAGCAGTCAGCGTGTCACCCACGTCGAGATCGGCGACCGAGAAGGTGCCGTTGATCGCAGCCAGATTCTGCGCCGAAGCGCTGGCCAGCTCGGCCACTGCCCCTGGATTGGTCGTGTCGCTCAGCACCGGCGCATC